>CACXEY010000279.1 GCA_902766695.1 uncultured bacterium
AGGGGGGCGGTCATGGAGGGTCCGGGGGTGGGGGATGGGTCAGACGGGGATGACTTCGATGCGGGTATCGACGGCGTCCTTGAGGGTGCGTTCGACGAGCAGCTGGAGGGTGTGGGAGGCGCCGGGGCAGGTGGCGCAGTGGCCCTTGAGGGAGACGTAGACTTTCCAGCCCTTGATGTCGACGAGTTCGAGGTCGCCGCCGTCCCGGCGGAGGGCGGGGCGTACGTCGGTTTCGAGGGCGGACTCGATTTTCTTGGCGATCTGGAAGGGGGAGGGCTCGGCCGGGGCGGCGGCCGCCGGGGCGCCGGGGGCGGCGGAGGCCGGGCAGGCGCCGCCGGAGGGGCAGGTGGCGCAGGCGTCGGGCCAGATGTCGTTGAGGATGTCCTGGATGCCGCCGGGGGCGTAGCGGCAGGCGCCGCACATGCCGCCGGCCTTGAGGGCCGCGGTGACGTCGTCGACGGTGCGCAGGTGGAGTTCGCGGATCTTGCGGCGGAGGTAGGGTTCGGTGATGGCGAAGCACTTGCAGACGATGCGGCCGTCTTCGTCGGCCTTCTCGCCGGAGAGCTTGACGCCCGCCGCGGCGAGGTCCACGCCGCGCTTGGCGGCCCAGTCGACGACGGCCGCTTCGAGGGCTTCGGCGCCCATCACGGAGCAGTGGATTTTCTGCTGGGGGAGGCCTTCGAGGTAGTCGACGATGTCCTGGTTGCGGATGCGGAGCGCCTGGATGGGGGTCAGCCCCTTGCCTTCGATGAGCGCGCAGAGGGCTTCGGAGGCGGCGATGGCGGAGGTGCAGCCGAAGGTGAGGTACTTGGCTTCCGTGATGACGTCGTCGAGCGGGTTCTCGGCGCGGCGGACGCGGAAGGTGAATTTGAGCGCGTCGCCGCAGACGATGGAGCCGTGCTCGCCGACGCCGTCCGCGTTCTCGATCTCGCCGAGATGGGTGCCGGGCTTGCCTTGCACGGCGTCCATGAAGAGTTGTTTGGTCTTGTCGCTGTATTCCCAGGCCATGGCCGTTTCCTTTCAATCCCCACCAATCTACACCACCGGCGCGCTTTTGCAAGGCGGGCGCGGGGGCGGGCCGGCGGACGTGCGTTCATGGGCGGGAGGATGGGGGTAAAACACGGGAAAATCTCAAGGTTTTCCGTAATCTCAAATGATGCCGGGCGGTGGCCGGGGCGAAAACTTTTGACGGGGGGCACGGGGGTGCCTATATACGGCGGGGAAGCCATGAGCGAAGAAGGAAACCATCCGAACGAAACCGGGCCGGCGCTGTCGGTCGTCATCCCGACGATGGGCCGGGCGATCCTGCTGAAGACGCTGGAGTCGCTGGCGGCCGCGGAGGGGTTCGGGGAGATCGAGGTGTGCGTGGCGGGGAAGGTCCCGGACGCGGAGGTGGCGGCGGGGCTCCGGGCGTTCCTGGAGAAGCACCCGAACGTGCGGCACCTGGACATCCGCTTCGAGACGGGCGACTCCAGCCGCAAGAAGAACGCGGGGGCGGCGGCGACGTCGGGGGCGCTGGTGGCGTTCCTGGACGACGACGTGGAGGTGGCGCGGGACTGGCCGCGGCAGATCCGCGAGCCGTTCGCGGATGCGCCGGTGGGGCTGGCGTGCGGGCCGAGCCTGGTTCCGGACAAGCTGTCGCCCTGGGCGCGCTGGGCGGGGCTGGCGCTGGCGTCGCCGGCGGCGGGGTACGTGGCGGAGCGCTACCGGCAGAACCGGGAGGTGCCGTATCCCGTGGATTGGGACCGGATCATCGGCTGCAACGCGGTGTACCGGCGGGTGGCGTTCGAGCAGATGGGGGGATTCCCGGCGGATTTCTATCCGGGGGAGGAAATGATCGCGGCCTACCGGACGGAGAAGCTGGGATGGGGTCTGCGGTTCCTGCCGGAGGCGAAGGTGTGGCACTATCCGCGGTCGTCGCCGGGACGGTTCTGGAAGCAGATGTGGGGCTACGGGGCGACGCGGATCCGCCTGCTGCGCGCGGGGGTGTCGTTCCACGCGGCGCCGCTGGTGCCGGGGTTGTGGGTGGCGGCGACGCTGGCTCTCGCGGTGGCGTCGGCGTGGTCGCGCGCGGCGCGCTGGCTGCTGGCGGGCGAACTGGCGGCGTACGCGCTGGTGGCGCTGGCGGTGGCGGCGTGGACGGTGCGGCGCACGCACCGGGCGTGCGACTGGGCGCTCGCGGCGGTGGTGCCGGTGATGCACGCGGCGTACGGGCTGGCGGAGTGGGCGGAGCTGCTGCGGCCGGGGCGGGACTTCACGGAGCGCGGACCGGGTCAGAGGTAGCGGCCGGTGAGGGAGGCGGGAACGGCGGGGAGGGCGGAGGGGGGACAGGAGGCGACCAGGCGGCCGCCGTCGGCGCCGCCGCCGGGACCCAGGTCCAGGACCCAGTCGGCCGCGCGGATGACGTCGCGGTCGTGCTCGATGACCACCACCGTCGCGCCGTTCGCCACCAGGCGGCGGAAGACGTCCAGCAGGGTGCGGACGTCGAGGGGATGCAGGCCGATGGTCGGTTCGTCGAAGACGAACAGGGTGTCCGCCTGGCTGCGGCCCATCTCGCCGGCAAGCTTCAGCCGCTGGGCTTCGCCGCCGGACAGGCCCGGGGTCTGCTCGCCGAGGGTCAGGTAGCCGAGCCCGAGGTCGTGGAGGGTCTGCAGGCGCTGGCGGACGAGGCGGAGTCCGGCGCAGGCGCGCAGGGCGCCGTCGACGTTCATCGCCATGAGGGCCGGCAGGGAGACGCCGTCGCGGAGGATGGCCGAGGCGGCCTTGCCGTAGCGGGAGCCGCGGCAGTCGGGGCAGGGAATGTCGACGTCGGGCAGGAACTGGATGTCGAGGCTGATCTGCCCGGTGCCGTCGCAGGTAGGGCAGCGGAGGGAGCCGGTGTTGTAGGAGAAGTCGCCGGCCTTGAGTTTGCGGGTTTTGGCGTCGGGGGTGCGGGCGTAGGCGCGGCGGAGTTCGTCGTGGATGTCGGCGTAGGTGGCGACGGTGGAGCGGATGTTGATGCCGATGGGCGTCGCGTCGATCAGCTGCACGCGCGCGATGCCGGGGGCGTCGAGGGAGCGGACGTGCGGCGGCAGGGGGCGTCCGGCGGCCGCGGCGGCGAGGGCCGGCACGAGACTTTCGAGGACAAGGGTGGTCTTGCCGGAGCCGGACACGCCGGTGACGACGGTGAGGGCCCCCTTCGGGAAGGCGACCTTCAGCGGCTTGACGGTGTGGATGGCGGCGGTGGAGAGGTGGATCTGGGGGAGGCGGGTGCAATCGACGGCAGTCGATTGCAGTCGATTGCCATCGGCCTGCGGCGCGAGGAACGGCCCGATGAGCGAGTCGGGGTTATGGGCGAGGTCGGCGGGGGTGCCCTGGGCGAGGAGGCGTCCGCCGTCGGCGCCGGCACCGGGGCCGAGTTCGAGGAGCCAGTCGGCGTGGGCGAGCACGGCGGGGTCGTGGTCGACGACGAGGACGGAGTTGCCGTCGGCGACGAGGTCGTCCATGACGCCGCACAGGCCTTCGAGGTTCGCCGGATGCAGGCCGATGGACGGCTCGTCGAGGACGTACAGGACGCCGGTGGTGCGGTTGCGGACGGCGCGGGCGAGCTGCACGCGCTGGCGTTCGCCGGTGGAAAGGGTGGCGGCGGCGCGGTCGAGGGAGAGGTAGGCGAGGCCGAGGTCGAGGAGCCGGCGGGAGGTGTCGTGGAAGGATTCGCAGATGCGCTCCGCCATCGGGCGCATGGGGGCGGGCAGCGAGGCGGGGACGCCGCGGACCCAGGCGTCGGCTTCGGCGAGGGTCATGCGGCAGGCGGCGTCGAGGGGAATGCCCCGCAGGAGCGGCGCGCGGGCGCGGTCGGAGAGGCGGGTGCCGGAGCAGTCGGGACAGGGGCCCTCCTTGAGGAATTTGGCGACGCGCTTCATGCCCTTCTCGTCCTTGACGTTCTTGAGGGCGTTTTCGACGGTGTAGACGGCGTTGAAGAAGGTGAAGTCCATCTCGCCGCTCTCGCCGGTCTTCATCTGGTAGACCATGTGGCGCTTCTCGGGCGGGGCGTGCAGGACGATGTCGCGCTCGCGGTCGGTCAGGTCGCGCCAGGGGACGTCCGTGCGCACGCCCATGTCGCGCGCCATGTCCTTCATCAGCGACCACATCAGCGACTGCCAGGGCGCGACGGCGCCTTCGTCGATCGTGAGCGAGTCGTCGGGCACCAGCGTCGCCATGTCCACCTCGCGCACGACGCCCGTGCCATCGCACCGCGGGCACGCCCCCTGCGAATTGAAGGCGAGTTCCTCGGCACCCGGCGCCATGAAGCGTTCGCCGCATTCGGGGCAGGCGAGTTCGCGTCCGGCGGCGACGTCGAGCGAGGGCGGCACGCGGTGGCCGTTGGGGCAGCGGTGGGCGGCGAGGCGCGAGTACATGAGGCGGAGCGAGTTCAGCAGCTCGGTCATGGTCCCGAACGTGGACCGGATGCCCGGCACGCCCGGCCGCTGGTGGAGGGCGAGGGCGGCGGGCACGTGCAGGACGTCCTCGACGTCGGCGCGGGCTGCCTGGGTCATGCGGCGGCGGGTGTAGGTGGAGAGGGATTCGAGGTAGCGGCGGGAGCCCTCGGCGTAGACGACGCCCAGTGCGAGGGAGGACTTGCCGCTGCCGGAGACGCCGGCGACGCCGACGATGCGGCCCAGCGGGATGTCCACGTCGAGGTCCTTGAGGTTGTTCAGGCGCGCGCCGCGCACCTGGATGGAAAAGGCGGTCGGGGAAGGGGTGTGCATGGCCGCGACTATAGGCTTCCGCCGCACGCCTGGCGAGCGGGAAGCGGGGGATGTCGTTCATGGAGGGAAGGATGGCAGGAAAAACGGTTGAACGTCAATGTTTCCCGTAATCTCAAAACACATCCTCCCGCCTCCGTCCACGTTCCGCCGGGAGAAGGGGGCGAGCCTGCCCGTGACGGCTGAAAAGGCGGGGGACGTGCCGGACTGTGCGGCCCGGCGACGGGGAGGGGATTGGTCATGCAGGCACGATGGAGGCAGTTGAGAGCCTCCGTGCGCACGCGTGGAATTCACGGCCCGGATGTTGCCACGGTGACAACCCGAATGCCTTGTTGCACGCCCCCCCCTCGATAGAACGGCACCGCGGACCGGATGAGGACGGCCGGCACGGCAAACAAGCATCGCCGGAGGAATCGACGAATGGCATTGGCAAGCGGATAACGTGCGGATTTCCATGCGCAAGACCGGTGGGGCGGGCAGTCCCTGCCCGCCGGAGCCAATCATGCCAAAGCTTCCCGGCCCGGGAACAGGGAGACGGGCGGAGCGCGGGAAAATCTTTCGTAGGGGAGTGAAAGATTTGCAGGGAGGGACCCGAGTATCGAGGTGAAGGGCGGCGTGTGGACAGGGTGTCCGGCCGCGGATGAAAAGGATGAAACTCGATATCAACGGATTCGACGGACGGAAGCGGAAAACGGTTTTCGGGAAAGCGGGGCGGAAAACTGGCGGTTTTTGCTTGGCGCGGCCATGGGGACGGGGTACAAGCACCCTTGTTGCATGGCCACGGAATCCCCTTCCGGGGACGTGCGGCAAAGACAGTCGAGTTTTTCGCAATCGCGAAGATGTCACCTCGGGAAACCTGAGAAATTTCACCATGGGTAGACGCTTCGGGATCGTGTGCAATCGCGCACGTCCCGCTTTCCCGTCTTCCCATCAGGCAATTCTCAGGGCCTCCCGAGGGGCGGGAGCCGTGGGCGTGCCTTTTTTGCTCCCCGGCCTCCGCATCCAGGCTTTTGCGAAGAGCCGAAAAGACGGCAGATGCAATCCACCAAGAGCCAGCGGAACGATGCGGACGGCACCCACGGCGGTGTTGGCCGGGACATTGCACCCCTGTGGCGGACGTGGGGCCTCGGGCATGGGGGCGGGACATGATCGCTCGGAGGCAAAGCATGGCGGGGGGCGGCAAGCGGCCCCCATGCGGATTCCGTCGGAAGCGAGCCCGGGGTTCTGAGATGGCACCTCCGCTCCACCCGTCCGACGAGCCCCTGACGCCGGAACGCCTTCAGGACGCCTACGCCGCGATGCGCCGCACGTTCGCCGCGAACCTCCGCCGCATCCGCAAGGAACGGGGATTCAAATGCTACGGCGCCGCACTCGGGCTCGGGGTGTCCACCAGCACCTGGGGGCGCTGGGAGTCCGCACAGCGCTTCCCCACGCCCCCTCTCCTCGCCGGCATCGCCCTCCTCCTCCAGACGCCGGTCGCCGACTTCTTCGCCGGCAACCCTCCGGAGGAGCCAAAATGAGGCCCTTCCGGTTGCATAGAGCGGTGCAAGAAATTGTGCATCCTCAATCTTTTGTCCCGTCAGGCATTTCCACTGCGGACGCGCAGAAGCGCGTCCCTCCCCGTGGAGAGCGCAACGGGAGGGCCGCGCTCCCGCGCGACCTTGTGGGAGGAACACGTCTGGGAAGCTACAGAAAAACGTAAGCCGCTGTAGGTTCCGGCTTGTTGCCACGGTGGCAACCTGAATGCATTGCGTTGGGGCCGCGCCCGCGCCAGTATGGCGCCATCAGACGGTGTTGGACATTCGGAACTGCAACCAATTGAAACGGAAGCAATTACATCATCTTCAACGGGCCGCGGGATGAAAATGTCGGATCGAGGTGAAAGATTTGCGGGAGGGGCGCGAGTATTGGAGTGAAGGGCGGCGTGGACACGGTGTCCGGCCGCGAAACAACATCAAGAGGAGCGAATGATGGATACAAGATGCAGACATTGTGGATCGAGCGCGCACGGACGCGGATGCCCCTATGGGCCGAACGGAGTGCATGAGCACAGGGCCGACGAAGGCCATTGCGATTGGTGCGGGTCGAGCGCGTACGGAAGAGGATGTCCGTACGGACCGGATGGCGTCCACCGGCACGGAATCGGCAGCAAGTGCATTTGGTGCGGGTCGACGTCGACGGGAATGGGATGCCCCTACAGCCCGACAAGGAGGCACGAGCGCTAAGCGCACAGACAACAACCCATTTTGCCGTTGGATGCCGGCGGGTGCCGGCGACGGCGGCAAAGCAACAAATGAGGCTACAGCCTCGAAAGGATTAAACATGAAATACCAGAAGCCCAAAGTCGTCGCCAAGAGCGCCCCCAAGCAGTCGTTCGCCGCCGGCTGCCCGGAGAAGACGGTGCATTGCTCCGGCTGCTCCCTCAGCAACCAAACCTGCCTTTGCGGATCGCTGCGCTGACGGACGGCAACGATTGATGCCACGCCGCCTCCCGCTCTTGTTTTTGGGCGGGGGGTGGCCTTGGGAGGGAACGGGCTTGGCGAGAGACATGAGCCGCAAGACAGGACGACAGAACGACGAGACGACAGGGCGAGATGAGGGTCATGAAGGTGCGATTGTATAAAGCGGTTTTCATCCGCCATGCGGGGGCGGAGAGCGTGGTGTGGTGTCCGAAAACGGGGGGATGCACGGTCACGCAGGACGCCCAGTCGATTCTGGACGAAGTGACGCGGGAATGGCGGGATGTGGAGGAGATTGTCCGCGCAGTGGCGGAGAAATTCGGGTGCGGCGTGGACGAGGTGAGGGAGGGAGTGGAAGCGGTTGTCGGCGAGTTGTTGGGGCAGCGGTTTGTAGACGTGGAGGCAACGGGGGAGGCGGACGAGGACGAGCATGAGGTCCGTTCAGCGGCGAATCTTTCCGAGGGGCAGGACGACGATTGGACCCCGCTGGGCGATTTCTACCAGCGGCACGGGTTGCCGAGCGAGCTGCACCTCGACCTGACGGACGGATGCAACGAACGGTGCGTCCATTGTTATCTGCCGAAAGGCGGGGCGCATTTTCTGGACACGGGAATCGCCTTGAAAGTGCTGAAGGAGTTCCGGGAGGCGCAGGGGCTGACAGTTTTCCTGTCGGGCGGGGAGTGCATGCTCCACCGGGATTTCGGGATGATTCTGAGACGTGCGAGGGAACTGGAGCTGAACATTGTCGTGATGTCGAATCTGACGAAGTGCGACGGAAATATGGTGAAGGTGTTGGAGGAAATCGAACCGCAATTCGTGAACGTTTCGCTTTACGCCGTGCCCGACGCCATCCACGACGGCATCACGCAAGTGCCGGGGTCGTGCCAGAAGACGAAAGCGGCCATCGACGCGCTGCTGGCGGCGGGGGTGCCGGTCCGAGTTGCCACGCCGTTCATGCGGGAGAACAAGGGATGCGTGGAGGAGTTGAAGGCGTTCGCGAGAGAGCGGCGGGTGCACTTGATTCCGGACGCGGAGATTTTTGGTCCCATCGACCACTCCTGCTCCAACCGGGACCATGCGCTTCCGTTGGACGAGCTGGAGGGGCTGGTTTCGGAACACAAGGACGTATTTGCCAAAGAGTGTGCCGAGCCGGAGCGGTGCGCCCCGGACGCGAAGGTCTGCGACATCGGGGATGCGCGGCTCAATCTGGACGCCGAAGGGCGGTACTATCCCTGTGACGGATTCCACGGGGCCATCATCGGGGATGCGCGGAAGGATACGCTTTGGGAGGTTTGGACGGGGGAGGCGCTGAACAAGCTGCGGGCGCTCAAGAACCGGGATTTCGGGAAGTGTGGGTCGTGTGCGGACCGGGCTTGGTGCAAGGTGTGCCCGATGCGGAATTTCAACGAGACGGGGAACATGTTCACGCATGCGCCGTGGCGGTGCGGGGCGGCGAGGGTTTGGCGGCGGGCATTCGGGGAGCAGAGGGGGGAAGGATAAGCTCACACAGAGGCACGGAGGCACAGAGAGGGGAGCCACAACGGGCACAAAAGAACGGGGGGAAACGGAGAGAGATGAAAAGATGACGATGGTGAGACTTTCGAAAAATGCGTTCGTGCGGCAGTACGGGCCGTTCACGTACGTGCTGGAGCGGATCAAGAACCGGGACGAGGTGTTCATGGACGCGGAGCCGTTCATGCGGTGGATCACGAGGGAGGCGAGGGAGAAGGGGGAGATCGTCGAGCGGATTTGGGGCCTGTTCAAGGGGGTGGACCGGGAGACGGTCGAGCGGGACTTCGAGGAGTTCCTGGCGCCGCTGGTGGGGGAAGGGGTGGTGCTGGAAGGGGAGTCGGAGGAGGAGATGGCGGCGAAGGACCCGGTGTTTTCCTACGACGTGGAGAAGCCGAAGACGATGGACACGCACCGCGTTGACCCGACGGAACGGCCGGATGGGGAGGTGCCGCAGGAGTTGCTGGAGGCATGGTTTGCGAAGCATCCGACGGTTTTCCAGTTGCAGATGGACATCACGCAGGCGTGCACGGAGCGGTGCGTCCACTGCTACATTCCGGAATACAATCCGGTGTTCCTGCCGTTCGGGGATGTTTGCCGGGTGCTGGACGAGTTCCGGGCGCAGGGAGGCATCGAACTGACGATTTCGGGAGGCGAGTGCATGCTGCACCCGGACTTCGAGCGGATTCTGCGCTACGCGCGGGAAAAGGACCTCATCGTGGGGGTGCTGTCGAACCTGACGCTCTGCACGGACGAGCGGGTGGCGCTGCTGCGGGAGCTGGAGGCGACGGTACAGGTGTCGCTCTACAGCATGGATCCCGAAACGCACGACGCCATCACGAAGCGTCCGGGGTCGTGGGCGGCGACGAAACAGGCCATCGAGAAGCTGCGGGAGGCGCAGGTGCCGTGCCGGATTTCGTGCCCGACGATGAAGCCGAACTACCGGGACTATCTGGGAGTCTTGGAGTATGCACGAAGCCTGCGGATGGATGCGCAGACGGACTTCATCATCATGGGGAAGCAGAATTGCGACACGAGCAATCTTGCGTGCCGGCTGGATTTGGCGGAGACGCGGTCGATCCTGGAAGACATCGTCTTCCGGTCGGTGCCAATGCAGAGCGAATACTTCGACCCCGCGAAAAAGGAGGAGATGCTTCCGGCGGAGGAATGGAAGAAGCGCAAGGTCTGCGGCGCGTGCGTGAGCAGCGTGTGCCTCGAAGCGAACGGCGACTACTATCCGTGCCCGGGGTTCGGCGGGGTCGTCCTCGGCAACTGCCGCGAACACGACTTGAAGTGGATTTGGAACGAATCGCCGGAGACGTTGCGTATCCGGTCCGTCACTGGGGCGAGCTTCCCGAAGTGCGCGGCGTGCGGGGACCGGGATTATTGCTCGGTGTGCATGTGCCGGAACTTCAACGAAACGGGGGACATGTTCGAACCGGCGGAGCACTTCTGCCGTGTGGCGAAACTCAACCACGAAATCGTGGACGAAAAGCAACGGTTGATGATGGAAGCAAGAAAACAACCATGATTTGCGATGCCCATGTCCATGTGGGAACGCCGGGGAATGGAGACATTCCGCCGGAAGCATCCCCCCGGTTTGTAGCCAATTTGCTCAAAACGTGCGGTGTTCGCGCATTTATCTTCTCGTCGCTGGATGCCCAGATGGGGGTGCCGTTTGAAGTCGTCAAGCGGTCCGCCATGGAAACAAGGGAAGCCTTCGGAGAGGGGGCCCACGCCTTTCTGTGGCTGACGGGATGGTATTACGACGCCGATCCAGACCTGAAGGCGTTGGACAACGGGATTTGGGAGGGTGTCAAGCTGCACGAACGGGAAACGGCTTGGGTGAAAGGTCGTCCTAAGGATCTCGAACGGATTCTTTGCATTCTGGAAGAACGAGGGATTCCGATTCAGGTGCATGGGGGCGAAGATGCTGGATGCCGTCCAAGCGATCTGTTGCCGTTCTTCTTGAAACATCCCGGCCTGCGCGCGGACCTTTCCCATTGTCGACCGATGGCGGGAACGATCCGGGCTCTGCAGGAATGTCCGTGGCTGTTTGCGGACACGGCGTTCATGCCGCCGGAGAACTACACCGCGCTGGCGACCGCAGGGGTGGTTGACCGGGTGATGTTCGGAACGGATTTTCCGGCGCATCTCTCCTTCTATGAAGGAACGGCCGAGGAGTTGTACCGGAACAATCTCGAAGGGGCCCGCGAATATGGGTATTCGGAAGCCGTGATGTCGGGAAATTTCCGACGGTTCATCGGGGAAGCGGGAGGGTGAGAAAATGGGTGTGAGGTGCATTGCGTATTTTCCGCACGACCGGCCGGGGGACGCGCTGGTGGATGTCGGGCAGTTGCCGGTGTTGCGGAGGATTTACGGGCCGTGCGAAATCGTCGCGTTCTGCACGGAGGCGAACCGGGTGCTGTTCGGGTGCCTGGCGTGGTGCGACGCGGTGGAGGTTTACGAGCCGGGGCGGGATTGGACGGAGGAAGAACGTGCGGCGTTCGGCAAATTCGAAGCCGTGTTCAACACGCGGCACGACGCCGACGCGTTCCGGCGGGCTTGCGCGCTGGAGTCGAAGGCCCGCTACGGGTACGAGACGAGCGAGGTGACGGGAAAGATGTGCCGGGAGGGCTACACGGCGCATTTGCCGCTGTCGATGTGGGATGACGAGGACTTGCGCTGGAAAACGGGCGTGTGCGAGCAGGGGGCGGCCTTGGTGCGGTTGGTGGAGCCGGGATTTCACATCGATTTTCCGCGGTTGGGAGAGAGGGATTTCCGGGTGGACGAACCGGAGGAGTGGTCGGGGGCATGGCGGGAGGCGGGGAAAACGGTGTTGCTCGTTCCGGGGGCCGGCTCGGAAGGGAAGCGATGGCCGATGGAGCGGTTCCTGGAGCTGGCCCGGGAGGTGCGGGCGCAGGGATTGGAGGCGGTGTTCCAGGTCGGGCCGTGCGAGCGGTCGCTGGGACAAGAGGCGGCGGCGAAGGGGTTCGAGGTCGTCGACACGCCGAGTTGGGGTCGGATGGCCGCGCAGATGCGGAGGGCACGGTGCGTGGTCGGGAACGATACGGGGCCGATGCACCTGGCTGCAATGCTGGGGGCGCCCACGTTGACGCTGTATTTCCACGGGAGCGAGGGAACGTGGTTCCCCTACGGGGAAGACGGGCGGGCGGTCCACATTGCCTTGAGTCCCGGTTGTTCAAGAACCCGTTGCATGGAAAGTTGCCCGGAAGCGGCGACGTGCGGATGGGCCATCGCGTTCGGGACGGTGGCGACGGTGTGGAAGACGATGTGGGGAAAAAACGAAGGAAACCGGATTTCCGGAGGGATCGCTTCTCCCCTCCCGACAAACGAACCAAGCAGAAGCGACAAGGAGAAAAACAATGAGCAATGGTGAAGGAAATGAAGGCGTGGCCGCAATCGGCCAGGCACTGGGTTGGTTGTTCAAGAAGAAAAAAGAGGGCAGCAAGGCTGCCGGATGCATCTTGTGGTCCCTGCTGCTTGCCGTGCTGGCCGTGGTCATCCTGGTGATCGCCGGCAACGTGGTTGGGCGGTGAGAACAAGGGGGCGCTTTGAGTTTGCGCCCCCTGACTCATGCTGCTGGGGACGGGCCCGGGTCTGGCCCCTTTTCTGCCCCTTTTCAGCCTGCCTCTTTTCTGGAAGGCGTATCCCCGAGGGCTGTTCGCGCCTTGGCAGCTTTCCGCGTCCGCGAAGCGGCATTCGAGACATTCATGTAGTTTCCCTTCTCCCGCTCTCCTCCCGTTTTCCTCCCGCAATGATCCGCCCGCAGGGCGCACCGCCCACTTGGCACTCGTCGCTTGCAGTGAACAGTGACAAGAAGCGGTGGCGCGCCTTCCGGCGCGCTGGTAGGGCGCGTTCGCCGAACGCGCCGCCCAAGAGCGGATTAAGAAATGATGTATCCGTTTTGGGAGGGCCGCGCTCTGTCGCGGACGCGCGAACGGTGTGTCCCTATCATGTCCCTGAAGCGTCCTGGGGAGACGGCCCGGACGGAGCCGGGCCCTCCCCTGATGCGGATACACCTTCTCTGAACCCGCCCAAGAGAGACGAGTGACGAGTTTGCGGTGCGGCCTGCCGGCCGCGCATTCGCCCACCGGCGCGGCAGGATGCCGCACCCCCGGAAGTGGCGCGGGGGCTTCTGGAGAAGCATCGCGGGGGGGCCGGAGGTGCGGCTTCCGGGCGCGACGCTGGGCGGGGCTCCAGATGATGCCCAGCCGTTTTGGTTGCCACGGTGGCAACCTGAATGCATTGCATCGGGGCCCCGCCATCGCCAGTATGGTTCCATCAGACGATGTTGAATGTTCGGAATCCCAACCAATTGGAACGGAAAGAAATCCATCATTTCCGACGAGCCGCGGAATGAAAATTTCAGATTGAGGTGAAAGATTATGTGGGAGGAGGGCGAGTATTGGAGTGAAGGGTGGTGTGTGGACATGGTGTCCGACCGCCCGGGAAACGTCATTTTGCCGTTAGATGCCGGCGGGTGCCGGCGACGGCGGCGAAGAAGGAAACAGGAGGCAAAAGCCTCGGAAAGGAAGAGAAATGAGTTCGAAATGCCGATTCTGCGGATCGACGTCCTACGGGAGCTGTTCGTACAGCCCGTCGGGCAAGCACGAGCACCGGGACGACGAGAGGCACTGCGAATTCTGCGGATCGACGTCTTACGGGAGCTGTTCGTACAGTCCGACCGGGAAGCACCGCCACGGGCCGGGGGGCGGCAAGTGCATCTGGTGCGGTTCAACTTCGATTGGGAGCTGTTCGTACAGTCCGTCGGGGCGGCACGAGCACTAGTCCAGCGCAAAGTCAAAACAACCGGTTTTGTCGTGCCCGGGTAGGGCGGGCGGTCCCCTGCCCGCCGTGTCGAAAGGGATGAGGCATGAAGGCAAGATGGAAGCTTGCCATGCGCTTGCCAGGCACACGGCGGCGAAGGGACTCGCCGCCCTACCAGCATTCGAGAGAACAAGCTCTTCAATGTACCAGAGGCCGGGTGTTTGGAAGCCGCGATGCCGGGGGACTTCTGACGCTTTCTCGGGAATAACTGGAGATGAGGAAATGAGTGCGAGGCAAATGGCCGATGCCGGACGCAAAGGGCAAAAAAAACATGGTGGGAAAGCACGGACGGTGCCGCAGGGAAGCGTCGATGGCTTCTCGGTGGTGGATTGGCGGGAGTTCCTGCTGAGGACCCATGACGTTCCGGCGGAACTGCTGGAGAAATGTCCGTGGGACAAGTTCACGGGCTTCGATTGGGCCGGGCTGCTGTTCGGGAGAAAGAAGTTGGGACGCTATTGCCCCTGGGAAACGCTCGACAAGGACGATTGGAGAATCCTCCTGTTTTTCCACCCGGAGTACCGGAAGGAATTCGAGGTCCATTCCGGGCTGAAAGACGAGGACCTCCATGTGGAAGACCCGGGTCCGATCGGGTGGCTTTGATGGCGATGGAGAGGTGCGATCGCGTACGAAACGGTGGCGACGGTGTGGAAGACGATGTGGGGAGGGAAAGAAGCAATCGAAAACAAACAAACAGGAGAACAGCCATGCTGACGAGAGATGAAAAAGAACTGTTGGAAGCCCTGAAGGAACACATGGACGACGAACAGAAAGAAGCCTTGAGCGAAATGCCCGAGGAGGACCTCAAGGAGGTGCTGAAAGAGGCGAAGAAAGAAATGGAGAAAGAAATGCGCCGCCAGGGCGTCTCCCCGGAGGCGGAAGGGTGCATAGGGAAAATACGCGATCTGCGGGATTGTCCGTGGAGGGAGGTGTGGCATGACGATGGCAAGTACAATAAAATGGGTAATCCCGTTTATACCCTTATCATCAAGCTACTCCTGAAAATGGGTTCCACCAAGGCGGGCTGTCTTACCTTGATTGGCATCGCCGTCGTGATTCTCATAGCCATGATTGCGGGAAATACATGATCTGAACCCGGCGTCCCGCCCCATTGGATACGCACCGGTGAAGCGTATTCAACGGGGCAGGGAACGCGGACGGGGAGGGCCCCCACAACGGACAGATGCATCCCCGGAAGTAGGGCGCGGGCCCCCACCGTCCCATTGGAGTTGTGACGCATCCAAAAACCTTGCTTCGAGGGTACTTCCCGATATAGTTGCCAAACCGACACATGCCAGAAAGGAAGGAAACGATGGATACCATGCTTGATTTTTCGGCCAGCGAGGAAAACAAGGCCAAGAACGAGGTGTACGTGGCGCAGCGGTCGATCCCGATCGAACGGGACGGGAGCGCGGTCGCGCTGTACTGGGGCGTCGGGCTGGCCGGGGTGGCGGCACTGGCGTACCTGCTGGCCAAGCGGCCGCTGGACGCGGGGCTGGTGCCCAACCTGCTCGCGGGGCTGGGGGCGCTGGTGCCCTTCGCGCTGCTGTTCTGGCGGAAGAAGGCGACGGCGAGCCACTTCCAGGGGCTGATGCAGAAGATCAACGGGCTGGCGTCCGAAATCGACAACTACATCGACCAGCAGATCGACATCCTGAAGAACGTGGCGCCGCTCGTGGAGAAGTCGGTGGAGCTCGACAAGGACGTGATGAAGAGCGTGGCGGCGTTCCGCGGCGGCGTGGACATCACCAACGAGAACCGCAACGCGGTCGCGGGCCAGGTTTCGGCGACGTACCGGGCGCTGGTGCCGCACATGGAGGCGTATCCGGAGTTGAAGGCGCACGCCGTCATCGCCGAGGCCATGCAGAAGGCGGAACACCTGCGCAAGGAAATCACGGCGGCCCGGACGCTCTACAACGACCGGGTGACGCAGTGGAACCGGGAGGTGTTCGAGTGGCCGGTCAAGCGGATGGTCGCGGCGGAGGAGCGGTACCGGACGCTGGTGCCCTTCGCAATCGACGCGGGGCGCAAGGAGGGGGCGCACCAGGTGTTCTTCCAGTGAGAGGGAGAAGTCATCACGCAGAGGCGCCGAGAGACAGAGGCGCAGAGGGCTTGGAGAGAAGGAACCCCACGCGGAGGCGCGGAGACGCGGAGAGAAAAACGGGGTCTTCTTTTTGTTCTTTCGTTCTCCAAGCCCTCCGCGTCTCTGCGTCTCCGCGTGAGACAAATTGTTTGGCGTGACCATGGTGGAAGACGTCTTTGAGCCTTTGGCGGAGTACCGGGAGCGGTTCCGGGAGGCGTTCGCCAAGAACGCGAAGGAGATGTTCGAGCGGCTGCTGGCGGAGTCGGGCGTGGACGCGGAGGCCAATGCGGCCACCATGCGGGAGCTCGCCAAGCTGGAAAAGGAGAAGGAGGAGCGCGAGAAGCGGCTCTCGCATTGCCGGTGGCTGGCGGGGGCGTTGTGGGGAGGGGTTGCGGTCGCGGTCGTGCTTGCGGTGGTGCAGTTCGCCGCGGTCCGGGACGGGCGCGGGGGGGATTGGGGCGCGCTGATTCCGGTTTGGCTTGCGCTGGCCGCCGGGGCCGCATGGGTGGCGCTGGGGCGGGTGCATCCGAGGATGCGCGAGCTCAAGGCCGGCATCGGGGATTTGGCGTCGCGGTGCCAGGCCAAGCGCGACGAGGGATGGCAGCAGATGGCGCCGCTGAATGCGCTGTTCGACTGGGATGTGGTGGCGCAGCTCACGGAGCAGACCGTGCCGCGCATCGCCATGGACCGGCGCTTCACCCGGGGGCGGCTGAGGGAGCTGCGGGAGTGCTTCGGGTGGGACGACGGGTTCCACGAGGACAAATCCATCGTCAACGCGCAGAGCGGAGAGATCAACGGGAATCCGTTCGTGCTGGCCAGCACGCTCGAACGGACCGACGGCACGAAGACCTACCGGGGGCATCTGGACATCTCCTGGAGGGAATACGTCACCAGCAACAACGGCAACGGCCGTTGGGAGACCAAGCACGAGCGGCTCCACGCATCCGTCACCAAGTTCTGCCCCGTCTACAGCGACCACCATTACCTGATCTACGGGTGCGACGCGGCGCCGGGGCTCTCGTTCTCGCGCAAGCCCCGCCGCCTCTCGGGCATGGAGGACAACGTCGCCACCCGCTTCTTCAAGAAGCAGTCCCTCAGGCGCTTGGAGCGCAAGGCCGCGAAGCTGGGTGCGGGCGACTTCACCGTGATGGCGAACGAGGAGTTCGATATCCTCTTCCACGCCATCGACCGGGACGACGAGCACCAGTTCCGGCTGCTCTTCACGCCGCTGGCCCAGCAGCAGATGGTGGCGCTGCTCAAGGACAAGGAAGTGGGGTTCGGGGACGACTTCACGTTCGGCAAGAAGCGGAAGATCAACATCGTGACGGCCACGCACCTGGATGAAACCAACCTCGACACCGACCCGGCGGGGTATGCCCACTACGACCTCAAGATGGTGCGGCTGCGCTTCCTGACCTTCGCCAACGGCTACTTCAAGGCGTTCTATTTCGCGATGGCGCCGCTGCTGACCATTCCGCTCTACCAGCAGACGCGCACCCACGAAGACTTCTGGAAGACGGCGGAGGACCGGCGGCCGAACTTCTGGGAATTCGAGGCTTTGGCCAATTACGAGGGAGAGAAGCTGTTCCGGCATCCGGACGCCGCAACGCGCAGCATCCTGCGGGCGGGCGGGGTCACGCCCGGCGGAAAGGACAACGAGTGCACGGTCGATGTCACGGCGTACGGCTACGAGGGGATTCCCCACGTCACCCACGTCACCGTGCGCGGCCGGGACGGGCACGACCACAAGGTCCCCGTCGAATGGATCGAATACGTGCCCGTCGAGCGGACCGTCCCCATGGCCGTGACCGAACGGACGGATTTGAAACTCCCCGATTTCCGGGCCCTCGTCCAGGAAAACGCCGCCCTGCACGACGCCGTTTTCAATTCCAGCCTCCCATTCCCCGACCGGCATTTCCGGCGGAACCTCATCGCGTTCGTGGGAGACGCGTGACGAGGTGCGGTGTATCCGCGGCGCGGGCGGGAGTTGGTCCGATTTCCTCCGCTACCGCGGAGGAAGGAGGTTGCCATCCCGGAACCGTTTCCGGAGAGCCGATGGACACTCCGGTTTTTCCGGTGGGCCTGCCGGTGCCGCGCATCCGTTCGCCGATACGGCCATTCGGATCCATCGGAGTATCATCCGGCTCGGGGCATGGCACAATATGGTTTTCCACAGCCCGAAGCGGTAGCGGAGGGAATCGGACAAATCGGAGTTTCTTTTTCTCCCCCTTGTGCGGCCACACTATTTCTTAAACCGCGCCAACCTAGGCAACGGGCAAACCCGTCCAGAACGGAAACGGCTTCCGCCGAATGGGGCGGAAGCCGGTGCGAGGGGGGATGGAGCGGGGAATCAGTCCTGCGCTTCGCCGGCGGCTTCGCGGAGGAAGAAGTCCATCGTGGTGCGGACGGAGTCCAGCATCGAGACCTTCGGTTCCCAGCCGAGGAGTTCCTTGGCCTTGCGGATGGAGGGCTTGCGGTGGATGACGTCCTGGTAGCCCTTGCCGTAGTAGTCGGCGGACTGGGTGACCTGGTAGCCCGCGAACTTCGGGAAGCGGTCGCGCAGGGGGTGCTCTTCGAACACCTTGACGACCATCTCGGCCAGTTCCTTGATCGAGGCTTCGTTGTCGGGGTTGCCGATGTTGAAGATGCCTTTTTCGCAGACGTTGTCCTTGTTCTCGATGATCCGGAAGAGGCATTCGACGCCGTCGGTCACGTCGGTGAAGCAGCGCTTCTGTTCGCCGCCGTCGACGAGGTTGATGGGCGTGCCTTCGACCAGGTTCAGCGCGAGCTGGGTGATGGCGCGCGAGGAGCCGAGGCGCGCGGAGTCGAGGGAGTCGAGGCGCGGGCCGATCCAGTTGAACGGGCGGAACAGGGTGAAGGGCAGGTTTTCGTGCTCGCCGTAGGCGTAGATGACGCGGTCGAGGAGCTGCTTGGAGGCGGAGTAGATCCAGCGTTCCATGCGGATGGGGCCGACGATGAGGTTGGAGTTGTCTTCGTCGAAGCGTTCGTCGGTGCACATGCCGTAGACTTCGGAGGTGGACGGGAAGATGATGCGGCGGTGGTACTTGGCGCAGTAGCGGACGATGCGCAGGTTTTCCTCGAAGTCGAGGGAGAAGACGCGCAGGGGGTTGCGCACGTATTCCTTCGGCGTGGCGATGGCGACGAGCGGCAGGATGACGTCGCACTTGCGGACGTGGTACTCGATCCATTCGCGGTTGATCGAGATGTCGCCTTCCTCGAACTCGAAGCGGTCGCGCTTGAGCAGGCGCTGGATCTTGTCGTTCTGCAGGTCCATGCCGTGGACGATGTAGCGGTCGTCCTGCAGCAGGCGGTCCGTCAGCGCGTTGCCGATGAAGCCGTTGACGCCGAGGATCAGGACGCGGACGGGGCGGGTCTTCTTGATGATGTTCATTTGAGCGGGCTCTTTCCTTTGATTTGCTGGATGAGGTAGCGGGGACGGGCCCCGACGTTTTTGAAAATGCGGCCGATGTATTCGCCGAGCAACCCCATGCCCAGGAACTGCGCGCCGACCAGGAAGAACAGGACCGCGAACAGCGTGAATACGCCGTCGTTGGTCCATGCGTCGCCGATGCGGATGCGCATGACGACGATGTAGGCCGAGAGGGCCAGGCCGATGAGGAACACGCCCAGCCCCGCGAAGGAGAGGGCGCGCAGGGGGGCGGTCGTCATGCCGGTGAGCATGTCGAACTGGAGGTTGACGAGCTTGAGGAAGGAGTAGCGGCTTTCGCCGGCGAAGCGCTCGGCGTGCGCGACGTCCACCTCGCACGGGTTGCTCGCGAAGGAGTTCGCCAGCACCGGGATGAAGGGCGTCCGCTCCTCGCACGAGAGCATCGCCTGGACGACGGCGCGGGTGTAGCCGCGGAGCATGCAGCCGTAGTCGTGCATGTCCACGCCGGTGCTCTTGCGGATCATGCGGTTGACGACCCACGACGGGATCTTGCGCAGCGGCGAGTCCTGGCGGTGCATGCGGCGGCCGGCGACGACGTCGTGGCCGGCGGCGAGCTTTTCGTAGATCTTGTGGATTTCCTCGGGCGGGTTCTGGAGGTCGGCGTCGATGTTGACGATGAAGTCGCCGCTCGCGTGCGCGTAGCCGGCGAAGGTCGCGTTGTGCTGGCCGTAGTTGCGGTTGAGGAAGACCGCCACGACCTCGGGATGCTCGGCGGCCGCCTTCGAGAGGATTTCGCCGGACTTGTCGCGGCTGCCGTCGTTGGCCAGCACGATTTCGAAGGGGCACCCGATGGCTCGGCACGCCGCAAGCGTCCGTTCGAGGAGGGCCGGGAGGTTGGCTTCCTCGTTGTAAACGGGAATCACGACGGACAGGCTGGGTTTGGCCGCCGCCGCGTTTGTCTGGGATTCGCTCATTGCGCCGCTACCCTATACCCGACGCGCACGGAACACAACACCAAAAGGCGGAAAGGGCACGGTGGTCGCCGGGAGAGAGGGGGGATTCGGCCGCCTTTCGTGGACCCGTCTCCCGAATTCCGCGAATGCAAGAACCAAGGAGGCGCGAGGATACGCCCCCCTCCGAGAGGGGGGTGGCGCGGCCAGGAATGGGATGTCCATGCCTGGAAGAAGGAAAACGGTCGGGGCCGCGACGGGGGGAGTACTGCGCTTGGCCGTCGCGGCAAGGGCGACTCCGCACCGGGAAATCGCAAGGTTTCCGCCTGACAACTCCATGTGCGAGGATGTTGTTGGAAAACAGGGGAAAACCGTGTGTTTTCCTTGATATCGCGAGTGGTTTCGACGGGGCCGCCGGGGCGTGGCCGGGACGAGAAGGGGGTGGGGATCACTCCGGCGAGAGGAGGCGATAGGCGGGGTAGCCGTGGACCCCGTAACGGGCGAGGACCGGGGCGGCGGCCGGCGCCGCGGGGTCGTCCGCCAGGACCGCCACCGCCCGGAATCCCGCCAGCGCGGCGGTCACGCGGGCGTCGCGGAGCGTCGTCCTTTCCATCAGCGCGCACACCTTGCACCAGCGGGCGCCGAAGTCCAGCAGGACCGGTTTGCCGTCGTCCGCGGCCTGCGCGAGCAGGGCGTCCAGGCGGGACGCGGCGTCCGGTTCGGCGAAATCGACCACCGCGAACCCCGGCGGCGCGCGGCGGCCGTCCGCCTCCGCACGGGAGGCGGAAAAGCGGACGGCGGCGCTCCAGGCGTACCAGGCGGCAAGCGCGAGGATGAGGACGCCGAACACCTTCTTGATCCTCTCCATCCACGCGCCGGGTTTGGGCAGCACCGCGAATCCGGCGGCGGCCAGCGGCCACGGCAGCGCCATGCCGACGCCCAGCAGGAAGGGCAGCAGCAGCGCGCCCGTCCGTCCCTCCGCGTACAGCCCGCCCGCCAGAGCCAGCACCGCCACCAGCACCGGCGCCACGCACGCGCCGGCCAGCAGCGCGGAAAGCCCGCCCGCGAGGAACGTCGCCGGGAAGCGCGCCCGACCGGCGTACCGCGACGCGTGCCGCCAGCGGCTGAAATCGAGGTTCCAGGCACCCAGCATCGCCACCCCCAGCGCCGCGAACAGCACCGCCATCGCCCCCGCGAACCACGGCGAGGCGTTCAGCGTCGCCCCGAACACGCCCCCCGCCCGCACCACCGCCGCGCCGAGACCGCCGTACGCCGCCGCCATCCCCGCCCCGTACGCCAGTCCCAATCCGGCCCGCACCCGCCGCGGGGCCCCCGACGAAGCCGCCGCGCCGATGATGGCCAGGTTCACCGGGATCATCGGCAGCACGCACGGCGTCAGGTTCAGCAGGAAGCCCCCCAGCAGGATGGCCAGCACCGTCAGTCCCCATCCGTGCGCCCGCAGATATCCCGCCGGGTCCGCCAGGAACCCGCCCGGCTGCGTCTCCCCTTCCCCCGCCTTCCCCAGGAACTCCAGGAACCGCTCGGGCGTCGCATGCCCGTCCCACGCCGCCGCCACGCGGAACCGTCCCGGAGCCTGCGCCACCTCCCCCACCCCATCCGCCGCGACGCCCATCACCGTCCCGCCCCCGACGGGCACCTCCCACGTTTCCGGCATCCGGCAGAAATCCTCCCCGCAGAGCTGGCCCGTCACGAACACGGATTCCGGGGCCGCCGCCCCCTCCGGCAAGCCGTACGAGACCTCCACCGCCTCCGCGTACGCCGGGAACTCTCCCGGCAGGTCCGGCGTGGGAACCGCCTCCGCCTCCAGAACCGTATCGTCCGGCAACCGCACCTCGAACCCCGCCGCCAGATGCAGCGGAGGACAGGGTTCCAACTTCACGCGCACGCGCGCGCCGCCGTCTTGTCCGGCGGAAAGCCCGATTGGCGGCGGCTCGGCGGCGATGGTCACGGCGGCCAGCATGGCGGCAAGCGCCAGGAGGCGGACGGCAAGCCGTGACGGAAGGCGGAAATGGCGGCGGAGGACGGAGGCGCAGGTCATGTCGGAATCCTTTCGTCCCCGACTCTACCCCGCCCCGCCCCCGCGCACAAGCACCAAGCCCGGGACACTTTTGAAAACAGGAAAAACATTGCTATTTCGCCTTGTTTCACCCCATGGTCCCCGACCATGAGTGAGATACGGAGAGGGGTGCCGTACCCCCCTTCGCCCTCCCGCGCGGGAGAAGTGCTTCCCGCGCTCGCGCGCGAAAGCGGGCATTTATGGATTGTCATGGGGGGGGATGGGGGGTAAAGTCTTCTATTCCTTTTGAACCAATGGGGTCCTGCGGGCCCCCGCAGACGAAAGAACGATTTCATGAAATGGCTGCTGAAAGCGATATTGGGCACCAAGAACGAGCGCGACCTGAAGAAGCTGCGCCCGCTCGTGGCGCGCATCAATGAACTGGAAGAAGGGCTCCAGAAGCTCTCCGACGACGAGGTCAAGGCCAAGACCGGCGAGTTCCGGGAACGCATCGCGAAGGGCGAGTCCCTGGATGACCTGCTCTGCGAGGCCTTCGCCGTTGTCAAGAACGCCTGCCGCCGCCTGTGCGGGACGGTCGTGGAGGTCTGCGGCCACCCCCAGACCTGGAACATGGTGCCCTTCGACACGCAGCTGATCGGCGGCATCGCCCTCCACCAGGGCAAGATCGCGGAAATGGCCACCGGCGAAGGCAAGACCCTCGTCGCCACCCTCCCCGTCTACCTCAACGCGCTGCCCGGCAAGGGCGTCCACGTCGTCACCGTCAACGACTACCTCGCCCTCCGCGACGCGACCTGGATGGGCACGGTCTACAAGTGGCTCGGCCTCTCGGTCGGCTGCATCCAGAACGCGATGCGCCCCGCCGAGCGCCGCGAGCAGTACGCCTGCGACATCACCTACGGCACCAACAGCGAGTTCGGCTTCGACTACCTCCGCGACCAGGGCATGGCCTACCGCCCCGAGGACATGGTCCAGCGCGGCTGGAACTACGCCATCGTCGACGAAGTGGACTCCATCCTCATCGACGAGGCCCGCACGCCGCTGATCATCTCCGGCCCCGCGCCGTACTCGACGGAGCAGTACCGCCTCGTCCAGCCCGTCGTCGAGCGCCTCGTCGGCCGCCAGCGCGACCTCTGCACGCGCCTCATGGCCGAGGCCAAGAAGGCCATCGAGGAGGACGACGAGGACACCGCGATGCAGCGCCTCTACCAGGTCAGCCAGGGCATGCCCAAGAACAAGCAGTTCCTCCACCTGATGGAGGACGCGAAGCCCCGCCGCATGCTCGAAAAGGTCCAGAACATGATGCTCGTGGACATGAACAAGGAGCTGGCCCGCTCGCTCCGCGAGGAGCTGTATTTCGTCATCGACGAGAAGGGCAACGACGCGAGCCTCACCGACAAGGGCTGCAACGCGATGAACCCGCAGGACCCCGACTGCTACGTGGTCCCGGACCTCGTCAGCCAGCTCGCCGAGCTCGACGGCGACACCTCCCTCTCCGACCAGGAGAAGTTCGCGCGCCGCCAGGAGCTGCAGAACCAGTTCGCGGACAAGTCCGAGCGCATCCACGCGGTGGACCAGCTCATCCGCGCCTACAGCGTCTACGAGCGCGACGTGCAGTACGTGGTGCAGGACGGGCAGGTGATCATCGTCGACGAGTTCACCGGCCGCCTCATGCCCGGCCGCCGCTGGAGCGACGGCCTCCACCAGGCCGTCGAAGCCAAGGAAAAGGTCCGCATCGAGCGCGAGACCCAGACCCTCGCCACCATCACCATCCAGAACTACTTCCGCCTCTACAAGAAGCTCGCCGGCATGACCGGCACCGCCGAGACCGAGGCCGACGAGTTCATGGAAATCTACAAGATGGACGTCATGGTCATCCCCACCAACCGCCCCGTGCGCCGCGTGGACGCCAACGACCGCATCTACAAGACCCAGCGCGAGAAGTTCAACGCCATCATCGAGGAAATCGCCGACTGCTACCAGCGCAAGCAGCCCGTCCTCGTCGGCACCATCTCCGTGGACATGTCGGAAGTGCTCAGCCGCATGCTCCGCCGCGTCAACATCCCCCACAACGTCCTCAACGCCAAGAACCACGCCCGCGAGGCCGAGATCGTCGCCCGCGCCGGCGAGCCGGGCGCCGTCACCATCGCCACCAACATGGCCGGCCGCGGCACCGACATCAAGCTCGGCGAGGGCGTCGTGTGGGTCGACCGCGCCATCCTCGACGCCCCCACCAAGCTCACCGACAAGCCCGAAGGCGGCGGCGGCAAGACCCTCGCCCAGCTGCTGCGCGAGCGGCCGTGCGGGTTGTACGTCATCGGCAGCGAGCGCCACGAATCCCGCCGCATCGACCGCCAGCTGCGCGGGCGCTGCGCGCGCCAGGGCGACCCCGGGATGTCGTGCTTCTTCGTGTCGCTGGAGGACGACCTCATGCGGCTCTTCGGCAGCGATCGCATCTCGGGCATCATGGAAAAACTCGGCCTCCAGGACGGCGAAGTGCTGGAGCACCGCTTCCTGAACCGCTCCATCGAGACCGCCCAGCGGCGCGTCGAGCAGCAGAACTTCGCCATCCGCAAGCGCACCCTCGAATACGACGACGTCATGAACAAGCAGCGCGAAGTGATATATGGCTTCCGCAGCCAGATCGTCGCCCTCCCCGAAGTCCGCGAGCAGCTCCTCGACGTCGTCTACGACGTCATCGCCGCGCGCGCCGAGGAAATCGAGGACGAAGACGCCAGCATCGGCGCCTTCGCCGTGTGGGTCAACAGCAACTTCCCCGTCGGCTTCCGCAAGGACATGGTCGCGCGCAAGGAAGGCCGCCGCGGCGGCATCGACGCCGAGGCCACCGCCAAGACCGTCTTCGGCCTCGTCGGCAAGGCCTACGCCGACAAGTGTTCCCTCGAAGACCCCGCCCGCCTCAACGACATGGAGCGCTACATCATGCTCAGCGCCGTCGACCAGCAGTGGCAGGAATACCTGCGCAACATGGACACCCTGCGTCAGGGCGTCGGCCTGCGCGCCTACGGCCAGCGCGACCCGCTCGTCGAGTACAAGAACGAAGCCTACACCCTCTTCGCCGACCTCATGGACCGCATCAAGGCCGAGATCGCCACCCGCATCTTCCGCGCCACCACCGCGCCCGCCGCCTACCAATCCTTCCTCGACGGCCTCCAGCGCATGGCCCGCGCCGGAACCGCCACCCACGACACCGGCGCCCCGCGCGTCGGCGGCCACGCCGCCGCCCCCGGAGCCGCCCCCGGC
>CACXEY010000280.1 GCA_902766695.1 uncultured bacterium
AGGGGGGCGGATCCTGACACCCTCCTTGATTCTTGCATTCGCGGAATCCGGGAGGACGGTTCCACTAAACTCCCCGAAGAACCAAAATTTTCGCCCGTTTTCCAACGAATGGAAAAAACGCAGGAGGGAGGCGCTTAGCAACTTGCGGTGACGTAATCCCAGAGGAGAAAGAGGGCGGCGAGCCACCAGAGCGCCACGGCGAGGGCGGCCAGCAAGGCCGGGCGGAGGCCGGGGCGCCAGAACTGGCGGGTGAACAGGTACAGCAAACCCGCCGCCAAAGCCCCCCAGAGCCAAGGATTGAACCACCAGTTGCCGTAAGCGGGCGGGACGCCCGCGCCCCGACAGCTTGGCGGACTTGGCGTGAGAGAAAGGGGTGCAAGCCATCGGATTGCTTTGTTGTAAAACAGAATACTTGACACAGAAAAGCAAATGCAATATGTTGTAAATTGAAGACAAGAGGAGAACGGCATGGCACAGGTGAATTTCAGAATGGACGATGACTTGAAAAGGTCTGCGGAGGACACGTTCCATGAGATGGGCATGACCCTGTCGACCGCCATTACCATCTTTGTCGCCCAGACGGTGCGGGACAGGCAATTCCCGTTTGTCATCCGGGTTGCACCGCCTCCGTCGCCGGCGTCCACTGTCCGTCCGCACGGTCGGGCGCAGGGCGGGGAAATCGGCCTTGCCAAGCCGGGGCGGCGCATCGGGGCGATGGCCGGGAAGTGGAGGGTGCCGACGGAGGAAGAAGACCGGGCGATGGATGCCGAAATCGAATCGGCCTGCGAGTGCCTGCAGGAGGGGTGACCATGCGGCTTCTTCTCGACACGCATGTCATGCTCTGGGCGATGCTCGGCGACGGGCGTCTGACGGAGACGGTCCGCCAGGCCATCGAAGACGAGCGCAACGAGGTGTATTTCAGCGTCGTGTCGCTTTGCGAGATTTCCCTGAAACGGGCGGCCCACCCGGACAGGATGTCGGTGGATGCCGCCGGGGCGAGGGAGGCGTTTCTCGCGGCCGGATACGGGGAACTGCCGTTTCTGTCATCCCATGCCGAAGCCATGGACGGGCTACCCCTCCTGCACCGCGACCCGTTCGACCGGATGCTCCTCGCCCAGGCGAAAGCCGAAGGGATGCATCTCCTTTCGCACGACAACCGTTTCCCGGCATACGGGGATTTTATCATCGAGGCATAAGCGCATGGGGGGGGCGGCCCGGAGCCGCCTGAAAAGCCGCCTGGCCGCCGGGGGCGGAATCAAGACGCCCGGGTTTTGGCCAATCCGGCAGCCCGCCGGGGAAAGGCCGGTTTTCCAATGGTTGGATAATTCGGGACGTTTTTCCAACGATTGGAAAAATATTCGAGGCAGGAAACGGTCGGACCATTACGACAATTTCCGTCAATTGTTTTCAACATTGAAAGCAAAGAAAACCGCTTCGCGGACAGGAACGCTTGGAGAGCGGATGGGGGGAGACCACTGGGACAACTCGGGACAATCCTTGACAGAAAAGGGGCCAGACCCCGCCAGAGCCAACCTTTCAACTTTTCACCCGGCGCAACGGTCGCCGTACCGCCCGCGCGGGCGAAGCGTTACGCCCCTTCTTTATGCGTTGGGGTTGTGGAAGCGGTTTCCCCGCGCCAGGCTCCCCGATGCATCCTCCCGGCGGAGCTTGACCCCGAACCGCTCGTGTATCGCTTCCGCAATCCGGCGCGTCCGGAAGAGGTGCATGAACTCGAAGACATCCCCTGCCTCCGTCATGAGGACGACACGGTCCGTCTTCCAAACCGGCATCCACTGCAACGTCAGCGAATGGATGTTTTCCGCCGAAATCCCCCGCAAGTACAGCCCGAACGCCCGCACAATCCACAGCCGCTTGCGCCCCATGACCAGCACGGGCGGGCAGAGCAGTCCACTTACGAAGAGGACAACCGCCAACACCCGTCTCTGCTTCGGCCCCCATTCGGTGGGGAAGCGGTGGACCTCCCGCAAGAACCGTTCTTCCGCCTCGACGCGTGCCGGGGAGTCGTTTGGTCGTCGGTAAAAGCGCTGGTCCCGAGCATACCTTTCCACCTCGATGTACCCTATCAACAACAACGCAAGCGCAATGCACACCCATTCAACAACGGGCACGAAAACCATCGCCCTAGACTTCCGCTTTTCCATGCACCGAACCTTTTACCAGCCCGCCCCCATCTCCCGCAAGCCCAACGCCCAATCCTCCTCCCTCCCGTGCCCCTCCCACTCCCCGCCCGCACTGCGGGCGGGAAGTGGATGGGACGCGGATGGGAGGGGCTTCGGCTTTTCCGCATCAGATTTTGGGATGCCCATTTCCCTCAGGAAACAACGATGGCATTGGGGAGTTTTTTGAAGGATTTCTCGCAGGAAAGGGTCGCGGCACCGGCGGCGCGGTATCCGGCGGCGAGAACGCGGTCGATGAAGCCGGGATTC
>CACXEY010000281.1 GCA_902766695.1 uncultured bacterium
CTCGGCATCCACGTCCAGCGCCGAACCGGCCTTGCCGACCGCACCCGCGCCCGTGACGCCCGTCTTGCCGGACAGGATCGTGTTCGCGTCGCCCGCGACCGAACCCGTGCTGGCCACTTCGATCGCCCCGCCCTTCGCCGTCACAGCCAGGTCGCGTCCCGCCGTCACATCCGGCAACAAGATGTCGCCGCTGCCGGATTCGATCGTGATGTCCTTCCCCGCCGACAGGGCTTCCGCCGTCGTGAACGTCCCGTTCGTGGCGATAGCCGTCAAGCTCCCGTTTTCCACCTTGATTCCGCCGTTCAAAACCACGTTCGTCCCGGCCGTGAAGACCACGTCCCCGCTCTCTCCCGTAACCGTCACGTTCGTCGCCGTGAGATTTCCGCCCGCCATCGCGGTGACACTGCTGCCGGACTCCACTTCGCCCAGCTCCAGATTCCCGCTCGCCGTCGCCGACACGTACCCGGCCTGCGCCGTCACGTTCCCCAGTTCGAGGTCGCCGTTGCCGGATTTGACGATCACGCTCTTCCCCACCTCCAGATCGTGCGCGGTCGTGAATGTCCCGCCCGTGGCGGTGGCCGTCAGGCTCCCGTTCTCCACCGACACCACGCCGTTCAAGGCCAGATCCGTCGCGGCGGTGAGGGTCACGTCCCCGCCGGTCGCCGTCATGTTCGTCGCCGTGAGGTGCCCGCCCGCGGTCGCGGTGATGCCGTTCCCGGCCGTCACTTCGCCCAGATTCAGGTCGCTCTTGTCGGTCAGTTCCACGCTCCCGCGGGTCGCCGTCGCCGTCACCGCACCCCCGAACTCGTTCGCCGCATTCGTCAGCACAATGTCCCCGTTTTCGGCCGTCAACGTACTCGCGCCGGTGGCAATCGTTTCGCCTGTGACCTTGACCGCACCAGCCGTGGACTCCAATTCCATCCCACGGGCGACGATTTCATTCGCAGTCAGGTCTCCACCCGCCCTCACCGTCAGGTTGCTGGTGGCAAAGAGCTGCCCAGACCCCGTGAAAATCCCATCATTCGCAGTCAGATTCACGTCACCAAAGTGGGACGTCACGTTGGACGCGGTCAGATTGCCAGCCGCCGTGATTGTCACGTTGGACGCGCCCGTCACTTCCGACCCCAGTACCAGGTCGTTCGCATCCCGCAGCGCAATGGCCCCGTTCTCCGCGATCGCCGTCACCGCCCCTCCGAAGTCGTTGCCCGTGTTTTCCAGCACGATATCCCCGTTCTTCGCCGTCAGTGTGCTCGCACCGCCAACTGCCACGAATCCGTCACTTTGCTGTGCAATGCCCCCGCCATGCGCAGTCACGGTCAGACCGTCATCACCGGCCATCACCGTCTGCAATGAGATGTCCCCGCTCTTCGAGGAAATGTCGACTCCGCTGCTCCCGTTGATGAGACCGTCCAGAACCATCGTCCCGTTCGTCGCCGCCAGCGTCACCATTTTCCCTTCAACCACGCCATTCAGTGTCATCGTGCCGCCATTGCGCAACTCGACATTCCCCACGTCAGACCGGATTTTCTTCTCTCCCGCCAAGGTCAAATCCCCCGCCGTGGCGGTCAGCTCGATGTTTCCGGAAGCCGCCGTCAGGTTGTCCGCCAGCGTCATGTTCGTGGCCGCCAGGGCCGTCAAGCCTTTTGCCGCCTCGACCGAGGCCAATGCGATGTCTCCGCCCGCCGTCATGGCGACCTGCGCGCCCGCCTGCCACATGCCGTCGGCCTGCTGGATGTCCTTGGCCGCGTACAACGTGATGGCGGTGGGGTCGACCCTGATCGTCTCGGGCGCCTCCCCGCCGGTGGTCACGACGGAAGTGCCGTTCGTGAACCCGTCGGTCGCAATGGTGATGTC
Source organism: uncultured bacterium (assembly GCA_902766695.1). Classification (GTDB taxonomy): domain Bacteria; phylum Verrucomicrobiota; class Kiritimatiellia; order CAIQIC01; family Lenti-01; genus CACXEY01. Next base: position 1,855 of record CACXEY010000281.1, read on the forward strand.
ACCACCATCGGTGTAGGTGTTCCCGCCGAGACGGAGCAGGATTTCGCCGCCGTCGGCGGCATGCAGCAGGATGTCATCCGTCTGGCTGCCGTATGCCCCCACCACCACGTCTCCGGCGTTCACCTGCCCCGCCAGGCTCACGCTCTTGCCCACCAGGTACGCGAACGCCCCGGCGTTCAGGATGGCATTGGCCGAGACGGTGATGTCGCCGTCGCCGAAATCTTCGAACGTCCAGTTCCCCGAGTCGTCCTTCCCGACCTCCATGAACGTCGAGGCCACCAGGCCGCCGACGTTCACCCGCGCACCATCGCCGAACAGCACGCCGGACTTGTTCAGCAGGTAGATGATGCCGCTGGCGTTCAGATTGCCGAAGATTTCGGACACGCCGCCGCCGTTCACCTTGTTGATCGTGGTCTGGCCGGGGTTGTCGAAATTGACCGTGTAGCCGTTGCCGATGTCGAACCAATCGTAGTTGATGGTCCTCTGTCCGGCCGGCGTGATGGTCATGGTCATGCCGTCCTCCGACATGGAGGGCGTGATGTCCGTGGGTTTCGGCAGGGTGTTTCCCGCGGCCCAAGCCGGGGAGAAGTTGAGGGCCACCATCTGGACGGCGAGGAAGGCCGTGAGGAGTTTGCGGGAAGCGGAAGCGCGGGCGGATTCGAGGTGCAGTTTCATGGGGTAATCCTTTCCTCAATCAGAACTGGACTTGGGCGTTGAAATGGAGGCAGGCGGTATCGCTGTCGGAGGTTTCTTCGAGCGGGAAGCCGACGTCGCAGGTGACCTGGAAGTAGTCGCTGAGGGCGAAGCGGCCGCCGAGGCCGACGGAATAGAGGGTCTTGTCGTCTTCCTCGCCGGGGAGGGGGTCTTGGATCTTGATGAAGCCGGCGTCGGCGAAGACGACGAGCTGGAAGCGGTCGTCGGGGGTCGGGGCGGCCTTGTCGGCGGAGCCGGGGGCGGCGGTGGCGCCGAACCAGGCGGGGATCTTGCGGGTGAAGAAGCCGAGGGTGATCGGGGTGCGGAACTCGAGGGTGCCGGCGACGCCCTGGTCGCCGAGGTATTCGCGGGTGGCGTAGCCGCGGACGCTGCCGTTGCCGCCCAGGCCCATCTGTTCGGCGGGGATCAGGGGGCCGTCGGACCACTGGCCGCTCGCCTTGGCGAAGAGCATGGGGGCGCCGGTGGTCTGGCCGCCGAAGGCCAGCATCTGGAGGCGGGCGAGCTGGGCGCGGACGATCAGGTAGTCGGCGTCGGCCGCGGTGCGCTGCAGTTCCATCTCCTTCTGGTCGCTGGTGCCCATGAAGTCGCCCCGGTTGTAGAGGGCTTCGACGGTCGCGAAATTCAGGCCGTGGAGGGCGTCGGGTTTCTTTTCCGAATACATGAGCGCGAGGGAGAAGGGCATGACGGTCACTTCGTTCGCTTCGAGGCGGTAGTGGGTGCCCTCGGAGGTGACTTCGAGGTGGTCCTTCACGTAGCGGCGGACGACGCCGATGGACAGGCGCAGGGACTGGGAGGCGGTGTCCGCGAGGGTCGCGCTCTCCTGGAAGCCGGCGAACCAGCCGGAACCGACGACGTCGATGTCCGGCACGACGTCCTTGGAATCCACGTCCGTCCAGCCGCCGTAGAGGGTGGCGCCGAAGTCGCGGGCGGTGCCGAAGGTGTGCGGGAGGTAGTAGCTGCCCGCGAGGCCGCCGAGGGCCTCGATGTCCTGGAGGGAGTTCTGGTAGTTGAAGGTCAGCACGTCGTCGTGCTTCGTCAGGTTCAGGTACTGGGCCGTCAGGCGCCCCATCCAGTTCTCCGAGGCGTCGGTGCCGTTGTTGTCCACGTCGAACACGAAGTGCAGCGGCATCCGCTCCCGCACCTCCACGTCCACGTCCAGCGCGCGGTCTTCGTCGGACCAGTCGTCGTCGTTCTCGGGCAGGTCGAGCGTGATCTTGGTGGTGAGGTCCGGGTGGGCGTTGAGCTGGTAGAAGCGGTCGTAGAGGGTGTTGTAGTTGAAGATGTTGCTCGGCGCCACCTCGCGCAGGTAGCGGTTGCGGTTCAGGTAGCGGTAGCGGATCTGCTCCTGGCTGAACCAACGGCCGTTCGCCTTCTTGTCGCCCGGCTGCACTTCCCTTCCGAACCACGACATCTCCTTGAAGCCGATCTGGACGTTGCGGATGTGGCCCCAGTTCACCTTGTAGTCCACCTTCTTGTCCGCCGTGTGCTTGTCGCCGGGCATCACGTTGCAGAGATAGTATCCTTCGCCCCGCAGCCAGTCCGCCAGCGCCTTCGTCAGCCCCTCCGGGTCGTCCGCCGACACTTCCGCCTGCGCACGCTCCACCAGGTCTTTGACCAGGTCTTCTTCGTCGCGGTCCTTGGCGCCCTTCACCGACGCGATCGTCCCGACCGTCCAGGCCTTCGGTGGCGCCGCGGGCTTCTTCGAGGCCGTGCTCTTCGCCGTTTCCGTGGAGGTTTTCGGCGCGGGGACCGTCTTGCCCGTCTTGCCCGCCTCGATCTTCGTGTCCTTGTCCGCCTTCGCCTTCGCGGTCTCTTCCTCCTGGATGGCCTTCTCGACGGACTTCTCCATGGCCTTCATCTGGTCGATCTGCCCGTCCGACGCGATGCGCCCGCCCATGCCGGCACCCGGCGCCGGCGGCACCGCCGCCGCCTTCCCGGCCGCCCGGGCCGGGGCGCACCACGCCCCTCCCAGTGCCAATGCCATGCACAAAACGGCCAGATTGCGGATGTTCTTCATGGGATTTCTCCTTGCCTGTTCACTTCTGCGGAACGCCGGACCCCGCGGCGGGAATATCCCGCCCGGCACGGTCCGATGCCATCGCTTCCAGCTTCTCCAATTGGGTACGAACCGCCAGCGACGCCGCTTCCGACGTCGTGCAATGCAATGCGCGGGCCACCACCGCCAGCTTTTTGCCGAGCCGGGGCGGTAGCCGGACGCATGTTTCATCCTGGCTTTCGGTTCCTGTCATGTCATCCCGATATGTAATACAACGTGATACGGATGGGCAAGTCTTTTGTTGTTTTTGTTGAACCGGCCCGTGCTTCACTTCGGATTCCGTCCCCCCTTTCCGTCCCGCCCGCGCTGGCCAAACGCCCCCGCGCATGGTATGTTTCCCGGACCATGCTCAAAGACAGCGCCATTCCCATCCGCCTCGATGCCGGGAGCAAAGAGCGGCTCAAGGCCGCCGCCGACCGGCTCGGTCTCACCACTTCCGCCCTCATCCGGATTCTCATCGCCTCCTTCGTCGAATCCTACGAAGCCTCCGGCGGCCGCATCACCCTCCCCCTCGAATGGTCCCCGCCCCCCCGTCCCGCCCCCTTCTCCGGCGAGAAGCCCCCCGCCCCGCTCTCCCGCCCCGCC
>CACXEY010000282.1 GCA_902766695.1 uncultured bacterium
CCGGCGGCGGTGGCGGCGGCGGCGGCGGCGGCGGCACCGGTTCGTTCCTCCGCACGGACGACTGGGACGACAAAGGCAACCACAACCTCCTGACCCCCGCCGGCCACCAGGACACCGCGGCCGTCCGCGGCGGCAGGGGCGGCGCCGGCGGCGGCGGCGCTTCCGGCGGCACCGGAACGCAGTCCAACGGCGACAGCGGCGGCAGCCATTCGAACTACAAGTCGAGCAGCTGGTCCCACGGCGGCCATGGCGGCGCCGGCAACCAGGGCTACAGACAGGGCACGAGCGGCGGCCTCTACGCGCTGCCGTCGGTCGGGCTGGTCGTTTCGCCCTACCGCACGAGCGACTCGCTGCCCGCGACGGGGGCCCCGACGTTCCTGGAAGTGGACGTGACGCTCGACCTCGGGCTGACGGACGCCGGCGGCCGGGCCGTGAAGGCCACGTTCAAGCAGCCGTTCGCGGGCGGGATGAAGCCGCTCGACGACGTGGAAATCGGCGGCGTGAACCCGTGCGCGAAGCGGGCCGGCTACCGGTTCGCCGGCTACTGGACGGACGACGGCACGTGCGTGTACGGGCCGGACTACAAGCCGACGATGCTGCTGTGGCCCTACCCGCGCGGCATGACGCTCAAGGCCCGCTGGGAGGTCGCGCCGGACATCCTCTCCGTCACCTCGTCCGGCGACGCGGAGAGCACGCTCGACGTGTACGGCAACACGGCCATCACGCTGCGCGACGCGGTGGCCGCGCTCGCGGCCGACCCGCTGCTCGTCGGCGAGGACGGGCGGCGGCGCGTCACCTTCGAGAAACTCGCCGAGGGCGACACGGTCATCCGCCTCTCGCGGCAGATCGAGGTCCCGAAGGGGACGCGCTCCTTCGAAATCAACGGCCTCTACGGCCTGACGAACGGCATCCGCATCGTCGCGGGGCCGAACGCCCGGCACCTCGTTTTCAGCGGAAAGGCCTCGGACACGAACGGCGTGTTCTCGCTGGCGAACCTGACGTTCGAAGGGCTCGATTGCAACCAAGGCGGGCATGGCGGATGCATCAGCGTCAATGGCGAGGCGTCCCTCTCGGTCGATTCGTGCGCGTTCCTGGGCAACCGCCTGGGCGGCGGCGGCAACGGGGCCGCGATTTCCGTCGTTTCGGACGGGGGTTCCGAGCTGGTCGTGTCGTCCACGACGTTCGCGGGCAACGGCAGCACCGTCCACGGCGGCGGGGTGTTCGTCCACGGCGCCCGCGCGCTGTTCGCCAACACGACGTTCAGCGGCAACACGGCGGGCGGCGGGGGTGGCGCCATCATCGAGTCCGGCAACGGCAAGATCGATTTGGTCAACTGCACGTTCGCGCACGATTCGGCGACAACCGGTCCTTCCATCTACAGCGTGGGCCCGAACGCGGTGATCCGGGCCGTCAACTGCATCTTCGCCGACCCGCAGGCCGTGCACATGGACGGCGGCAAGCTGACCACCGAATGGTGCTCGATGGACGCGGACCCGGCGCAGGTCTTCGCCTCGCACGGCGCGGCGGTGACGCAGATGGTGGCGGGGGTGGCGCACGTGGTGCATCCGCCGCTGGGCGGGGCGGCGGCGGACAACGGGGACGCGGCGGAAATCTACCACGACGCGGGCTACCGGAACGTCCTCGCCGTGGGGCGCGACGGCCGGCGCGTCACGCTCGCCGGGAACCCGGACGAGGCGGAGATCCCGTACATCCTCGACCAGCTCCAGTCGGTGCGGACGGCGCCGACGCGCGGCGCGGTGCGGCTCGCGGTCGGCACGCAGCCGGTGACGGTCGAGCTCGACGGCGTGCTCTGCGACGAGGAGGGGCGGCCGCGGGAGAACACGCGGGTGTACACGGCCGCGGCGGTCTACTACGACAGCGGCGAGGCGGTCGAGACGAGCCTCGCCATCCACACCGCCGACGACGGCGTCTTCGGGCTTTCCGTGCCGGTGGACGGCTCGGACGGGCTGTCGCACAACGTGACGGGCATCCAGGTCGACGCCCTCGGGCCGGAGCCCATCACGGTGGCGACGGCGCCCTACGCGCTGACCGCGGCCTCGGTGGACCTGATCGCCTCCGACGACTACATTCCGCTCCCGGGCGGCGGCATCGCCATCGGCAACCTCGCCGCGGCGTCGATTTCGGCCTCCAACGCCTTCGACGCGCGCAGCGCCGGGTCGTTCACGGCCGGCGAGCTCAAGGGCTTCAGGAAAATCGACCTCGAACACGTTGCGGTCACCGGCGGCTCGCTCGAGTGGCTGGGCGGGAAGGGGCCGGCGGAGGGGGTGGAGTTCGCGAACCTCTCCCAGACGTCGGTCGGCGGCGGCGAAGTGGTGTTCTCCGGGTCGATCGACGTGGACTTCGACTTCTTGGCCCGCCAATGGAAGGCGGAGGGCGACGGCTTCATGCAGCTGCGGCTGCTGGGCCCGAGCGCGACCGCCAGCGGGTACGTCAGGGTCGAAGTCAAGGTGCTGGAGCCGGGCGGCGCGGAGGCGTTCACGGTCACGCCGCTGGGGACCTTCGGCGGGGCGGACCGGCGGCTGCTGTGGACGATTCCCGTCCGCAAGGGCCAGTCGGTGCGGTTGAGAATGGACGAGATGGTGAGCAACAAGCCCACGGTCAGCATCCCCGTCCATGCGCAGTTCATCTACTTCGGGGTGCCGGAGTGAGAGGGGTTGAAAGGTTGAAAGGTTGAAAAGTTGAAAGGTTGAAAGGGTTGAAAGGGTGAAGGGTTGAATGGTTGAAAGAGTGCACATAGCGGGGATGGAGGCCGGGTTGGCCGAGTTGGGTAGTGCCGCTACCCAACTGGAAATGAGTGCACTCCTCCAGTTGCCCTTGTCCGGACCTTGCGCGGGGGCGCGACTGGATGCCGCACCTCCGGAAGGGGGGCGGAGTCTTTTGCACGGGCGTTGCCGCCTGTCGATTGCAATCGACTGCAATCGATTATATCGATTGAATCGATTGAGCCTGCCGGAAGGGGGCGCACAATGAAAGCGGGTGTCGCATGAAACTCAAGAAGAGAAAACTCAAGTTTGCCGCCATCTTCGGCCTGTGCTGGTTCGCCGTGCTGGTGCTGCTGGTGGACGGGGTGCTGGGGTTCCAGAGGGTCGTCGAGCGGGTCGGGTCGTGGGCGGTGGTGGAGGTCGCGCTGTGGCTGCTGGTCCTGGTGCCCACGGCGGCGGTGTATGGATGGACGAGGGACGGGAAATGATTTTTGGCCACAAAGAACGCAAAGAACGCAAAGGGGAATGGGGTTTCCTTCCTTTGCGCCTTTTGCGTCCTTTGGGGCTGGACAAGGATTTCGACCAAGAAACGGAGATGAACGCATGAAAACGAAACTCTTCTTTTCGATTGCCGCCATCGCGGCCTGCGCACTGCTCGCCCCGGCGCCCCACGCACGGGCGGAGAAAACCGAACTCTTGACCAACGGCGGTCCCTCGGAAAATTTCGACGGATGGACAAGTCTGGGTTCGAGGGAATTCGAGTACTACACCTCTTCTGATGGCACTTGGTTCAGGGCCGATGACGACGACTGTCGTCTTGTGCAGACGATTGTGCTCGCCGACAAAGGAATAACGCCCGAGGACATCGCGGCCGAGCCGATCGTGACCGCGTCCGTCATTTCACAAGGCGGGCGCCACGGAACAGTCCTTGTCCGTCAGTTCGACGCGAACGGGAAAGATCTTTCCACGCACATCGTGGTTGCCGTGAACCGGGTACAATTTCGGACCACGTCCTATTCCATTGACTTCAAACTGAACCCCAATGCCCGCACACTGGACTACGTGTTGGAGGTGGAGGACACTACTGGGATTTTCACCCTCAAATACCAGGCCTGCAGTCTGGCCATCACGACATACGAACTCACCTTTGTCTCGAACGGCAAGACCATCGGCACGGCAAAAAGCCCGGAGGTTTCTTCCGTGACGCCGCCGGCCGCGAGCCGTGAAGGCGGCTACCGTTTCCTCGGCTACTTCACGGAGGAAACGGGCGGCGAGCAAATCTTCAACGCCAACTACGAATACGTCCGGGGTTCGGACTCGGCATGGCCGCCGTCCGACCAGGCGACGCTCTACGCGCAATGGGACGAGCCGCGCCGTTTCACCTTCGTCTCGGTCGGCGCGACGGTCGGGTCGGCAAGCGGATACGCTGGCGATTCGTCGTTTGATGTCCCGATTCCGGGCCGGACCGACGGCTTCATCTTCGGCGGCTACTACACGGAGGGCGGCCGGAAGGTCTTCGATGAAAACGGCGCCCTCGTGCCGGGCGCCGTGTCGGCGCTGTCGCCGGACGTGACGCTCCATGCCCGCTGGACGCCGCCCGCGAGCAGTTGCCCGGCGCTGGACTGCTCGACGATCGTGTACCGCGGGCAGCTGGCGCGGCTGGCGGGCGGGGCGGCGACGAACGACGCGGCGTACGTGAAGAGGATGCATTTCCGGGTGTACGACGGGGCGGAGGCGACGGTGCCGCTCTGGAAGGTGGACAACCTGGATGTGACGGTGAACGCGGACGGGAGCTTCGTGCAGGCGTTCGGCGACGAGGCGCTCGCGGCGCTGATCGCGACGGGGAAGGTGACGCACGTGGGGGTGGCGATCGGGGCGTCGCCCGCCCTCGCCACGGAGCTCAAGCCGCGGCGCACGCTGCGGCCCGTGGCCGCGGTCAACCGCGCCCTCGCGGCGGACGGGGCGGCGCTGGACGCCCGCGTCGGGAACCTGGTGACGGAAAACGCGCTGGTGGCGGGGAACGCGACGGTGTCGAGCCTCGAAGTCGCGGGGCGGGTGGACGCCTCCGGCGCGGGCGGCACGGTGGCGGTTTCGCCGCTCGTGGTCGGCCCGGCGGAACGGACGCGCCTGCTGCGGGGCGCCGGCGTGAAGGTGTTCGCCGACGGGAAGCCGACGGAGTTCTCCAACGTCACGGCGACGTTGCGCGGGCAGTCGCTGGGCACCGCGCCCTCGGACGGCATCGCGCTCGTCTGCAGCAAGGCGGGTGGCGACCGGCAGCTCCGCTGCCCCGCCGTCGTCCAGTACTGCCGCAAGGGCGAAAGCGTCCGGGCCCCCACGTCGGACCCCGGCGGCTTCAAGGTCTATTTCTTCCCATTCGCAGGAAACTGAGCGGACCAGTTGAAAGGTTGAAAGGTTGAAAGGTTGAAAAGTTGAAAGGTTAAAAAGTTGAAAGGCCAGAGGTTGAAAAGTTGAGAGGTTGAAAGGTTCAGAGGTTGAAAAGTTGAAGGATTGAAGAGGATGAACAATTTGCAAAACATGAGTTGCCACAGGGGCGAGACAATGGAACCCACACGAAAGGGCTTTTCAACCTTTCAACTTTTCAACCCTTCAACTCTTCAACCCTCAAACTTTTCAACCTTTCAACCTTTCAACTGTTCACTCCTTCAACCTTTCAACCTTTCAACTTTTCAACCTTTCAACTTTTCAACCCTCAGAGTGAAGACGTGAAAGGGTAGCGAAATGGGCGTATTCAAGACATTTGAAGAGATCAATGCGTGGCAGAGGGCCAGGGTTCTCGTCAAAGAGGTCTATGCGATGACGGGATGCGGGGAGTTCAGCAGGGACTACGGGTTGAAGGATCAGATCCAACGCGCGGCCGTTTCGATTTGTTCAAACATCGCCGAGGGGTTCGAGCGGCGCGGCAACAAGGAGTTCATCCATTTCCTTTGGATCGCCAAGGGGTCTGCCGCCGAGGTCTGCTCGCAATTGCACAACGCAAAGGATATTGGCTACATCACGGACGAACAGTTCAAATCCATCTACGATTCCGCAAGGCAAGTCGGAGGGATGCTGTTCAATCTCATAACCGTTCTTTCTTCCGACGAAAGGAGGACCAAGCAATGAACCGTTCAACTTTTCAACCTCTCAACCGTCCAACCCGCCATCCGTTGAAGACCCTCCTTTCAACTTTTCAACTTTTCAACCTTTCAACCCTCGCCGAGGTCGTCGTGGCGGCGCTATGCGCGGCGACGGCCGCCGCCGCCGCGGTCCCCGCTGATACGGAATTGACGCTCGGCGAGGTGGGGCTGCCCGTCTGGATGCCGGCGTACGGGGAGTCGTGCCGGCAGCCGTCGTCGGTCTATCCGATTTCGGCCGCGCGGGCGCCGTCGGACGACGGGGAGCGGGTCACGTCCGTATCGGAGAAGAACGCGGCCATGACGTGGGAACTCGCGGCGTGGACGGTCGGCCGCACGCTCTCGGAGCAGCCGCCGGACCTCAAGCTCGGCGACAGCTGCACGGACATCCCGATGGACCCGGAAGAGGTGGACTGGGACCGGACCATCGCCGCGAACGCCGCGGCCATCTCCGGCGGGCGCCTGCTGTTCGACATGGGCGCTGCGGACCCGAAGGACCGCCTCATCTTCACCGCCAGCGGCGCGACGGAGGTGTCGTGGGTGTCGCTCTCGGGGGATCGGGTTTCGCAGGTGTATTCGGTGGGGAGCTTCTCGTCGGCGCGGCCGTACCGGATTTTCGCGACGCGCGTGGACGAGGCGAATTCGGCCGCGTTCATCGACCTCAGCGGCAAGTTCGTGTCGTTCTTCGGCGACCCGAACCTGCTGCGGAGCGAGTACAAGGTGCGGACGGAGGGGGTCTCGAACGTGGTGTACGGCCTCGACTACGATCCGTCGAACACGAAGCTGCTGACCGTGCGCTACACGGTGGACCCCGACACCGGCGCGATCCACTGCCCGCAGGGGCAGCTCGTGATGGCCTACTACGACACGGAGACGAAGGACCACATGGTCGCCCACGTCGTCGTCGAAATCTGCCCGCCGAACGTCACCACGCTCAACGCCGAAGTCGGCCAGTGCCTGCGGCCCGCCGGCGGCGGCTACAGCGCGACGGAGAAGCTCTACTGCGTCGCGGCCGCCGGGCTCACGGCCGACGACAACGACCCGTTCGCGCCCTACCTCGAGCAGTACACCGCCGCCAAGGGCGAGGAGACGACCGACCCCGACCACGGCAAGATGTTCGCCATCGTCCCCACCGACGTCACCACCAGCCAGTCCGGCATGGCCATGCCCTGGAAGGCCGACATCTACTGGCAGACCGAAGACCCGATGAAGACGCGCTGGACCTTCGAACACGACTGGTACCTCGTCAGCTGGCCCGAAGCCCCCCTGCGGGTCGTCGTCGCCCCCGCGGGCGCCCAGGCCGGGTGCCCCGTCGTCGTGCCGACGAACTACGTGGCGCAGACCGGCTTCAAGATGCCCGCGGACGTCTCGGCGGTCCCCGACGGCAACACCGGCGAGCTCGCGCTCAACGGCGCCGACGGCGGCAAGGTCCTCGTCAAGCTCCTCAACGCGGACGGGAAGGGCTGCCCCTCCTACCTGCCGATCGAGCTGACGGACTACCGCCGGCCGGAGGTGGCGTCGCCGCGCACGTTCGAGTGGGCGGTCGGCATCGAGCTCTCGCCGCGCATCGGCGCCGAGGCCGGGCCGGAGGCGCGGGCGATGTCGGAGCGGGTGGACGACCGGCTGCCCGGTTTCATCTACGAGCCGGAATCCCCGGCCCGCAACTGGAACCCGCGCCTCTACCACAAGCCCGGCGGCACCCTCGCCCTTGGCGCCGTCGATGTGCCGACGGCGGACGAGCTCCAGGACGAGGCGGTCAACGGCTCCGACGACGACCCCTTCGCCTCGCTCCAGTCCGCCATCTACCCCGTCAACGAGGGCCGCAACTCGAAAATCCAGGTGTGGTGGCGCGCGAATTTCCAGACGCCGCAGATGCCCACCCCCGTCACCTACCCGGCCCTCGTCCAGAACTACCACGCGACGTGGGACATGACGATGGCGGACGGCTTCCTGCCGGCCATCGAGCTCTCCTCCCAGCTCGGTTCGGCCGACCCGGAGATGACCGCCTGGACCGGGCGCTCGCTCCTGCTCGTCGAGTCGAATTCGACGGCGTCCGTGGACCTCGGCGGCCGGCGGCTCGGAACGAACGCGCCCTCGGCGGCCGTCGCCTTCGCGTGCTACGTCTCGCCGGACGGCGACGCGACGCCCGGCCGCCTCGCCGGATGGCGCTTCGGCGGGCGCGGGGAGGAGGAGGACGCCGCCACGATCGAGGCCGTGCTCGAACGCGGCCCTTCCAACGGCTTCCAGGTGGTGTTCACGGCGACGGGCGGCGGCGCGGCGACCAACGAAACCTACGCGGTCGAGCCCGGCCGGTGGACCGAAGTCTCGATGGAGGTCCCCGCGGCCGCCTTCGGGCTCGCCCCCACGGTCACCTACGGCGCGACCGACGCCTCGGCCGGCGATTCCGCCACCTTCGTGGCCCTCGACGACCTCGGGCTCTTCTACTGCGACGCGACCAACGTCATCGGCACTTTCTATTCCTTTGACTTCACCTCCGACGACTTGCACACGGTTGAAAAGTTGAGTGTTGAAAAGTTGAAAGGCGAAGAGAACCTTTCAACCTCTCAACTTTCGAACCTTTCAACCGGAGGAGGCGGCGCGTCCGTCAGGACCGCCGCCGACGACGACGGCAACGTCCTGACGTGCCGCAACTGCTCGGTCGCGGAGGCGGGCGCGTCCCGGGCCTTCGCGCTGGAGCTGCCGCCCGGCAGCGAACCGGCGCCCGAAATCTACTACCAGAACGACCCCGCCGAAACCGGCTACAACCCGAACGAAGAGCACGCCTTCGTCGATTCCGGCCCCGGCGGCTACGTCGTCTGGGCGCTCCGCAACGACCTCAACACCGAAACCTCCTCCAAGCCGGTGGTGATGGTGATGTACGGCGAAAACGGCAAGGGCCGCATGCAGGCCTTCGCCGTCGAGACGAACTCCATCGCCCATTCCAGGATGGAGAGCGAAGCCGTCGTCGGCAACATGCTCCTGCCGCCCGCCCCCGTCGGGCGCCTGGCGGGGAGCCAGACGGCCATCGACGCCACGTCGTCGGCCTTCGGCTTCGAAGACAACGCCGTCGCCTACCGCGACCGCAAGAACGGCCTCTGGGCGCGGCGCGACGGCATCACCTACGCCAAGTACGGCTACCCGATGCAGAGCGGCTTCTTCTTCCCCTCGCTCGACGAGCAGCCCGCCCCCGGCACCCCCATCGCCTGGCTCGCCTGCCGCGGCATCCCCAACCCCACGCTCGAGCAGATCACCAACTCCGCCGCCGCCGTGGCCTGGAAGTGGACCGTGGACTGGCCCGAAAACGTCCCGGAACTCAAGATCGGCCAGGTGCTCACCAAGGCCGTCGGCGGGCTCCCCGAGATGTGGAACGCCGCCTCGATGGCCGTCTGCTACCCGAACCCCTCGCCCTCCAACGTCGCGTCCGGCGCCTCCAGCGGCGAGACGCGGGTCGAGCTCATCGACCCCACCGTCAAGCAGATCTCCACGACCCCGTTGCCCGTGAAGGCGAGCTTCCCCGACGAGTACGGCTTCGTCCTCGGGCCCTCCGGCACCACCTTCCTCCGCAAGGGCAAGTACTACTTCACCGGCCTGCCCCCCTCCATCTCCGACCGCTTCTACGTCACCGTCGAGGACGGCGGCCTCCTCGCCCCCGGCCTGAACGCGCGGATGAACCTCGTCGGCCAGTACGTCGAAAAGGAGTCCGGCGGCTCCTACCTCGAACTCAACGTCCTCACCGACGAGGAACGCGCCGCCATCAAGGCCCTCTGCAAGCTCGACCCCGCCCAGCGCAAGGCCGACGTCGACAACTGGAACGCCGCCGCCGATGCCCTCGCCGCCACCGAAGTCAAGCCCTCCCCGCGCACCAACACCGGCCAGCCCGTCAAGACCGAGAACACCAAGGAGATGGTCCTCGCCTTCCCGAGCTGGAGCCTCTACCAGGAATGGCTCCGCAAGATCGAGTCCGACGACTCGCCGCTCGCCTCGGACCGCTTCGTGGTCGACAAGTTCGCCTTCAGCGAGCTCGGCACCCGGTGGACCGTCGTCGCCGGCAAGCCCGTCCCCGGCGAAAACCTCGCCTTCGCGACCTGGAAGACGACCATGACCAACCAGCACCTCGTGGGCACCACGCGCCGCGCCGCCGCCAAGAAGCTCTACGAGGAGCTCGGCCTGAACACCTACCTCGGCAAGGAATGGGACGACGTCAGCCCCAGCAAGTACACCTGCTGGATCACCTACGTGAAGGGCACCTTCTCCTGGTCCGGCGAGGAACGCCCCGCCGCCAACACCTACCGGCCGCGCGACCACTACGCCCTCGTCGCCGACGGCACCGGCACCGGCTACGTCACCCTCATCGAAAACGACAACCCCGACCCGACCCAGGTCTCCGAAGGCCTCCCCGTGCGGATGCACGTCGTCAAGGTCGTCCCCGAGCTCTACGCCGACGGCATCGCCGTCCTGAACGACCCGCTCAACAAGCTCTCCGAAAAGCTCACCCTCCTCTACCGCACCCCGCTCGGCTCCACCGCCGGCAAGTACGAGTTCCAGTGGTGCTACACCACCCCCGCCACCGACGGCACCGTCCCCGACAAGGGCTCCGACGCCTGGAAGGACCGGGCCATCGCCAACGGCCTCGTCTCCCTCCAGCTCGGCAACCAGAGCGCCAACCTCCAGGACTACGTCAACACCTACTACCCCCTCCGCTACCGCCCCGTCCGCGACTCCGCCACCTGGAACCTCCTCGCCGCCGCCCACCCCGACTGGACCGACGCCGACTTCTGGAGCCCGTGGGCCGACGAACAGCTCGCCGAAGGCTGGCTCCAGCGCGTCCTCAACTCCCTCACCCCCTTCGCCCAGCGCGTCGAGGACTTCTACAACGAGCGGAGCGACATGGCCTTCTCCATGCTCGAGCAGATCGGCGGCCCCTACCAGGGCGACGTCGCCCTCAACAACGACAACCTCTCCGAGGTCGGCCTCCTCGAGCTCTACCAGACCGTCTTCAACCGCGCCGAGTCGCTGCTGATCGCCGCCGGCGGCAACAACATCGACATGTCCAAGCAACTCATCCTCGCGCAGACCCGCATGGGCGAGTTCTACACCCTCCTCGGCTCCGAGGCCTATTCCGACGCCAAGAACCCGCTCATCCCCGCGGGCGCCGGCGGGGAACCCTTCGCCTCCGGCACCTTCTCCTTCGCCAACCAGGTCCCCTCGCTCCTCGACGAGGAACTCGCCCTCCTGCGCGGCCGCACCAAGGCCACCGCCTTCCCGCGCATGACCGAGGCGCCCCTCTACAACCGCCTCGCCTGGAACCTCACCAAGGGCATCACCGAGGGCGAGCCCGCCTACGTCGCCAACTACGGCATCCGCGCCCGCGGCGGCGTCCTCGACGTCAACTGCGCCGCCGCCCAGTACCCCCAGGGCCACGGCGACGCCTGGGGCCACTACCTCTCCGCCCTCTCCGGCTACTACCGCCTCCTCCGGAACCCCTACTTCGACTGGGCCGCCGCCATGGGCGAAATGCTCATGGACCAGAAGCTCGTCAACGTCGACTACCAGGACGAACAGAAATTCGCCGACGCCGCCGTCCGCCTCGTCCAGACCGGCGAGGACGCCATGGACCTCACCCTCCGCAAGGCCTGGAAGGAAAACGGCGGGGACATCGCCGCCGCCTACTTCGACGCCGACCCCGAGCAGGCATTCGGCTACGGCGAATGGGCCACCCGCACCGGCCTCGCCGCCGCCTACAACTGGATGGCCGCCAACGCCCTCCTGCCCACCAACGGCGAACCCTACGCCGCCTTCACCGACAAGGGCGTCTCCAAGATCACCCGCGAAACCGCCACCCAGCTGCCCGTCCTCGCCTCCGCCGTCCGCTCCGTCCAGCGCAAGCTCCAGGGCGTCCAGGCCGGGGCCAACCCCCTCGGGCTCTCCGCCAACGCCATCCCCTTCGACATCGACCCCGACCAGCTCGCCGCCAAGAACTCCCACTTCGAGCAGATCCTCGCGCGCGCCGAAAAAGCCCTCGCCAACTGCCGCACCGTACTCGCCTACGCCAACGAGTACGGCTCCCGCCTCGCCCAGGTCGCCAAGGACGAAGAAGACGCCCTCGCCGACGCCGCGACCCAGGAGCAGGCCTTCAACAACCAGCTCATCGCCATCTACGGCACCCCCTACGCCGGCGACATCGGCCCCGGCGGCACCTATCCCCAGGGCTACGACGGACCCGACCTCTACAACTACACCTACATGGACCTCGCCCCCTACGGCCTCCTCGAAGCCCCCGAAACCCGCTTCACCAACTCCTACAAACTCGTCCAGGCCGGCCTCTACGGCTGGGAGTACCAGCACGGACGCGACTGGGAAGGCGACATCGAAACCAACAAGTACGAAGAAATCCCCGTCAACTACATCGTCAACGAAGGCGGCATCCGCCTCAAGCCCGCCACCCTCGCCGGCGCCCGCCGCTCCGAGGGCACCATCCAGGCCGCCTACCGCAACTACCTCAAGGCCTACCTCAAGGTCCAGGAAACCATCGGCACCTACGACGTCAAGATGACCATCCTCAAGGAGACCTGGAAAGCCGTCCGCGAGCAGATGATCCGCTTCTCCGTCAACACCCCCGTCACCCTCGGCGCCCAGATTTTCAAGGAAGTCGTCTGCTACACCGGCACCGAAGACCTCCTCGTCGACGGCGGCAAATTCGTCATCGACGCCATGAAGTTCGACAAGGACATGCTCGCCTACTGCGTCCCCGCCGTCCAGGGCACCGGCCTCACCGTCACCGTCGACCCCCGCGCCATGGCGCAGGCCGTGAGCGCCTCCCCGCAGGGAACCGCGTTCCACACCCTGATGGGCCAGGTCTACACCGCCCTGGCCACGCGCTACGCCAAGAAACTGAAAGCCTCCTACGCCGACCTCGTGACCGGCCTGAGCGAGGCCGTCCAGGGCGCCCTCGACCTCTTCCGCAAACTCGAGACCACCATGGAGACCGCCGCCATGGACGTCAACCTCGCCGCCGCGGCCATCCAGCCCTCCTTCGCCGACCTCGCGGCGGCCGAGGCCGCCTACCGCGCCGAAGTCGAGAAGGGCGAACAGCTCCAGGAACAGCGCGCCCTCTGGCGCCAGCAAGTCTCCAACCGCGCCACCGCCCAGCGCTACCTCGACATGTACAACCGCGTCCAGCGCAACCTCGCCCTCACCAAGTACTCCACCGCCTTCGACACTGCCCAGCGCTATGTCTGGGAGCTCGCCAAGGTCTACGACTACGAAACCGGCCTCCTCTCCTCCGACCCCCAGGCCGGCAAGCAATTCCTCGCCGACATCGTCGCCACCCGCTCCCTCGGCCAGGAAGGCGTCTCCATCAACAGCGCCACCACCGACGGCGGACTCTACGACGTCGTGAACCGCATGAAGGCCAACTGGGACGTCCTCAAACCCCGCCTCGGCATCAACAACCCCGACAAGCCCGCCAAATGGTTCTCCCTCCGCCGCGAACTCTTCCGCATCAAGGAAGGCGCCGACGGCGACGAAGCCTGGAAGAAAGAACTCGCCAAGTACCGCGTCGACAACATCCTCGCCAACGCCGAGTTTGCGCGGCACTGCCAGCCGCCGGCGAGCGAGAACACCGTCGTCTTCCGCGAGCCGGGCTACATCATCCCGTTCTCGACCTCGATCAACAGCGCCGAGAACTACTTCGGCAAGACCCTCCAGTTCGGCGACCACCAGTTCTCCAGCTCCGACTACGCCACCAAGATCGACGCCGTCGGCGTCGACCTCGTCGGCCTCGACGGCCTCGAAGGCGGCGCCGGCGTCGAACCCAACATCTACCTCGTCCCCGTCGGCACCGACTACATGCGCTCGCCCGCCGGCACCAGCCGCGCCCTGCTCGGCTGGAACGTCGTCGACCAAGTCCTCCCGCTCCCCTACACCGTCGGCTCCGCCGAACTCGACGCCCGCGACTGGATCTCCACCTTCTCCGGCCTCGACGGCACCACCGACGCCACCGCGACCATCCGCCGCCATTCCACCCTGCGCGCCGGCCCGGACTTCAAGTCCACGCGCCTCGTCGGCCGCAGCGCCTGGAACGACCGCTGGCTCCTGGTCATCCCCGCCTCCGCCATCGACGCCGACACCGACAAAGCCATGACCCTCATCGAATCCGCCGTCACCGACATCCGCCTCGGCATCCGCGCCTACGCCCGGAGCGGAAACTAGTCTTGCGAAAGAGGCAAGAGATAACGCATCAAATGTGGAAGGCTCGAATCGAAAATGAGCGAACAAAACACAAATGCTACCTCTGATATTAAGCGGATGTCCATTGCCGATCTCCTCAATGGCCGGAGTTTCTATGTCCCCAACTACCAGCGAGGCTATCGATGGACGGATGACCAGGTTGAAGAGCTGCTAAAGGATTTACTCCTTTTCTCTCTTTCCGAAAAAAACAAGGACAGTTATTACTGTCTGCAACCCGTCGTAGTCCGGTGGGATGACGCTCGAAAATGGTGGGAACTAATCGATGGGCAGCAACGCCTGACAACGATCAAGATTCTGCTGCGATGGCTTCAACAGGATTTAGGTGAGAAGAAATGGAATGCTTTGAAGGGAGTCACGCCGTACGTCATGCACTATGAGACTCGCGACAAGGTTCCTGGTGAAACCAATCGGTTTCTCGAGGGGCTGGCATCGGGTGAGACAGTGAACGACAAGGAACCCATCGACTACTACTATATGAGAAAGGCGTGGGAAAAAATCGACACATGGTTTGGTGACACGGAGCATGGGGCTCCTGCATTGTGCGCACTGCTCAAGGAAGACCCCACGATGGCTTCGGATTTCATCAGAGGAATCCTGACGAGGAAGCCAGAAGGCAAGAATCCAACGGTTCAGGTGCTATGGTATGAAACCAGCAGAGAGGAGAGCGGAACGGCAATCTTCACCCGGCTCAACTCGAACAAGCTTGGACTGACCGATGCGGAACTCGTGAAGGGTCTTTTCACGATGTGCTCGAACAACGGGAGGAATTTGACCGAACAGTTCAGGAAGTCTTTGAAGTGGGAGCTGATGGAGAACGATCTGCATGATGATGCCTTTTGGTATTTCATCACCGACCGCAAGGACAAGGAACCGCCAAACCGCATCGACAAACTGCTTGAATTAATTTTCAGGGACGTTTATGCCGCAACTCCTCCGAAACAAGGAGAACCTCCTGAGAACGTTGAGACGGCGCTCGGGAGGAAACATGCCATCTTCAACCGCTACAACAACCGTTTTATCGCCGTTGACAATAGTGACGCCATCAAGGAGGAATGGTCACGCATAGAAGAAGTGTTTCGGGTACTCAAAAACTGGTTCTCGGATCCGCAAATCTACAATCTTGTGGGATTCCTTTGTCATACCGGCACGAAGAATCTACGCGATCTTTATGTCGAGTTTTGCGAACTGAAGAAGAATCACGGCACTCGCGAAGCTTTCGTTGAACAACTCAAAAGGCATATACGCGACAGTCTCAAAGACGCGGTACTCGTGCAACACTGGAAGGAAAAACGGCAGGGGAATCAAGGCGAAGAAAAAGAAATTGACCGTTTCGCCATCGACCTCGAGTTCGATAAGGACCACAATCTCATCTACAATCTTCTGGTGCTTCTCAACGTCGAACACCTGAATAAGAGATTGCAGACGTTACACTCCAAAGCGAAAGAATCTTCAGGTTCGACGGATTTCGACAAGCTCGTCTTGGATGTCCGCAGCACCTGCAAGTTTCCATTCGCCGTCCTGAAAGCGGAACAGTGGGATATCGAGCATGTCGATTCCCAGACGGACAATCCGTTGACTGATCCGACCGAAGCGACGGAATGGATCAAACTGTCGATGGATGCCTTGGAACATGCCCTCTCCAGAGAGCAGTTGGCCGACATTTCACGACACTGGGAATCGGCCAAGGATGCCGACGAAAGGGAAAAAATCATCCTCAATATGGCCAATGACGAACGCCAGGAAATTATCCGATCAATACGGTTTTGCGTAGAAGAACACAAGGATGATGGAAGAAAGAACAATATTTCCAACCTCGTCCTTCTGGACGCCCATACGAACAGAAAGTACAAAAACGCCATTTTCATCCGAAAACGCAACGAGATCATTAATTGCCGGGAGAACGGGCAATTCGTGCCAGAAACGACTTCCTATGTTTTCTTCAAGCTTTTGGAGGGGTCCGCGTCGACACGCTGGGTTTGGACAAGCGACGACAGGCAGTGCTATTCGGACTACATCGCAACACAGCTTAAAGATTATTTGCAAATACCGCACGCAACTGACGATACGGAGGTCCTGTAATGATCAACCTCTACTCGTTTGTGTCCCTGTTTCACGACGATATTCCCCTCGGGAATGGAACGAACAAGAAGGCATCGCGTGTTGAGATTCCTCGCATCCAGCGCCCCTATGCACAAGGACGGAAGGATGATGATTCACAGCGCGTCCGTAAAAGCTTTCTGGACGTTCTATTCTCTTTCTTGATTGGGGACGAACAATTGTTCGATCTGGACTTCATCTATGGGAAAATGGAGAGGAAGCCAGGGGCGGATGATTACTGGACTCTTCAAGTCTTGGATGGACAACAGCGTTTGACGACGCTGTTTCTCATGCACTTCTACTTTTTGGTCCGAGAACGTCCAACACCCGGCACTCTGAAGCGTGAAGAGCTTGTTCACGCCCTCGAATCCTTCTCGTACGAGACGCGGGATACTTCGGCGGACTTCTGTTCCATGCTCGTCCGCGATTTGGACCAATTGTCATTTGTGGAGATCAAGCCGAGTCTGGAGATCCGCTCCCTGCTGGATTACGTGAACGCCTTCGACGAGGACCCCACTGTTGACGCCATGCTTACGATGCTCGACGCGATTCACGAACGGTACTGCCGGGACGTGCCGGAAGACAGGAGGGGATCTCTTCTATCGAGGCTAGACTTCATTCGGTTCCGAGTTCTTTCCCTGACAGACTACAAGCTGTCCGAAGAACTCTACATCAAAATGAACGCGCGTGGTTTGCCGCTAACGCCATTCGAAATGTTCAAACCGGACTTCCTCGGCCTTATGGATGCGATTCCCGGCGAGGTCCGTCTCTCAACCGGTGAAAAGGCATCCGATGGAGACGAAGACAAGGTATCATTCAAAGTGTTCTTCGCGACAAAACTGGACACCATTTGGTGCGAACCCTTCTGGGATGGATCAAATCCGAAGACCTACGAGATCTCCTACCTGAAATTCTTCTCCCGATATTTTGCTGCCAAGTTCGTTTTGGAGAAGCGGGACGATGTTCATGGCAAAGGATGGGATTCCAACGAAACGCTGCAAAAGCTTCTTGTCACATACGAAAAGGATGTGCTCCACTATCACGGAATCGAGCCATTCAAAGACTTGGCAACTCCACTGTGCTTCAAGGAGATTTGTGTTTTGCTTGGACTCCTCTCATCGAAGCAGTCGAAGGATGTTATTTTCAAGGCCTTGAAACCACAATGGGAATCCAAGGACGAGCCGGACTGGTTCTGCAATGGCGAAATTCTCTATACGCAATCCACACTTGCCAAATTTGCAGCGACAATCGAGTTCATCCGGCTTTTCCCGCCATCCCCGACCTTGCCTGGCGACGTGTTTGAAGTCTGGATGAAATGCGTCAACAATATCATTGAAAACACTGACATCAACAAACGACAGGCCATGGCCAGCGTCGTAGGAGATTTGGCATTTCTCCTTCGAACGATTCGCACGACAGTTGAGCAGCCCATTTCGATAGAAAAGTTCATAGCGGCCATGGCCGCCATTCCGAAAGACAAGTGCGCCAATGCTCAGACAAAAGATGAAATCGAAAAGGCAAAGCGAATAGCCAATGCTGCAAATGACGTAGAAAAGAAACGTTGGATGGATACATTCGATGTGGTTTCGCGTCATCCGTTCCTAAAAGGAATGATCGGGTTCTTCTATTTTTCGGACATGACTATCGACGAATTCGAAAACCATGTCACTCTGATTGGAAGCTTGTTCGATAACACTGGCATAGCCAAACCCTACCGAGACGAGAACCACTGGATGCTCCGCGCCATTCTGGTGCAACTTACACGAGCAGAGCATTTAGGGACCCAGTACATTCTGGAGGATGCCGAAACCAACAAGTATTTGAAAAACACCTTGTCCTCCTTGAATCATTCTGTCCTTAGGGCAAGGATAAACCAATTGTTTGCCAAAAAACTTCTGGGGTGCCCCCCTGGGTCGAGCTCAAAAGCATCTCCTCTCGTGCTCCAAAAGTTTGAAGATGCTTTTAAGAACCCTCCGCCAGTGGACGCGAATCAACCATGGGATGTCACGGAAACAATCCGAGTCATTCGTGACGAAATCATTTTCTTAAAATGGGTTTTTGATAAGGGATACGTAAAAGTTTACAACAACTACAATAACAGGCAGTATCAGGCGCGTCTTGGAAGCTCGCAAACTTGCCTCATGATTCCTCTGTTGCGGTTCATGGGAATGATCGCCGCAGAAGAAGACATGACGCGAGTTCCCATCACCGACGGGTACAATGGTTTCGATGCGAAATATGGCCTGTTCGTCGGACAGGACTGCTCGATGGAGAAACCTCTTTCCAATTTTCCAAGGGCAATGGTTCGTGTTCGCTTCTATTCCGCACAGCATGCAGATTATGCGGTCGAACTGTCCATTTTCTTGCCGGCAGAGGAAGAGAAGCGCATTGGCAAGTCTATTGCAGGCACATCCAAGCCAGTGGACAATGGCTTCCGGCATTTGATTCTGGACAAGAAGTTTTCACCGACTGTAAGCGGAGATAAGTTCATTACGTTGGCCGAACTGAAGGCAGAGGTCGAGAAACTCGTGAACACTCCTCCTCTCGCTTCCGCCCCCTCCTCCCAGGAGCCAGTACCGTGATGGACGAAACGAAACCAACGCTAAGGCGATACTCGGCTTGGATCGCAGACCTGAAGAAGCGCTGGCGCGCGACGCAGATCAAGGCCGCCGTCGCCGTCAACTCCGCCCTCATCGGATTCTACTGGGAGTTGGGACGGGACATCGCCGAGAGGTATCCCGGAGAAGTGTACGGCGGCAAGTTCTTCGAAACGCTGGGAACCGACTTGCGCCGGGCTATTCCCGTTGCCAACGGCTTCACGAAGGTGAACTTGATCTACTGTCTCAAATTCTATCGGCTGTATGCCGAACGCCCAATTGTTCCACAACTTGTGGAACGGTCCCGCATCGCAAAATCGAAAATCGTTCCACAGCTTGGGGAACAATCCGGCGTGCGGCCTGTCTTCGGCGGAGGTCAACAAGTTGTTGATCCGGAAAAAGTGCCACAAATTGTAGAAAAATCCGCTCGGCGAAATCGCCAACAGCCTGTTGACGACACGACCCTGCAACAACTTGTTGCAGAATTGGCCCTCGTCCCGTGGGGTCATCACCGCACCATCATCGACAAGTGCAAGGGCGACCGGGACAAGGCGCTGTTCTACGTCCGCCGCACGATCCGGAACGGCTGGAGCCGGAGCGTTCTCCTGAACTGGCTTTCCACCGACCTCTACGAAAGCGAGGGCCGTGCACAGACGAACTTCGCACTGACGCTCCCGTCCGCCGATTCGGACCTCGCACGGCAGCTCGTCCGCGACCCGCAGGTCTTCGAGGTGTTCGGCCTTCGCGAACAACACGACGAGACGCAGCTCAAGGCAGCCATCGCCGCGAACATCGAGCGGACCCTGCTCTCGCTCGGCCGTGGCGTGGGCTTCCTCGGACGCGAGTATCCGGTCGAAATCGGCGGGGAAACCAAGTACATCGACTTGCTCTTCTACGTCGTGCCTCTGCACCGATATCTCGTGATGGAAGTCAAGACGACGAAATACGAGCCCGCCGACCTCGGGCAGTTCAGCGGCTACCTGGCGATGGCGGAAAGCGTCCTCAACACCCCCGGCGACAACCCTCCCATCGGAGTCCTCGTGTGCAAGGAGCACAACCGAGTCGTTGCCAAAATCCATCTCGAGAAACTCGGCCTCCCGATGGGAATCACCGACTACCAGATCAAGCGCCTCCTCCCGACGCCTGCCCAACTCGCCAAATGCTACGCTGACGCCGAAGCCCAGCTCGCCGCCTCCCGACCAAGGATTTGACAGCATGCGATTTCCCGAAAACGCCTTGTGTTTCCTTTTCGCTCTCTGTGTTTTGGCCGTTTCGCTCTCCGCCTTCGTTGCGTCGGCAGAACCTTTCAACCCTTCAACTGCCCGTCCCGCGTCGGCGGAACCTTTCAACCTTTCAGCCATTCAACCTTTCAACTCCCATTCGTATACCAACCACGCCGGCAACGTCGTCTCCGGCACCGTCATCGCCCTCGACGCCCACACCGCGACCTTCTCCAACGCCGGGGAGGTCGTGGTGTTGCCCCTGAGCATCTTCCCCGAATCCGAACAACGCCGCCTCGCCGCCGACTACGGCACCCCGCGCCTTCCCGCCCCCATCCGCCGCGCCATCTACGGCGCCAACCGCGCCATCGCCCGCTCCCGCCAACGCGCCGCCAAAGGCCTCTGCACCCCCGAAGAAAGCGCCACCTTCATCACCCGCACCCAATCCGCCCTCACCGCCTACCTCGACGCCCAACTCGCCTCCGGCCTCCTCACCCCCGCCGAACGCGCCGCCCTCCCCCCCTGACCTTCCCCCTGTCCCTGTTGTGCCGTGCGGCCCCCGTGCCGCCCCCGCCCGCCCCCCCGCCCGCTCCCCCTTCCACTCCCCCCCTGACCCTCCCCCTATCCCTGTCTTGCCGGGCGGCCCCCGTGCCGCCCCCGCCCGCTTTCCCTCCCGCCCCCCTCCCGCCTCCCTCCCTCTCTCCTCCCGTTTTTTTCCCCCCTTTTCCCCTCCCACTTCCCGCCCACCGGGCTCATCCGCTCATTCCGGTGGCGCATCTCCACAGAATGTGGTATGGAGTGAATGTCGCAACAAGAGGATGCAACCATGTCCCCCGCAACCTTGGCACAGGAAATCGAACAACTGGACGAAGCGCAAAAGAATGCCGTGGCACTCTTCGTGCGCTTTCTCGCCGCACAGCCGCATGCCACCCCCGCCGATGGTGCTTCCACCCAAGAACCGGAAACGCCCGCCGGCAGGGTCTCGTTGTTTGGTGCACTCAAGGATAAAATCACGTTCATCTCCCCGGACTTCGACGAACCCTTGGAAGACTTTGCGGAGTACATGTGATGCGTTGCCTTCTCGACACCCATGCGATTCTCTGGACGGCATGGGGTAGCGACCAGGTGCCGGCCACCGCCCGCCGGGCGATGCAGGAATGCGAATGCTTCTATTCCATCGCTTCCCTCTGGGAACTCGCAATCAAGCAGTCTCTCGGGAAAATCGGCTTCGAAGCCCCGATTGCGGAATTGGACACCTGCTGCCGCCGGGCGGGATTCCGGCGCCTCCCCATCACCATTCCCCATCTTGACCGCCTGAAGACCCTCCCCTCCATCCACCGCGCCCCCTTCGACCGCCTGCTCGTCGCCCAAGCCCTGGAAGAGGGCCTTGCCATCGTCACCCGCGACCGCCTGATTCCCCAATACCCGGTCCAGACCGTTTGGTAGGCCTCTTTCGGGGGGGTGCATGCCGCCCCCGCCCGCTCCCCCTTCCATTCCCCGCCCGCAGGTCCCCTCCTTTCCTCCTTCGTCCTTCGCACTTCTTGCTTGCGCCTGACTTGGGGCCAGACCACGAAACAGGCCCTGGTCATCCCCGCCTCCGCCATCGACGCCGACACCGACAAGGCCATAACCCTCATCGAATCAGGCGTCAAGGACATCCGCCTCGGCATCCGCGCCTACGCCCGCAATCCCAAGCCGAAGGCGATTGCAACATCAGCGGGCAGTCGAAGGCAACTGGCCTCCGCCGCGACCAGCCCCGCCTTCAAAACCGGCGCAAATGGAAAACTCGACTTTCTGATTTGCACCCAAACCCATCCCGTGCTACTCTCCCTCCCGCAACCCACGAAAGGCCCCATCCATGATTTAGAAAAGGGGCCAGACCACGGCGCCCTGGAGAGCGGAAGAATATCTCACGCAAAGTCCGCAACGTCCGCAAAGTGAGCGGGATGGAAGCGGATGGGATGGACCGACTTGGAGCCGCGGCGGGGCACTACCTCATCCAAGGGATCCGGAGGAGGCAAGGTAATCGGCGGGGGAGAGTACGGGGAGCACGCCCGGAGGATAATGGGCGCGGTCGCGCGAGAGAATGCACGTGGCACCGCAGCGCAGGGCGGAGGCCAGCTGGATGTCGTCCTCGAAGTCCTTGTGCGGAATGTCGGCCGCTTCGCGGAGGATGGGGGCGTCGAGGGGAACGACGGAGAAGATGCCGAGAATCAGGCGGACGGCCGAGAGCGCGTTTTCGCGGCCGATGAACTTTGCCGCAACGTAGTGGACGTTGTTGAGGGAGATGGCCGAGACATAGCCGCGGGCGGCCCCCGTCTCGCACAGGGCCCACGCCGAGGCGGCGGGTGCAAAGAATTCCGGACGGCGCAACACGACGTCGAGGAGGACGTTCGTGTCGAAGAACAGTTTCGGCTTCACGGGGCGAACCTTTCCGCCAGGCGTTCATCGCGGATGGCACGCCAGTCCAGGTCACCCGGGACGGAACGGGCTCCGCGGGCCAATGACAAGGCCCGGAGCGTTTTCGGTGGATAACCCGGTTCAGCCGGCAGTTCATGCCCCGCAGCCTCGACAAAGCGGGAAAACATCGACGAAATGCTTTCCCGGCGCCTTTTCGAAAGCTGCCGGGCATTCTCCAGAACAGGACGGGGGATGCTGAGGGTGAGCTTCATGGTGTTCATGGATCAAGGCTCCGTTATACGTATTTTCTTCCGTCATTCTATACGTATGGAAGGTGGCTTCAAGCCTAAACGGACAGATGACCGGCATCTTCCCGGACACGAATGGCTTGGAAGGGAAAAGCCACCAACATTGAAAACCATGAAAACCGCTTCGCGGACATGGAAAAGCGGGAGGGAGGCGGATGGGATGTCGGGGCGCGGGCGGCCCGCCCGCGAGGTGTCAGGAAAGCGGAAAACAAGCGAAAATGCCAATGTTTTCTGTAAACTCGCGCCAGCCATGGACTCCACTCCCGGGGGTGCGGCATCCTGCCGCGCCATGGCGGATGACGGGAGGAAGAATGGCTCACGCAAAGTTCGCCAAGGCCGCAAAGGGCGCGGGAGGAGAGCGGGAAGGGAAAAAACCTGCCCTCGGGGAGGGGCGGCTGTCAGCGGAGGCGGGAAAGAATCTCGCCGGCGGGTATTTCCAACCGCGAAAAAGCGAACAGCGCCTTTCCCAAGTCCTTGAGCGAGGCCCCAATGTGGTACACGGTCCGCCCGTCCAGAATCAGGAAGCGGTCATGGACGCCCCGGCAC
>CACXEY010000283.1 GCA_902766695.1 uncultured bacterium
CGAACGCCAGGAACCCGCCGTGGATGCCGCCCCATACCAGGAAATTCCAGCTCGCCCCGTGCCACAGCCCGCCGAGGAGCATCACGACCATCAGATTGGCGTACGTGCGGATCTTCCCCCTGCGGTTGCCGCCCAGCGGGATGTAGAGGTAGTCGCGCAGCCACGTCGACAGCGACAGGTGCCAGCGCCGCCAGAACTCCGTGACGGACTTCGACCGGTACGGCGAATCGAAGTTCTTCGCGAACACGAACCCGAGCATCAGCCCCAGCCCGATCGCCATGTCCGAATAGCCGCTGAAGTCGAAGTAGATCTGGAACGCGTACGCCACCGCCCCGTACCACGAGTCGAAACACCCCAAATCCACCGTGCTGAACGCCGTGTCCGCGATCTTTCCGCACGGGTTCGCCAGCAGCACCTTCTTCGCCATCCCGAGCATGAAGAACGCCGTCCCCCGCGCGAACTTCTCCCACGAGAGCGTCCGTTCGCGGAGCTGGTCCGCCACGTCCCGGAACCGGATGATCGGCCCCGCCACCAGTTGCGGGAACATCGAGACGTAGCACGCGTAGTCGACGAAGCTATCCACCGGCTGCGCGTCGCCGCGGTACACGTCGATCACGTAGCTCAGGCTCTGGAACGTATAAAAACTGATCCCCAGCGGCAGCACCACGCGGAACACCCCGTGCCACTGCGCCCCCGGCAGCCCCAGCGCGGACACCGCCGCGTTGTAGTTCTCCACCCCGAAGTTGAAGTACTTGAAGAACCCCAGCACCGCCAGGTCGAAGACCACCGACAGGGTGGCGAACCACCTCTTCCGCGCCGGGAACCGCCCCATCAGGCGCCCGTCGGCGTAGTCCACGCACGTGGTCGCCAGCATCAGCAGGCAGAACCACGGGTTCGCCCACCCGTAGAACACGTAGCTCGCCAGCGCCAGCGCCAGGTGCCGCCGCTTCCCCGGCACCGCATAGTACGCCAGCAGCGCCGCAGGCAGGAAGAAGAAGAGGAAGAGGTAGGAGGAGAAGACCATCGGAATCCCTTTGCGCCCGTATCGTTCCTTCCCGCCCTAGTAGTACCACAGTTCCACGTTTTCCACGCTGCAACCCCTGTCGGGGTGCCGGAGCGTGACAAGCGTCTTCGCCCGGATGTCTTGTCCCTGCAACGGGACGAACAGGTCCGCGCTCTGGCTCCTCCCCCCCGGCACGGAACAGGTGTCGATGGCTTCCCCTCCCGGCTCCCGCGACAAATCGATGCGGCACAATTCGGCTTTGGCGAAGTTGATGCGGACCATGCAGACGTTCTTCCCCTCCACGTACGGGATCCCGAACTCCAGCCCGAACGCCGCCTCCCCGGCCGTTTCGTCCTTGTCCGCCGCCTCGAACCAAACGGTTCCGTCCTCCCGGACGGCCTGCGACATGCGGCCGTCGCAAAAGACCGTTATTTCCTCCGACGCCGCCCCCAGGGTCTTTTCCAGCGAAATCCGCCTGGCGTGGTCCAGGATGTATTTCGGCAGCGGGGGAAAACCGTTCCAGCTCCACCACGCCCCCGCCATGACGACCGCCCGCCGGCCATCCAGCAGTTGCGGCCGGCCGACCAGGTTCCGGATCATCGGGTTCCCGGTCCCGTCCTGGTAGAACCAGTCGGGAAGGGCCTGGAGGAACCAGGCCGTGTAGCCCGGGACCGACGCCCCGAGGATCCGCTGCGGATACCAGAACAGGGAATTGCTCAGGAACACGAAGGGGGAGCCCGTGGACGTGGAAAGGTTCCCGATCGGTTTCCCGCCCTGGAACACCTGGTTGAACGGCATGGTTTCGCCGGGGTCGTGCGCTCCGTCCCCCTCCGGCCAGAAAAACCGCGTCTGGGTCGTTTCGAACGCCGTGTTCGTCAAGACGATTTCCGCCTCCGCCTTCTGGAACGGATACCGTGCCAGAACGTCCGCCGTCGCCTTCGCCATCGCGAAGGACGCCCCCTCGAAGGGGTGGTGTTCGCCGGGGACGTGGTAGAAATACGACAGGGGGAAGTCGAAGCGCCCTTTCCACATTTCCGGCATGGGATCGACGATCTCGATGTCGTTCTTCAGGCATTCGTAGTAGTGCTCCACCCAGTCCGGGTTCTCCCGGAAGCCGTCGGACGCCAGCACGCGGGCGGCGAAATCCCCCTTGCTGGGAACCCGTACGACAATCAGGTCGATGTTGTTTTCTTCCAGGTGTTTCTTGTACGGCAGCAAACCTTCGATGTATTCCCGCGTCTCGTATGCGGTTTCCGGCATGCCCGCCGCGAAATACGCCCCGTTCGTCCACCCCTTCCACCCTTCTTCGCACAGCCCCGCGTATTTTTCCGCCACGGGCCTGTATTCTTCCCGCCAGGCATCGAAGGAACCGCCGTGCGCCGCGAGCTCGCCTTCGATCCGGTCGATTTCGCCGTCGATGCGGGCCCGCCGCGCCGCGGCCGCCTTTCCGTCCCGCGGAAGGGACCGGATCGGCAGGATGCCCATCTCCCGCTTCGCGAATTCACGGTTCCCGTCTTCCCGGAACGCCTCGATCTTTTTGATTTCCAGCGGATAGTACTGCTGGTGCTCGAAGGACAGGATGTCGTCCGACAGCTGGATTTCCTGGATGGCCTGTGGCATGGCGTCGTATGCCGCGCACCGGCACGAGATTTTGTCCCCCGGCTCGAACTCGTGCGCGGGCAGGATGCGTTTGCCTTTCATGACCGGCACGTTCACGAGCACCGTCCGCCCGACGCCCGAACCGGACGGGGGATCGGACAGGAGGGAATCGATGACGACCAGCAGCGCCTGCAGGCAGTCGTCGTAATCGTTCCGGGCGGGGTCCGGGACGGCCGAGGCCTCGAGGACCGTTCCCTCGAAAGACACGGTTTCCAGTTCCGCACCCGTGTAGAATCCCCAAAACGGGTCGCCGGCGGTTTCCGACCCCTTGCCCCGCCGCGCGTCCTCCCGCTCGGAGCGGGAATGCAGGATGCAACCGGAAGGAATCTGCCATCCCTCTTCCGGAGGGTCGGACGGCATGAGATTGTCGGGAACCACCAGGGCCAGCAACCCGTCGCACCCGGCAACGAGGTTTTTCCCCGCCTGCCCGACGCTCCCGGGCAGCACCAGCTCCCACAACGAACCGCAGCCCATGAAAGCCGAGTCGCCCACCTCCCGCACCCCCTCGGGCAATCCGACCCACTGCAGGCGCCGGCAATCGCGGAAAGCGGACTCTCCGACCGACTCCAGTCCGTCCGGCATGCGAACGCCCTCCACGCATGAGGCGCGGAACGCGTCCGGACCGATCACCCTCACGCCGGAAGGCACGGCATAAGTCCCCTGCCGCCCCCTCGGGAAAAAGAGCAACTCCGTTCCCCCCCCCCCGAACAGCACGCCGTCCCGGATGGAGAACACCGGATTGCCCTCCGCCACCGCCACCCCTTCCATCGCCGGACAATCGGAAAAAGCCATCGGACGGACCGTCTCCAGCGCCGCGGGGAACGACACCGACGCCAAGGCGCGGCACCCCCGGAATGCGGCCTCCCCCAGTACCCTCAAATTCTCGGGAAGTTCAATCCGTTCCAGCGACACGCAATCCGCAAAGGCCCTCGCTCCGATGTTCGTCACCCCCGCCGGAATCCGGACCGACTTCAGCCGCCGGCACCCTTCGAACGTTCCCTCCGGGATGTCGGAAAGGCCTTCCGGCAATGCCACCGACTCCAGCATCGCACACCCCGCAAACGCATGGTGCTCCACCGAGCGCAGCTTTGCCGGGAACGACACCCGTCTCAGCCGGGCGCATCCGGAATACGCGCGCGCGCCGATTGCCGCCACCCGCTCCGGGATGTCCGCCTCCTCCATGCGGGTGCAATCCCGGAACAATTCATCGTCCACCCGCTCCAGGCGCGACGGCAATTCGGCCCAGAGCAGGTTCGTGCAACCGGCGAACGCCCCGGCCCCGATTTCCGACACCCGCCAGGGAATCTTCACCGACACCGCATCCGTGCCTTGGAATGCCCCTGCGGCCACCCGACGGAGTCGCCTCCCTCCCAATCTCGATGGCACGAGCAACCGTTTCCCGCCCCCGTCGGCCGCCAACGACCCGCCCCTCGGCGACACCCCCGTCAATTCAGCCGAGAAGCCTCTGGTTGCATATTCGAATCCGCCTTCGCTGCCCGCCTCCCGTGTGCATGCCCCGCCCCCGGACAGACAGGCCACTCCCGACAGCACGGCCAACCATTGCTTCAAATTTTTCCAACCGCTCTCCATACTGCCCGGAAGTATACCACCCCGCCCCCCACGCACAACCACAAAGGAATTCGCCGGCATCGGCCGGGTGCGGGACGGATTTGCGACTTTGGAGTTGTCCGGCGAAACCCCGCGGTTTCCTGTCGGGCGCTTCCGCCGGCAGGGCCCGGCCTCCGGGCGGGCCGTGCGAAAGGATGCCTTGTGACGGGCCGCCCGGAGGTCGGCCCCTCCCGGACAGTCTTTCCGTGCAAAAGACAAGGTTTTCACCGGACACCCCCATGGCCCCCCCGGGGAGGGAGGCCGTCCCCGGCCGCCGCGGCACGAGGGGGACACGCTCCTTGAGCCGCCGGCAGTGCGATTATCCGTGGCCGGCACAATGGGGGAGCGCAGGCATTCGCCCCCTCTCCGGGGCCGGAACGGCAGGCCCGGCTCAGTAGTACCAGAGTTCGATGTCCGCAATGCCAACGCCTTTTTCCGGGTGTGAGGGGAAGAAACGGAGCGTCACGTCCGTCGACGGCTTTCCGGGGGTGAAAAAGAAGTCGGCGGCTTCCAGCCAGCCGGGGAGCACGCGGACCGATCCCAACTCCGTGCCGCTCCCGTCTTCCTCCAACACCACCGTCAGGGCCTGCGCCCGCTCGATGTTCACGCGGACCATCGCCGTCCGCTTCCCTTCGATCCGCGGGACCGGGAAGCCCATGTCGAAGTGATCCGCGCGTTTCTCCGGCCGGGCGGCGCCGGATTCGATCCAGACCGAGCCGTCCGGCGCGTTGGAACACGCGAACGAACCGTGGGTCCGGAGCGTGATTTCGTCCGAGGCGGCCGGAATGGTTTTTTCGAGCGAGATCCGCCTGGCCCCGTCCGGGATGTATTCCGGGATCGCCGGGAACCCCCTCCACGCATCGAATCCCCCGGCCATGACGACCGCCCGGCGGAAATCCAGGACGTGCGGTTCCAGGAGATACGAGACCAGCTGGTTGTTGACGCCCCCCCGGTACCGCCAGTCCGGCACCGTCTGGAGGAGAAAGGCCGTGTACCCCGGCACCGACGCGCCGAGCGGGCGCTGGGGAAACCAGAAATACGAATTGCTCAGGAACAGGAAGGGGGACCCCGAACGCAGGGCGAACCGGTCGCAGGGTTCGCCGTCCTGGACGGCCTGCTTGAAAACCAGGTTGTCCGACGGGTCGTATTTCCCGTTCCCGGCCGGCCAGAAGAACAGGTCCCAGTCCGTTTCGAACCGGACGTCCTGCAGCGTGATTTCCGGCTCGGCCTTGGGGTACGGGTAGCGCGCCAGGACGCCCGCGATTTCTTCCGCGAGAACGAACGCGGTCCCCTCGCCGGGGTGGCGCTCGTCCGGATCCCGGTAGAAGTAGAACAACGGGAAATCGAACCGTTTCTTCCACATGGCCGGCATGGGATCGACGATCTCGATGCCGTTCTTCAGGCACTCGTACTGGTGCTCCACCCAGGCCGGGTTCTCCCGGAAACCGTCGGCGGCCAGCACGCGGGCGGCGAAGTCCCACCGGGACGGGACCCGGGCGACGATCAGGTCGATGTTGTTTTCCTCCAGGTACTTCTTGTACGGCAGCAGCCCTTCGATGTACGCTTTCGTGTTGTACCGGCTTTCGGGACCGCCCGCGGCGAAATAGGAGTCTCCGATCCATCCCGCGCGCTTTTCCTCGCACAGCCGGGCATACCGTTCCGCGACGGGCTTGTATTCCTCCTTCCAGGCCTCGAACGACCCGCCGTGCAGGGCCAGCTCGCGCTCGATCCGCGCGATTTCGCCCTGCATGCGCGCCCGGCGCGCCGCGGCCGCGGCGGCATCCCGGGGCAGCCGCCGGACCGGCAGAATCGTGATTTCCCGCTTCGCGAAATCCTTGTTCCCCGTTTCCCGGAAAGCCGGAATCCGTTCGATCCGCAAGGGATAGTATTGCCGGTGTTCGAAGGACTGGATGTCGTCCGACAGCTGGATTTCCAGAATGCCCTGGGGCATGGCGTCGTACGCCGCGCACGTGCAGCGGACCTTGTCGTCCGGTTCGAACACGTGCTCCCGGACGAGCGTCCGGTCCTCCATGACGGGGACGTTCACGAGCACCACCCGTTCGAGATTCGTGCTCGCCGGGGTCGTGGACAGCACCGAATCCAGTTCCACCAGGATGGCGTACAGGCAGTCGTCGTAATCGTTCTTGCCGGGATCCGGAAGGGCCGACGTCGCCAGGACCGTTCCTTCGAAAACCACGGTCTCCGGCTTTTCGTCCGCGTAACGCCCGTAGAACGGCGCGACCGCGCGGCCCGGACACTTTCCCGTCCGCTCCTCCTCCCACCCGGAGCGGGAGAGGGCGAGGCATCCGTCCGGGACCTGCCAGGCGTCCCGGGGCGGCGGGTCCCGCCCGAGCGCGTCCGGATAAACCAGCAGCCGCAGCCCGTCGCATCCGGCGAAGAGGCCGCCGCCGGCCGTCCCGACGCTGTCGGGCATCTCGAAGCCCCACAGCGAACGGCATCCCGCGAACGCGCCGTCGCCCAGTTCCCGGACGCCTTCGCCGAGCGCCACCTGCCGCAACTCCCGGCAGTCGCGGAACGCGTCCGCCCCGACCATCCCGACGCCGCCCGGTATCTCCACCGTTTCCACCCGCCCTCCACGGAATGCGCCCGGCGCGATCCGTTCCACCCCTTCGGGCACGGCATACGCCCCGCCCCGCCCGCCCGGAAACAGCACCAGCTCCTTCCCCCCGTCCCTGAACAGCACCCCGTCGCGTACGGCAAACACCGGATGCCCCACCTCCACCTCCACCGAGCGCAATCCCGGACATTCCGCGAACGTCCGTTCGCCCAACCGCTCCACGCTTGCCGGCAGAAACACCGATTCCACGCCCCCGCACTGCGCAAACGCATCGTCGCCGACCGACCGGACCCCGGACGGCACGACATAGGCCCCCTCCCGTCCGCACGGATACACCGCCAACCCGGTCCCGCCGTCGCGGAACAGCACCCCGTCGCGGCTGGAATACACCGGATTGCCCGGCGCCACCTCCAAGGACCGCAATCCCGTGCACCCCGCGAACGCCCGCCCGCCCAACCGCTCCGCGCTCGCGGGTAGCGACACCGATTCCAGACGCCCGCACCGCGCAAACGCTTCCTCCCCGACCGTCCGCAACCCTTCCGGCAATTCAACCGCCTCCAGCGCCACGCATCCCGCGAAGGCACGGGCCCCGATGTTCGTGACGCCCACGGGAATCTTCACCGTCTTCAGCCCGCTGCACCCCTCGAACGCCCCGTCCGGGATGGAGGTTATGCCGTCGGGCAGTTCCACCGACTCCAGCATCGGGCACATCGAGAACGCCCGCTCCCCGATCGACCGCAGGTTTTCCGGCAGCCCCACCCGTTTCAAGCGGCTGCAACCGCCGTAGGCGCAGGCGCCGATGGTTTCCACCCGCTCCGGGACGTCCGACTCCTCCATCCGGGTGCACCCGCGGAAGAGGCCTTCTTCCACCCGTTCCAGCCGCGACGGCAGCTCCGCCCACAGCAGATTCGTGCACCCCGCGAACGCCCCCGCCCCGATGGCCGACACCCGCCACGGAACCTTCACCGACACCGCATCCGTCCCCCGGAACGCCCCCGCCGCCACGCTCCGGACCCTCTTGCCTCCCAGTCTGGAGGGCACGACCAGTCGTTCAGGGGCCGATTCCGCGTCCCCGGCGGAGCGCACCCCCGTCATCTCCGCCGCCCACACCCCCGCCGTGTACTCGAATCCGCCTTCGACCCCGGCCTTCCGCCCGCATCCCCCGGCCGCAAGCACGATGAACGCGGAAAGCGCTGCAGGCGCCAACATGTCCAAGGCCGGACTTCTCAACATGGATTTCGCCACCACCCGTTCCGCTTTCGCAAATGGACCCGGACGGTCACGGCAGACGCCGGGAGGTCCTTCCCGCTTCCCCGTCCATGCCGCATGGCGCCTCCGGGAAGGGTGGAAAATGGTGGATGGACGGACGAGTCTTCATGTGCCCATTTTCTGAAAAACGCGGTTTTCAACAAGGAAAATATTCATGTTTGAAGAAAATAAATTGATACGCGAGCGGGACCGTGTTTCTGTGCGGAAACCCCGCGCCCGAAACGCCATCCCGTTCGCCGGAACAGGCCGCGGTGGCTTCTTCCCTCCCCCTCCGGCAGGTCCCGGCAGGCCCATGTTTCTACGTTGAAACCGCCGTCCCGGCGAACGGGCGGAGCCGCCTGACCGGAACGCTTCTTTCTTTTTTCTTTCCCTCCTGCATCCCCTCCGCTTATTCTGGCAGGGTGATCTGCATCCAAGACATTCCTTCCATCCTCCTCCTCGGCGGCGCCGGCACCCGCATCGCCTCCCTCTATCCCGACCTCCCCAAGGCCCTCGTCCCCGTCGCCGGACGCCCCTTCCTCGAGCACCAGCTCCTCTGGCTGGCCCGCAACGAACTCCGCCGCGTCCACCTCGCCGCCGGCATCAAGGCGGGTCCCCTCGAAGACTGGCTCGCCGCCCCCC
>CACXEY010000284.1 GCA_902766695.1 uncultured bacterium
CCACACCCCCGCCGGCGTCCTCCCCGAAGACAACGCCGCCTGAGCCATCCTCCGCCCCCCGGGAACCCGGGATTCCGGCTTCCCGGGATCCCGGCCTGTCCCCCCATGCCTTCCCCCCTGATCCACTGCGCCGCAGGCTGGGCCATCGCCCGCGGTGCGCGTTCCCGCGGCACAGCCCCCACCCCGTGGCCCGCCTTTCTCGCCTACTCTTTCCTCGCGACGATGCTCCCCGACATCGACGTCCCCATCGGCCTCCTCGCCGACGCCGCCCGCCTCTCCGACTACCACAACCAGTGCACCCACAGCCTCGCCTTCGTGCTGGCGGCATCCCTTCTCCTCTCCGCGGCCGGACGGCTCCTCTTCCGCCGCATCCCGTGGTCCCGCCTCTTCGCGTGGACCCTCCTCCTGACGGCCTCCCACCTGCTGCTCGACTGGCTCACCTGGGGCCGCGGCGAACCTCTCCTCTGGCCGCTGACCCCGCGCCGGTTCGCCTCCCCCGTTCCGCTCTTTTTCGGCGTCCGCCATTCCGAAGGGTTGTTTTCGGCGTCCCACTTGTATACCCTGTTGACCGAAAGCGCGACGCTGGGCGCCGCCGCGGCCGCATGGGCCGCATGGCGGCATTTCCACCGCGCAAACAGGCACGGCACCATGGACGACAACCCCAATCCGACGGCATCCTACAAGACCAAATCCCTCGGCGCGAAGGGCGGCTCCTTCGCGGCCTACCGCCGCATCCAGTACGGCCCCGCCGGCCTCGGCTACATCCTCTGGGCCGAGCTGCTGGCACTGTTCGTCGGCCCCCTCCCCGGCGCCCTCGGCCTGGTCCTGCGCAAGTGGCTCTACCCCACCCTCTTCAAATCCTGCGGCCGCGGCGTCGTCTTCGGACGCAACCTCGTCCTGCGCCACGCGAAGAAAATCGCGCTCGGCGACGGCGTGGTCCTCGACGACGGCGTGGTCCTCGACGCCAAGGGCGACACCAACCACGGCATCGACATCGGCCCCGGCGTCTACATCGGCCGCAACACCATCGTCTACTGCAAGAACGGCGACATCGTCCTCGGTGCCCGCGCGAACATCTCCTCCAACTGCCAGCTCTTCTCCGGGAAGCACCTCGAAGTCGGCGAAGGCACCGTGATCGCCGCCTACGTCTACCTCCTCAGCGGCGGCCGCTACGACCTCGCCCCCGGCGCGCCGCCCTTCGCCGACCAGCTCGGACTGGAAGTCCGCGGCCCGACCGTGATCGGCCCCGACAACTGGCTCGGCGCCGGCGCGGTGGTCCTCGACGGCGTGCAGACCGGCCGCCACACCGTGATCGGCGCCGGAGCCGTCGTAGCCATCTCCATCCCCTCCGACACCCTCTCCGTCGGCATCCCCGCCCGCCCCAAGCGCAGCCTCGCCCCCGCCCCCTGA
Organism: uncultured bacterium; assembly: GCA_902766695.1. Lineage (GTDB taxonomy): Bacteria > Verrucomicrobiota > Kiritimatiellia > CAIQIC01 > Lenti-01 > CACXEY01. The sequence goes on from CACXEY010000284.1 coordinate 1,411, forward strand.
TTCCCCTCCCGCAGGGAGCACGCGCGTCCGCGCCGACCGTCTGCCTGCTATTGCCCCCCTGCGCACAGCGGGCAGGGGACTGCCCGCCCGCCCCCTTTTCTCGGGAGTTGCATCACGTGCGCCACGCGTGGGTGGCGGCGACTCTCCTGTTCGACAGGGCGGGCGTCATGCCCACGGAACTCATGCGACGCCCGCGTTGGCGTTGACGCGGGCGATGGCGGCGCGGAGGCGGGCCCAGACGGCGGCGTTGGCGAAGACTTCGGCGACGCTGCCGCGGTCGGTGAAGGGGGGCTCCCGGAGGACCGCGAGGTCTTTCATCATGCCGTTGCGGACGATGTATTCGATGATCAGATTGACGAAATGGATCTGGTTGCCGTCCAGGCGGGAGCCGTCGAGAAACTCGGCGAAGGCTTCCTTGGCGGCGTTCATGTCGAGGCCGACGATGCCGCGGACGAACTCGCCGAGGGGCTGCTTGCCGCACGCTTCCTCGTACTCGCTACGGGTGCCGATTTCGTGCCAGAGGAGGCGCTCGAGTTCCTCCACGTCGGCGGCGGCGAGCGGGACGTTGCCCTTGAGCTTGGCGACGGCGGGGTGGTCGAGGTGGGCCTTGAGGTACTGTTCGGCCTTTGCCCGGTAGTTTTCCAGCCCGTCGTCCCCGAGGTCGGCGTCAATCCAGTCCTCGGAGAGGATTTCATCGGTGAAATCGGTCTCGTACACCGTGCGCTCGACGGGCAAAAACTTGACGAGGTCCCGCAGCGCCGCGCGGATGCGCTCGAAGTCGCCGAGCCCGGCCCGCTCCAGCCAGTCGGTGCCGGCGATGCGCCCGAGCAGCTCCGACTGGGCGGCGACGGCGGGGATGTCGGAGAGTTCGGAGAGGGCGGCGGCCTTGCGGCGAAGGTCCTTGCGGGCGCGGGCGTGGGTCTTGCCGTCGAGGAGGGCGAGTTCGATGCCGTGGAGAAGGGCGTCGAACCGCAGCGCCTTGGGGTCGCCGGGCACGGGCGGCACGAGCGGCGCCAGTTCTTCGCGGATTGCGAGCGTGTCCGCGTAGGACAGCCCCGCCCAGCCCGCGGCCTCGGAGAAGCGCTCCACGCATTCCAGGTGCTGCCGCACGGCGAAATTCCCGCGGTCCAGCGCCCGCGCCCGCCCCGACAGCTCCTCCACGAGCTCCTTGCGGAACGCGGCCGGTTCCGGGTCCGACGCCCCCTGCAGCTTGAAGACGAGCTGCGCCTTGAGCCCGTACAGCGCCTCCTGCAGCGACGCCGTCCGCTCCCCGGCCTTGCCCTGGGACATGCGGAAGAATTCGAAATTCCCGCAGAAGTCGAAGATGCGGAACCCTTCCTTGTCCCGCCCGTCGAGCAGCCCCGGGCACAGCCGCGTGCCCCGCCCGATCATCTGCCAGAACTTGGCCTTGCTCATGACCTTCTTGAAGAACACGAGATTCAGCACCTCGGGCACGTCGATGCCGGTGTCCAGCATGTCCACGGAGATGGCGATCCGCGGCATCCGGTCCGCCACGGAGAACGCGTCGATGGCCTCCTGCGCGTGGTCGGTGACGTTGTCGATGACCTGCGCCTGCCCGGCCAGCTCGGGGAACTCGCGCCCGAAGACCTCCAGGATCGCCTCCGCGTGCCTGTGGTTCTGGGCGAAGACGATGGTCTTGCCGATCGTCTGCCCGTAGTCGGTGCGGATGGCGTGTTCCACGGAGAAGCGCAGGGCCTTGCGGATGGTGTCGGCGTTGAAGATCCACTCGTTGAGGGCGCTCGGGGCCATGCCGGGGGGCACGTCGCCGTTCCCGTCGCGGAACGTCTCCTCGTAGGCGGCCTTTTCCTCCTCGTCCAGCTCGTCGTACACGATCCCCTCCCGCACGAACTTGAGGGGCACCTCGACCGAGGTGAAGTCCACCAGGTACCCGTCCTTCACCGCCTGCCCCAGCTCGTACCCGTACGTCGGCACCCCGCTGGCGAGCTCGAACGTCTCGTACGTGTTGCGGTCGATCTCGTCCTTGGGCGTGGCGGTCAACCCGACCAGCGGCGCGTCGAACCAGGCGAAGATGTCGCGGAAGCGGTTGTAGATCGACCGGTGCGCCTCGTCGCAGACCACGAGGTCGAAGTGGCCGCACGAGAAGACCGGCGCGCCGTCCCTGCGGTCCCTCACCGCGTCGATGCACCCCATCATCGTCTGGTACGTCGAGAACACCGCATGGGCGCCCGGATTGTCCTTTTCCTCGCAGAGGTTGGTGGCGGAGAGGTCGGGCAGGAGCGTGGCGAAGGCGCGTTTCGCCTGCCGCACCAGCGCGTTGCGGTCGGCGAGGAACAGCACGTCCCGCACCCAGCCCCGCTCCTGGAGCGCCTTGACGAGCGCGATGACGGTCCGCGTCTTGCCGGACCCGGTGGCCATGACGAGCAGGGCCTTCCGGCGGTTCCCCTTGCCGAAGGCGTCGCAGACGGCGCGCACGGCGGCCTCCTGGTAGTAGCGCCCGGCGACGGCCTTGTCGGCGGAGGCGACGTCGAGCGGCCGCCGCGCCCCGTCGAGGTTGCGGCGCTTTTCGAGGTCGCGCTTGGGGAATACGGCGGCGACCCGCCGTTCCGGGTACCGGTGGTCGTCGATGCGCGTCTCGAACCCGTTCGACAGGAACACCACCGGCATCCGCCCCTGCCGCCGCCCGATCGCCTCCGCGTACAGCTTCGCCTGGACCCGGCCCGCGGCCACGTCCCGGCACGTCCGCTTCGCCTCCACGATGGCGAGCACGCGCCCGTCCTCCCCGACCAGCGCGTAATCCGCCCGCCCGCACCCCGACTCCGTTTCCACCCCATCCACCGGATACTCGTCGATCCAGTCCACCCCCTGCTTCCAGCCCGCGTCCTCGAGCATCGCGTCGATGTAGAACTTGCGCGTCGCGAACTCCGACGCCACCCCCTTCGGAACGTACCCCGCCCGCCGCGCCTTCCGCCGCGCCGTCCATTCCGCCCGCGCCGCCGCGTCCGGCGCCCCCGCCGGAGGCGCCGTCCCGGCTTCCGCCGTCTCCGGCGGCTCCCCCGCCGCCGCGAGCGCCGCCGCCCGGTCGAACTCCGCCCCCG
>CACXEY010000285.1 GCA_902766695.1 uncultured bacterium
AAAAGCGGCTGGCAGGACGCGCGCGTTGGTCTCAAGTGAGAATGGCCGGCCTACTCCGGGGTATGCGGTGCGGCCGGAAGGGAGGCCAGCCAGCGGCCGAGCCTGTTGCGGAGATGGCGAGAGCCGGGCGGCGGATTCCGTTGCTCCATGAGCCGCCGGATGGCCGTCCTCGTGCCGTCCAGCCGGGCCGGCGTGATGGTGATGGCCTGTCCACGCGAGATTACGGAAAATCCACCTGTTTTCCGGGGGGTCCCGAATCCCTTCCCTCGGCGTGCCGCCTTCCAGATGGCCACCACCCGAACGATGCCTAGCTCTTTCTCGGCGTAGCGGGTGAGGGCCGCGAGCGAGCGGTTCCCGCGAAGGATGCGCGAGAGACGCCGGACACCCGCGGCATGGGAATCGGCGAGGTCGGCGGGCAGGGTCTGGCCGGCGGGGAGGCCCTCGATGAGCCACTCGAGGGGGAGGCGGTCGTCGAGGGACAGAATCTGGCGGAGGCGCTGGGCGAGTTTCTTGTAGCGCATGGCGGTGGAGTAGGGGATGCGGATGCGGCGGTCGGCGAGCCATCCTTTCATGCCTCCGGCACGGGATTTGATGAGGGTCTTGCCGCTGGGGAGCTTGCGGCGCGCGACGGTGCGGTCGAGCGTGGGATCGAGGTCGGAGAGACGGGAGCCGAGGCGGAGGCGGGTGACCAGGGTGCGCAGGCGTCGAGGAGATCGGCGGGGGTGGGTGTGCCGCGGAGGGAAGGGGCGTGCGGCCGCTTTTCGCGAATGCGGAACTGGCGCTGGATTTCGCGGAGGGTCCAGAGGCCGACTTCGGTGAGGGCGTAGGCGGCCAGCACGGGCGGGGTGATGGCCAGGAGGATGGGCCAGGAGTTGTTGCGGGCCGTGGGGCCGTTGGCGGCAAGGGCATGGTGGAAGGCGCCCATGGCGGCGGCGGTGTCGTCGAGGGTGCGGCGGAGGGTGGTTTTCATGGTTAGAAAGGATGTGGATTCGAATGGGAAATGCAAGGATTTTCTTCAATCTCGCGCAATGAGGGAAGCAAGGACGGACGAGGGAGGGGAACTTATTCTTCGGGAGCGGGGGCGGCGGGCGGGTCGTCGTCGGGAGGGGGGAGTTCGCCGGCGGCTTCCATCTGGGTGAGGAGGGTGAGGACGTTGTCGCCTTTCTCGATGGCGTGGTCGAGGACGAAGTGGAGATGGGGGGTGTAGCGGAGGATGACGTTGTCGCGGATCGCTTTCTGGAAGTCGGTGCGGGCGTGGCGGAGGATGCCGAGGACGCGTTCCTGTTCGGCCGGGGTGCCGCGGACGCTCACGCCCACGCGGCAGGTGCGCAGGTCCACCGCGGTCTCGGCTTTGGTGAACATGACTTCGGCGGGGTTGAAGTCGGGGCGGTTGATGACGCGGTAGAGCTGGGTGCCCAGTTCGCGGAGGATGAGTTCGTTGACGCGGGTGATGCGGTCGGGTTTCATGGCGGGGCTCCGGGGATAGGCAAACCGCCGTCCCGCGAGGGGGCGGCGGCGCGGGGTTCTCGGGGGGAGGGTCGGATCAGAGGGACTGGGCGACCTTCTCCACTTCGTAGGATTCGATGACGTCGCCTTCGACGAAGTTGGTGAAGTGGTCGAGGACGATGCCGCATTCCTGGCCTTCGCGCACTTCGCTGGCTTCGTTCTGGAAGCGGCGGAGGGACTGGATCTTGCCTTCGTAGAGGATTTCGTCCTTGCGCTTGACGCGGACGCGGCCCTTGAGGGTGACCTTGCCTTTCATGCACATGCAGCCGGCGACTTTGCCGCGCTTGCCCATGTCGAAAATCTGGCGGATGGAGGCGTGGCCGTTGACGTGTTCCTTGATGATGGGGTCGAGGAGGCCGGTCATGAGGTTCTTCACGTCGTCGAGCATCTCGTAGATGATGGAGTACAGGCGGATTTCGACGCCGCGGCGCTTGGCTTCGGCCCCGGCCCCGTTGTCCTTGGCGACGTGGAAGCCGAGGATGACGGCCTGGGAGGCGGTGGCGAGGAGGACGTCGTTGACGGAGACGTTGCCGACGCCGGTTCCGACGATCTCGAGGTCGACTTTTTCGCTCTTGATGGCTTCCATGGCGCCCTGGAGGGCTTCGAGGGAGCCTTGGACGTCGGTCTTGAGGATGACGGAGAGTTTGCGTTTGTCGGACCCGGCCTGGGCCTGGAGAAGGTCGGCGAGGGTCAGGGGGCCGCTGTGCGCGGGTTCTTTGTCGGAGAGGGCTTCGAGGCGGGCGGCTTCGGCGCGGGATTCGGCGACTTGCCGGGCTTCGCGGTCGTTTTTGTAGACGACGAATTCGCTGCCGGGCATGGGGACGCTGGTCAGGCCGAGGAGCTTGACGGCGGCGGACGGCGGGGCGGTGCGCACTTTGTGGCCCTGGTCGTTGATCATGGCCTTGATGCGGCCCCAGCAGGAGCCGGAGACGACGGCGTCGTTGAGCTGGAGGGTGCCGTTCTTGACGAGGACGGTGGCGGTGGGGCCGCGGCCGGCTTCGAGGCAGGATTCGATGACGTAGCCGGTGGCCTTGCAGCGGGGGTTGGCCTTGAGTTCGAGCATTTCCGCCTGGAGGAGGATCATCTCGAGGAGCTGGTCGATGCCTTCGCCGGTCTGGGCGCTGACGTTGCAGCAGATGAGGTCGCCGCCCCAGTCTTCGGGCGCGAGGCCCATCTGCTGGAGCTGGCGCTTGACGCGGTCGGGGTTGGCGGTGCGCAGGTCGCATTTGTTGATGGCGACGATCATGGCGACCTTGGCGGCCTGGGCGTGCTGGATGGCTTCCTTGGTCTGCGGCATGATGCCGTCGTCGGCGGCGATGACGATCACGGCGATGTCGGTGAGGTTGGCGCCGCGGGCGCGCATGGCGGTGAAGGCTTCGTGGCCGGGGGTGTCGAGGAAGGTGATGGCGCGGCCCTGGCGCTCGACCTGGTAGGCGCCGATGTGCTGGGTGATGCCGCCGGATTCGCCGGCCGCGACGTGGGCCTTGCGGATGTAGTCGAGCAGGGAGGTCTTGCCGTGGTCGACGTGGCCCATGAAGGTGACGACGGGCGGCCGCGGGAGCTGGGCGTCGGGATCGACCGCGGCGGTCTCTTCGGGCTTGGGCTCGGGTTTGGGAGGGGGCGGCGGGGGGGCGCCCTTCTTTTCGTGTTCGAGGCGGACGCCGAATTTCTGGGCGACGCGCTCGGCGGTCTTGAAGTCGATCTTCATGCCGATGGAGGCGAAGATGCTCAGCTTCATGAGCGCGGAGATGAGGATGTTGGGCTTGACGCCGAGCAGTTCGGCGAATTCGCGGACTTCGACGTGGCCTTTGATGGCGATGGTGCGCTCTTCGGGCGCGGGCTCGGCGGGGGCCGCCG
>CACXEY010000286.1 GCA_902766695.1 uncultured bacterium
CCGCGTCGGCAACGCCCTCAAGTTCACGCCGGCGGGCGGGTCCGTCACCGTCACCTGCCGCGAACCCGGACGCACCCCGCCCGGCGCCGCCGTCTACGAACTGCGCGTCAAGGACACCGGCATCGGCATGGCGCCCGAATTCGCCGCCCGCGTCTTCGAGCCCTTCGAGCGCGAGCGCAGCTCCACCGTCAGCGGCATCCAGGGCACCGGACTCGGGATGGCCATCACCAAGCGCATCGCCGAACTCATGCACGGCACCATCACCGTCGCCTCCGAGAAGGGCAAGGGCACCGAATTCACCGTCCGCGTCAAGCTCCCCCTCGTCCCCGAAGACGAAGTCGCCGCCGCCGCCGGCCGCGAAACCCGCGGGCGCGCCGCCGACTTCACCGGCAAGCGCCTCCTCCTCGCCGAAGACAACGAAACCAACCGCGACATCGCCGTCCGCATCCTCCGCGGCGCCGGGTTCCAGGTCGATTGCGCCGCCAACGGCCGCGAAGCCCTCGACAAGGTCTCGCAGGGCGGCCCCGGCCGCTACGACCTCGTGCTCATGGACATCAACATGCCCGTCATGGACGGCCTGGCGTCCGTCCGCGCCATCCGCGCCCTGGCGCGGCCCGGCGTCTCCGACGTGCCCATCATGGCCCTGAGCGCGAACGCCTTCGACTCCGACATCAAGGCCGCCTTCGAGGCCGGCGTCGACGGCCACTGCACCAAACCCTACCGGCGGCAGGTCCTGCTGGAGCGCATCGCCGGGATGATCGGCGACGGCCCCGCCGGCGCCTACACCCCGCTCGTCCGCGGGCGGCAGCCTCGCATCCTGTTCGCCGACGACGCCAAGCTCAACCACACCGTCATGGCCATGCACTGCCGCAAGCTGGGCATCGACTCCTTCGTCTCCGCCATGGACGGCGCCGAAGCGCTGGAAAAACTCCGCGACCCCGGCCCGCGCCCCTTCGACCTGCTGGTCACCGACCTCCAGATGCCCGGCATGGGCGGCGCCGAACTCGTCCAAACCATCCGCTCCGACCCGGCCCTCTGCAAACTCCCGGTCTTCGTCTTCACGGCGGACGACGAACTCAAGCACACCTACGCCAAGCACGGCTTCACCGGCGCCCTGATCAAACCCGCCACCAGCGAAAGCATCAAGGCCATGCTCGACTCCATCACCGCCAAGCCCGCCTGACGGCGGCGCCCCGCGGACCGTCCTTCCCGTGCGCGCGGAAGCTCCGGACACGGAAAACCCGCGTCCGGTCTTGCCGGGCGCGGGCGGGGAAGGGGAACGGCCGCCGCCGCTCAGAACAGGTCGGCGAAGGCGATGGCCATGATCCGGTTGCCTTCGGCGTTGGGATGGAGGCCGTCGTCGAGGTAGAGGGCGGGATCCGGGTCGGAGCCGTCGAGAAATTCCTTCTCGAGGTCCACGCACTTCAGACCGTACCGGCCGGCGAGGTCGCGGATGGCGTTGTTCAGGCGGTAGGTCGCGCCGGCGAAGATTTCGTGGCCGTGGATCGGGATGGGGTAGGTCGCGAGGACGGGCACGACGTGATTGTTGCGGCACGTGTTGACGATGCTTTCCAGCGAGCCGGCGATCTGCGAGGTGCTGCGGCCGAACATGATGTCGTTGATGCCGTAGAGCACCAGCATGTAGGCGCCCTTGCGCTTGGAGATGACGGTCGAGCAGCGCCCGGAACCGGCGGCGGCGGTCGAACCGTAGGAGCCGTCGTTCGTGACGTTCTTGCCGATCATCCCGGAAAGGATCGAGGGGTAGGCGGGCTGCACTTCGCCGGCGGTCAGCGAGTCGCCGAACGCGATGACGACGTTCAGGTCGTTGCCGCCGGGATCGTCGTTGGAGAGGCCGCCGCCGCCACCACCGCCGCCGCAGCCGGCGGCGGCGAGGCCGCCCGCGAGGGCCGCGCACAGCAGAAGGGCCGAAAGACGCTTGAAGGGGTTGGGTCTGGACATGGGAAAATCCTCCTTGGGTTGTGCGCGTGACAGTAGCGGGCGGCGGGGCGCTTGTCGAGACGTTTTACCTCGCGCGCGGGAATGCGGTTGCTTTTTCCGGTGCGCGGGCGCAAAGTGGTCCGAAACAACCAACAAGGAGAAAAGAATGAGCAGAGCGTACAACTTCAACGCCGGTCCCGCGGCCCTCCCCCTGGAAGTCCTCGAGCAGGCGAAGGCCGAGTTGACCGATTTCGCCGGCACCGGCATGTCCATCATGGAACACTCGCACCGCGGCAAGGCCTACGACGCCGTCCACCAGGAAGCCGTCGCCAACATGTCCAAGCTGCTGGGCCTGACCGACGACTACCAGGTGCTGTTCCTGCAGGGCGGCGCCTCCCTCCAGTTCTCGCAGGTCCCGCTGAACCTCCTCCCGGCCGGCGGTTCCGCCGACTACGTCAACACCGGCACCTGGGCCAACAAGGCCATCAAGGAAGCCAAGAAGGTCGGCACCGTCAACATCCTCGCCGACACCTCCAAGGAAATCCCCACCAACATGCCCGACTTCGCGGCCCTGCCCTACAGCAAGGACGCCGCCTACGTGCACGTGACCTCCAACGAAACCATCGCGGGCACCGAGATGCCGTTCTTCCCGGACACGCCGTCCCCGCTCGTCGCCGACATGTCAAGCGACATCCTCTCGCGGCCCTTCGACATCACCAAGTTCGGCCTCGTCTACGCCGGCGCGCAGAAGAACCTCGGCCCCTCGGGCGTGACGCTCGTCGTCATCCGCAAGGACCTCCTCGAACGCGCCCCCGAGACGCTGCCGACGATGCTCCAGTACCGGACGCAGGCCAAGGAGAACTCCCTCTACAACACGCCGCCGACGTTCGGCATCTACATCCTGATGCTCGTCAGCCGCTGGCTGCTCGCCAAGGGCGGCGCCGCCGGCATCGAGGCCATCAACAAGGCCAAGGCCGCCAAGCTCTACGCGGCGATCGACGGCTCCGGCGGCTTCTACAAGGGCACCGCCGTCCCGGCCTTCCGCTCGAACATGAACGTCACGTGGCGCCTCCCGAGCGAGGAACTCGAAGCGCTGTTCGTCAAGGAAGCCATCGCGCAGAACATGATCGGCCTGAAGGGCCACCGCTCCGTCGGCGGCATCCGCGCCAGCATCTACAACGCCTGCCCGCCGGAAGCCGTGGACGCCCTCGTCGCCTTCATGGCCGACTTCCAGAAGAAGAACGGCTGAGCCCCGCGCCATCCCGGCCCCGCCGCCCGCGTTCCTCCCCGGAGCGCGGGCGGTTCGTTTTCCGGGAGGTGGGCGGAAGCGGCGATGTCGTTCATGGTGGCGACATGGCGGAAAACCGGTGGATTTCCCTTGTTTTTCCGTAATCTCAAAAGTGTCCGCCGATCGGGCGGAGCGAGGGGAAAACGCGTCCGCACGCCATCTTTTCCCGGGAGCGCGAACCGTCCGCGCGGCGGCGAGGGGACTCGCCGCCCTGCCCGCGCTCCGCGCCCCTGTCTTTGCCTGGTGCGGCTGGCCGGTTGGGGCCGACCTCCGGGCGGCCCGCCGGGCGGCCCTCCATGGGCCATCCTGCCACACGGCCCGCCCGGAGGTCGGGCCCTGCCGGAGGGAGCGCCCGGCAAGGAATCGCGATGTGTTCGCCGGACAATTCCTTTGTTTGTTGGTAGGGCGGGCAGTCCCCTGCCCGCCGAGCGCACGGGATTCGGATGCCATGCAACGCGCTCCGCGCGGATGCACCGCACGGCGGCGCGGGAAAAGGCGGCTCAGAGCGCGCCCGCGGCGGCGCGTTCGACGCAGTCGGCGAGGGCGGCAGTGCCTTCGGGAATGCCGTTGCGGCGGGCGGCGGCGCGCATGCGGTCGAGGCGGTCGCCGCGGCGGGATATCTCCGCGAGGTAGTTCTCCAGCCAGGCGGCGGTGAGATCGCGTTCGGGGATGCGGTCGGCGCAGCCGCGGCGTTCGAGGGCGGCGGCGTTGGCGGTCTGGTGGTCCTTGGCGGCGTGCGGATAGGGGACGAGCAGCGCGGGCAGCCCGAAGAGGGCGAGCTCGGCGCAGGTGGAACCGCCGGCGCGGCAGAGGGCGAGATCGGCGTCGGCGTAGAGGGACGCCATGTCGGATTCGTAGGCGCGGACGTCGGCGTCCGGGAAGCCGCCGTCGGTGTAGATGGCGCGGACGGCGGCGTCGTCGCGGGTCCCGGTCAGGTGCACGACGTGCAGGGGGATGCCGC
>CACXEY010000287.1 GCA_902766695.1 uncultured bacterium
AATTCCACGAATTCGGGCAGGCCGAGATGCGCCGCAACGAAGCCCGTCTCGTCTGCAACCGCGTCCGTTCCGCCCTCAAGGCCGACCCGGCGACGCCCGTCCTCGTCCTCGGCGACCTCAACGACACCCCCTCCTCCGCGCCCCTCCAGGAAATCCGCACCTACCAGAACAAGCCCCTCCTGACCGACCTGCGCCCCACCGACGCCCTGGGCGACGCCTGGACCTACCGCGCCGAAGACGACGCCTGCCTCCGCCACGACTACGCCCTCGCCTCCGCGACCCTCCTCCCCTACTTCCTCCCCGAAAAAACCTTCATCCCCAATCACCCCGCCCTTGCCGCCGCGAGCGACCACCGTCCCCTCTTCCTGACCTTCCGCATCCCCGACCCGGCCACCCCGCCGCCGCCCCTCCCCGTCATCCCCGCCCCCCGCCCCTTCTCCGCCGACGACTGACCGGCGCTTTTCCGGAAGTTTCCATTGGATTTTTCAGGCGGAACCCCGTGTTTTCGTCCGCGCCGATGCCATTCGGCCCAAAAAACAATGGTTGGGGAAACGGGAGGTTTTCCAATGATTGGAAAAATTATTCTCGAGTTTTCCAATGATTGGAAAAAATTTTGCGGATTTTTCCAATGATTGGAAAATTTTTTTCCAATGGTTGGAAAACTTTTGGGCTTGCGGTCGGGGGGCGGGCGGGGTATAGGGCGCGGTGATTGGAGAAAAACCACATGTCCACGCAACGCGAAGAGATCGCCGCCCGGCTCCGGGAACGGCGCGAACTGGAAAATGTCACCGCAGAGGAAATCGCGGAGAAAATCATGATCCCGTACTCGGATTACCTGGAGTACGAGAGCGGCGCGAAGGACATTCCGGCCAGCGTGCTCCACAATGCGGCGCACGTGCTCGGCGCGGACCTGACGGAGCTGCTCACGGGGGAGGCGCCGCGGATGAAAATCTTCACGGTGACGCGCGCGGGGATGGGGGTCAAGGTGGAGCGCCGGAGCGATTACAGGTATCTCAACCTGGCGACCAATTTCATCGGCCGCAAGGCGGACGTCTTCGAGGTGACGGTCCCGCCCGAGACCGAAACCGAGGGCGCGCACGAGAACGCGCACCCCGGGCAGGAGTTCAATTACCTCCTGGAGGGTTCGTTGCGCGTGAACATCCACGGCAACGAATTGATTCTCCGGCCGGGCGACTGCGTGTATTTCGACGCCACCCACCCGCACTCGATGCAGGCGTTGGGCGGGAAGCCCGCGCGCTTCCTCGCGCTGATCATCTGATTCGCCCGGTTTCCGCCGTATTTCCGTTTTTCCGTCTCAATCAGGTGGGGCGTGTGCCCCGCAACTCAAGAAAGGCAGGTTTGCCATGTTGGATTTGTTGAAGCGTTTTTTGGTTCGTACGGAGTTTTCGTCCTACGAGGATTTTTTCAGGGGGTTTGGAATCCGGGTGCCGGAGGAGGGGTTCAATTTCGGCTATGACGTGGTCGATGCGCGCGCGGCCGACGAGCCGGAACGCATGGCGCTGCTCTGGTGCAACGACCACGGGGAGGAGCAGCGGCTCACGTTCGCGGACATGAAGGCCGGCAGCGACCGCGCGGCGCAGGTGTTCGCGGCCCACGGGATCGGCAAGGGCGACGCGGTGATGCTGACGCTCAAGAACCGGTACGAGTTCTGGTTCTGCATCGTGGCGCTCCACAAGCTGGGCGCGGTGGTGGTGCCGGCGACGCACATGCTCACGGAGCACGACCTGGAATACCGCTTCACGAAGGCGCACGTGAAGATGATCGTCTGCGCCCCCGACGACGGCCTCTGCGGCTACGTGGACCAGGCCTGCGCCGCGATGGGCGAGGCGGCGCCGATGCGGGCGCGCGTGGCGGCGGCGCCGCGCGAGGGGTGGATCGATTTCTCGGCGGAGTGGAAGGCCGCGGACGGGAAGTGGACGCGCCCGTCGTGGACGGTCGGGGCGGACGTGCACGAGCCGCTGCTGATCTATTTCTCTTCCGGCACGTCGGGGCACCCGAAGATGGTGCTGCACAACCACCTGTACCCGCTGGGGCACATCATCACGTCGCGCTACTGGCACAACGACCGGCCCGGCGGCGTGCACTACACCGTCGCGGACACGGGCTGGGGCAAGGCGGTGTGGGGGAATTTGTACGGGCAGTGGATCGTCGGCAGCACGGTGTTCGTCCACGACTACGACCGTTTTCATGCGGCACGGACGCTGGAGCTGTGCTCGAAGTACGGGGTGACGAATTTCTGCGCGCCGCCGACGGTGTACCGGTTCCTCATCAAGGAGGACATGTCGAAGTACGATTTCAGCGCGCTGGAGTACGCCTGCGTCGCCGGCGAGCCGCTGAATCCCGAGGTCTACAACCGCTTTCGCGACGCGACCGGGCTGCGGCTCATGGAGTGCTACGGGCAGACGGAGACAACGTGCTCGGTCGGCAACTTCATCTGGATGGAGCCCAAGCCCGGCAGCATGGGCAAGCCGTCGCCGCTCTTCCGGATCAAGCTCGTGCGCCCCAACGGGACCGAATGCGACGCGGGCGAGCACGGCGAGATGGTCGTGCCGCTGGGGACGGCGGGGGAGCGCCCGGCGGGGCTGTTCAACGAGTACCTGGAGAACCCGGAGGCGAACGAGTACGCGACGCGCGGCGGCGTGTACCACACCGGCGACGTGGCGTGGCGCGACGAGGAAGGCTACCTCTGGTATGTCGGGCGCGACGACGACCTCATCAAGTCCAGCGGCTACCGCATCGGGCCGTTCGAGGTCGAGAGCGCGCTGATGGAGCACCCGGCGGTGCTCGAGTGCGCCGTCACCGGCAAGCCCGACCCCGACCGCGGGCAGATCGTCAAGGCGACCATCGTCCTCGCGAAGGGCTACGAAGCGAGCGACGCGCTGGTCAAGGAGCTGCAGGAGCACGTCAAGAAGGCGACGGCGCCCTACAAATACCCGCGCGCGATCGAGTTCGTGAAGGAGCTGCCCAAGACCATCAGCGGGAAGATCCGGCGGGTGGCCATCCGCCAGCACGACAAGGAAGCCGCCGGGAAGTGAACGTGCGGCGGAATGCAACTTCGGATTGACAAGGCGGCGCGCGGAGGGTATGGTTCGCGTCCACTTGTTGCACAGGGCCGGAAGGACCGGCCGGAAATGAGGAACCAATGGAAGCGTATGCAGTGATCGAGACCGGTGGAAAACAGTACCGGGTACAGAAGGACGATGTGGTGGCCGTGGAGCTGCTCGAAGGCGTCGAAGCCGGCCAGACGGTCGAATTCGACCGCGTGCTCGCCGTCAACGACGGCTCCGGCCTCAAGGTCGGCAAGCCCGTCGTCGAGGGAGCCAAGGTCGCCGCCGAGGCCGTGGAAATCTTCCGCGCCCCCAAGGTCGTCGCCTACAAGAAGAAACGCCGCAAGGGCTACCACCGCAAGGTCGGCCACCGCCAGGACCTGCTGCGGGTCAAGATCACCGCGATCGCGTAAAGGAGCATCACCATGGCACACAAAAAAGGTCAAGGCAGCAGCCGCAACGGGCGCGACAGCAACGGGCAGCGGCGCGGCGTCAAGCGCTTCGCGGGCGAAACCGTAACCGCCGGCAGCATCATCGTCCGCCAGCTCGGCACCAAGAAGGTCCCCGGCCTCAACGTCGGCATGGGCAAGGACTACACCCTCTTCGCCCTCAAGGACGGCGTCGTATCCTTCGACCGCGAAGGCAAGCGCGTCAACGTCCAGCCCGTCGCCAACGGCTGATGGAAGCCCCCGTCCGGGAGGCGTGACGGAAAGCGGAGCCCTGCGGCTCCGCTTTTTTCGGTTTATCCGCCCGCCCTGCCGCCGCATGGCCGCTCCGTCCAGCCGCAAGCCCCGCCGCAACCGCGCGCGCGAAAGC
>CACXEY010000288.1 GCA_902766695.1 uncultured bacterium
GCCGAGGTGTTCTTCGGGGGTCGTGATCTCGAGCTGCATCAGGGGTTCGAGGAGGGCCGGCGCGGCCTTGCCCACGGCTTCGCGGACCGCCATGGAGGCGGCGGTCCGGAAGGCGATGTCGGTGGAATCGGTGGGATGGAAGGCGCCGCCGTCGACGGTGACCGCGACGTCCACCAGCGGGTAGTTGCTCAGGACGCCGGTGGAGAGGCCGTCGCGGATGCCTTCTTCGATGCAGGCGTGGTATTCGCGGGGGACGGTCTCGTTGGAGAGGTGGAACTCGACGGTGTTGCCGGCGCCGCGCGGGGCCGGGGCGACGGCGAGGGCGACGCGACCGTAGTGGTGTTTGTCGCCGAGCATGCGGTCGAATTCGCTTTCGGCGCGCGCGGGGGCGGTCACGGTCTCCTTGTAGGCGACCATCGGCTTGCCGGCGTTGGCCTGCACGCGGAATTCGCGGAGCATGCGGTCGCGCAGGATTTCGAGGTGCAGTTCGCCCATGCCCTGCATGATGGTCTGGCCGGTCTCGGGGTTGACGCCGACGCGGAAGGTCGGGTCTTCTTCGGCCAGGTCGGCGAGGGCCGCCTGCATTTTTTCCTTGTCGGCCTGGGTCTTGGGCTCGATGGCCATGGAGATGACCGGCTCGGGGAAGACGATGCGTTCGAGGACGACGGGTTTCTGCTCGGCGCAGAGGGTGTCGCCCGAGCCGACGCCCTTGATGCCGGCGATGGCGCCGATCTCGCCGCTGAAGAGGGCGTCGGTGTCGGTGCGCTGGTTGGCGTGGAGGCGCAGCAGCCGCATGAGGCGTTCGCGGCGGGCGGTGCGGGGGTTCCAGACGTTCGCGCCCTTGCGCAGGACGCCGGAGTAGACGCGGACGTACACGACGCGCCCGACGAAGGGATCGGTCGCCACCTTGAACGCCATCGCGCAGAGCGGGCCGTCGTCGTCGGGCTTGCGCTCGAGGGCGTCGCCGGTCTTGGGGTGGGTGCCGCGTATGGGGGGAACGTCGAGCGGCGAAGGGAGGTAGTCGACGATGGCGTCGAGCAGCGGCTGGATGCCCTGGTTGTGGAAGCTGGAGCCGCACAGGACCGGCACGATCTGGCCGGACACGGTCGCGGCGCGCAGGCCCGCCTTCAGGCGGTCGACGGGGAGGTCGCCGTTTTCGAGGTAGGCGGAGAGGAGATCCTCGGAGGTCTCGGCGACGGCTTCGAGGAGGCGCTCGCGGGCGGCCGCGGCGTCGGCGGCCAGCGCGTCGGGGATGGCGGAGGCGACGACGTCGCTCCCGAGCTCGCCCTGGAAGCGCAGGGCGCGCATGGCGATGAGGTCGACGACGCCCTCGAAGGCGTCCTCGGCGCCGATCGGCAGCTGCACGGGCACGGCGTTGGCGTGCAGCTTGGCGCGCATTTCCTCCACGACGCGCGCGAAGCGGGCGCCGGTGCGGTCCATCTTGTTGACGAAGGCGATGCGCGGGACGCCGTAGCGGTCGGCCTGGCGCCAGACGGTCTCGCTCTGGGGCTGCACGCCGCCGACGGCGCAGAAGACACCGACCGCGCCGTCGAGCACGCGCAGCGAGCGCTCGACCTCGGCCGTGAAGTCGACGTGGCCGGGGGTGTCGATGACGTTGATCTGCCGGCCGTTCCAGAAGCAGGTGGTGTCGGCGCTGGTGATGGTGATGCCGCGCTCCTGCTCCTGGGCCATCCAGTCCATGACGGCGGTTCCGTCGTGGACCTCGCCCATCTTGTGGACCTTTCCGGAGTAGAAGAGGATGCGCTCGGTGGTGGTGGTCTTGCCGGCGTCGATGTGCGCGACGATGCCGATGTTGCGGATGTCCGCCAGGGGGTATTCGCGGGCGGAAGCGGCGGGTGCGGATTTGGGGTCTTTGGCCATGGGGGTCCTCTTCGGGGAAAAACTGCCGCGAACCCTACCACCAACCGCCCCGCCCCGCCAACCGGAAAACGGAAGCGGCTAAGCGGGGGCGGCGGGAAGAGGGTGGCAGGAGGGTGATGTTCATGGTGAAGGGGAATAGGGGAAAAACATGGAAAACGTCAAGGATTTTCCTGTTTCCAAATGTGTTTCGGGCGGGCGCGAGGGGGAGTGGAAAGTGGCGGGGGAGACGGGGGCGTCAGGAGGCGGGCGGAGGAGCGGAGGCGAGGGCGCGGAGGCGTTTTTCGATTTCGGCGAGGCGGTCGTCGGGGCCGTGGCGGTGGAGGCGGACGTGGCGGCCGTTGGGCATGAGGTAGCGCTTGCCGGGGAGGGAGAGGAGCAGGCGGTCGCCGTCGGTCACCACGGTGCGCACCCCGAGGGCGGCGGCGAGGACGCGGATGCGGGCGATGGCCAGGAGCCGCCGGACCGGGGCGGGCGGCGGGCCGAAGCGGTCGCGGATTTCGTCGGCGAGCGCGGCGGCGGCGGGCTCGCCGGATACGGAGGCGAGCTTGCGGTAGATGCCGATGCGGAGGTTCTCGTCCTCGATGTAGTCGCGCGGGATGGCGGCGGACGTCGCGGCGTCGGCGGGGTCGGGGGAGAGGTCGAGGAACTCGAACCGGGTCTGGACGTCGATGACGGGCGGCGGGGCCTCCCCCTTGAGCCGCGCGATGGTGCGGTCGAGGAGCTGGCAGTAGAGGTCGAAGCCCACCGCCGCGATGTGCCCGCTCTGGGCGTGGCCGAGGACGTTGCCGGCGCCGCGGATTTCGAGGTCGCGCAGGGCGAGTTTGTAGCCGGCCCCGAGGCTCGCGGTGCGCCGTATGGCCTGGATGCGTTCGCGCGCCGCCCCGAAGAGGCCCCCGTGGCGCGGCAGGAGGAGGTAGGCGTAGGCCTGGACGCGGCCGCGGCCGACGCGCCCGCGGATCTGGTGGAGGTCGGCCATGCCGAAGCGGTCGGCGCGGTCGATGAGGATGGTGTTGACGTTCGGGATGTCGACGCCGCTCTCGATGATGGTGGTGCAGAGGAGCAGGTCGTAGCGACCGCGCACGAAGTCGCGCATGACGCCGGCGAGTTCGCGTTCGCCCATCCGGCCGTGGCCGACGCCGATGCGCAGGCGCGGGACGAGCCGCAGGAGGCGCTCGCGGACGGCGGCGATGGTGCCGATGCGGTTGTGCAAAAAGAAGACCTGCCCGCCGCGGTCGAGTTCGCGCAGGATGGCTTCGCGGAGGAGTTCGTCGGTGTCCTGCGCGACGTAGGTCTCGATGGCGAGGCGCTCGCGGGGCGGGGTCTGGACGAGGCTCATGTCGCGCGCGCCGGTGAGGGAGAGGTAGAGGGTGCGCGGGATGGGCGTCGCGGAGAGGGTCAGGACGTCCACGGCCGGGTGCAGCCGCTTGAGGTGCTCCTTGGCGGCGACGCCGAAGCGCTGCTCTTCGTCCACCACCAGCAGGCCGAGGTCGCGGAATTCGACGCCCGCGCCGAGCAGCCGGTGGGTGCCGATGAGGACGTCGACCTTGCCGGCGGCGGTGCGCGCGAGGATGTCGGCGGTGCGGACGGGGGTGGAGAAGCGGCTGAGGACTTCGACGGTGACGGGGAACCGTCCGAGCCGCCCGCGGAACGTCTCGTAATGCTGCTGGGCGAGGACGGTGGTCGGGACGAGCACGGCGACCTGCTTGCCGTCCATGACGGCCTTGAACGCGGCGCGCATGGCGACCTCGGTCTTGCCGTATCCGGCGTCGCCGCAGACGAGGCGGTCCATGGGGCGCGGCGACTCCATGTCGCGCTTGACCTCGGCGATGGCGCGCAGCTGGTCGGGCGTCTCGGTGTAGGGGAAGGCGCGTTCGAAGTCGTCCTGCCAGGCCCCGTCGGGCGCGAAGGCGTGTCCGGGGAGGGCGGACCTTTTCGCCTGCGTTTCGAGCATCTGGGCGGCGAGGTCGCGGGCGGCGCGCTCGGCGGCGACCTTCTCGCGGAGCCAGCGCTGGCCGCCGAGGGCGTGGAGGGGCGGGCGGGTGCGGCCGACGCCGACGTAGCGGCTGAGCAGGTGCGTCTGGCTGGTGGGGACGTAGAGGCGCGCGCCCTCGGCGTACTCCACCGCGAGCGCCTCCTGCGGCTGGCCGTCGAAGACGATTTCGTAGAGGCCGAGGTACTTGCCGATGCCGTGGTCCACGTGCACCACCAGCTCGCCCGGACGCAGGTCCGTCCAGTCCGCCAGCCGCTCGCCCGTCGCATCCCGGGCCCGGGCCGCGGCCTGTCCGCGGCGCCGCGCCGCCGGACCCGACGGGCGGGTGCCGTAGAAGTCCGATTCCGCGACCACGGCCACCTTCGCCCCCGGCAGCACGAAGCCCCCCGACAGCGCCGCCGGCGCGTGCAGGCCCGCGGCCGCCGCGGCAATCGCCCCGTGCGCCTCGGCGAAGCGCTTCGCCGCCGCTTCCGTCGCGAAGCAGAAATGCAGCTTCCAGCCCTCCTGCGCGAGGCCTTCCAGGCGCGCCGACAGCTTCCCGCGCTCCCGGTCCAGGGCATCCGGCGGCAGGACTTGGTCCGAGAGGCCCGCCAGGCCGTCGAAGGGCCGCACTCCCGTGTCCGGAATCGGCACCGTTTCCCCGCGCAGCGGGAAGGCCGTCGTGCCGTCCTCCCCGCCCGCGTCCAGCTGGCCGCCGGCGGCGAAGCGCCGGGCGAGGGCCATCCGCCAGTTCGTGAATTCCCGCCATACGCTCCGCTCCGGGTCCGCGGACGCCCCGGCGCCCGCCAGCTCCGCCCCCATCGCGTAGTGGTGCAACAACCCCTCCGGCGAGAACCACACGAACGACGCATCCTCCGGAAGATACGCCTCCACCTCCGCGCGCGGCGCTTCCTCCGCCCCGGGCACGGCCTCGCCCTCCTCCGATGCCGGGGGCAGCTCCAGCGACTCCGCCTTGCCGCGCGACCGCTGGTCCGCCGGATCGAACCACCGTATGCTTTCCAGTTCGTCGCCGAAGAACTCCAGCCGCGCCGGCCATTCCTCCGTCGGCGGCCACACGTCCAGGACCCCGCCGCGGCGGCTCGCCTGTCCCTTCGCGAGCACCTCCGCGCCGAACTCGTATCCCGCCCGCACCAGCGCATCGCACAACGCTTCCGGATTGCAGGACGTCCCCGCCGCCACCCGCCAGCGCCGTCCCTCCAGCCACTCCGGCGGCGGCAGCGGCTCCAGCAGCGCCTGGAGGCAGGTCACGACGACCAGACCCTTGCCGCGGCGCTTCCCCTTCGGGCCCTTCGCCGCATCCAGACACCGTTGCAGCGTGCGCAACCGCTCCCCTTCCGCCTCCGGCGAGAGGCGTCCCGTGACGAGACGCGACGACTCCGAGCGCACCGGCGGCAGGATCGACCGCGCCTCTTCCGCGACCCCGAGCGCCGCCAGGTCGTCCGCCAGCCGCTCCATCGCCCGCGGGCTCTCGGTGACGGCGACGACGAGCCCCGGCGCCTCCCGCGCGGCGGCGGCGGCGAGCCACGCCCGCTCCCCGTCCTCCACCGACGCGACGCGCCCGCACCCGCCGGCCGACAGCGCCCGCCGCAGCGCC
>CACXEY010000289.1 GCA_902766695.1 uncultured bacterium
AGGGTGCGCGGGGTGATGCCGCCGCGGGGCGGGCGCACGATGGGGGGGGGGGGGGGGCGGGGGGGGGGGGTTGCATCGGGGAGGGATACGGTGCCGACGAAGCGGCAACCGGCGGCGCGCACGCGGTCGCGGAGGGCGGAGAGTTCGGCGCGGTCGGCGACCGCGACCCGCCATTCGCCGGGGGCGAGGCGGTCGAGGGCGATGACGGCGGCGGCGCGGGGGATGCCGCAGAAGGGTTCGACTTCGTAGAAGAGGGCGGATTCGAGTTCGGCGGGAGCGAGGGCGGCGGCGCGGGCGGGGTCGAGGCGTACGCGCTGGGTGAAGAGGGTGGCGGAGGCGACGAGCACGCGGGCGTTGCGGCGGGGGCGGGGCGAGAGGGCGGCGAGGGCGGCGGAGAGGTCGGGGGCCGTGGCGGTGGCGGAGGTGGCGCGGTCCCAGGCCGTCGCGGAGGAAGGGGTGGCAACGAGGAGGAGGTCGTAAGGGGGACTGGCGGGGGAGCGGGGCATGGGGTCAGAGCTCCAGGGCGGTGTCGCGTCCGGGACGAAGGGTCACTTGCAGGACGCGGGGGGAGGCGTCCACGGGGTGGATTTTGAGGAAGCGGGTGCCGGGCGTCAGGCCTTCGACGAGGAGTTGCGAGGTTCCGGGTTCGGGGATGCAGATGCCGCCGGTGATTTTGTCGCCGAGAGGGGCGTACCAGTGGATTTTTTCGAGGGTGTCGGGCTCGAAGGTCAGCAGGAGGCGGGCTTCGGGGGGGGCGAAGGCGAGGGTGGCGTCGGCTTGGTCGGGGGTCTCGGGCGGGCGCTCGGCGTCGGGGAGGCCGTCGGAGCCGTAGTGGCGGATGGCGGCGACGGGGGCGTCGGGGGCATCGGCGGGAGTGGTGGCGTCGGGGTCGGAGAAAAGGCGCGGCAGGTCGGCGGAATCGGGGGTTTCGAGGGGGTTGCCCCACGGGTCGCGGAGGCGGGTGGCGGAGGGCGGGATGCGGAGGTAGGGACCGCCCCAGCCGCAGGGGACGAGGAGGTCGGGGTCGGCGAGGGCGGATGGAGCGCCGTCGGCAAGGTTTTCGGGGGTCGCGGGGCGGGCGCGGTGGTCGCCCAGGCCGTCGGGGCGGGACCAGAGTTCGCGGAGGGAGAGGGGCGTGTTGCCGTCGTCGGGGTCTGCGGGGAGGGTGACGGGAAGGCGGCCCATGTCGGAAAGGAAGCCCGTGGCGCCGTCGTCGGAGAGGATGGCCGAAGAAATTTCCGACAGCTGGTGGTCCGCCGCTTCGCGGAGGCGGCGGGCGCGCTGGCGGGAGAGTTCGCGGACGGCGAGATGCGCGGAGAGCGCCAGCACGAAGAGGACCAGCGTCAGCTCGATCAGCGTGAAACCGCGTTGGGTGCGGGGGCGCGTCACCGTTCGTCCCCCTCGTGGTTGTAGGCGGCGCGGTAGGCGTCGGGGCGGTGCAGGAAGAGGACCAGGTCGTCGCCGCGGTCCTCGGGGCGACCCGCGAAAATCGACGCGCGGCGTTGGGCGGGGCCCCATACGGAGCCGGTCTCGTTCGTGTTCACGTAGAAACAGGGCGTCGAAAGGATGCCGTCGGGGCCGGCGGACACGATGCGGGCGTAGCGGAAGCGCTCGGTTTCGCCCACGGGCGCGAGGCCGCCGGCGGAAAGGACGAAGGCCTGCGGCGGCGGAATCTGGAGGACGTAGGGCGCACCCCAGGGGTCGGAGAGGGCGGGTTCGCCGGGGAAGCCGTAGACGCAGCCGTTGCGGTAGTCGGCGGGGAGCGAGAGGCGGGAGGTTTCGGGGAAGAAGCCGCGTTCGGCCCAGGTGGGGCCGCCGGGGGAGGCGCAATCGGCGGGGGCGGGGAATGTGGACGCAGGGACCGCGGCGCCGCCGGAGAGAAGGTATGGGCCGCGCCAACCGCGGGAGGAGGCGTCATCCCAGCCGCGGAAGGCGGCGGGCGGCGCGCGGTGGAGCCCGTCCCAGTCGCCGGCGTCGATGTCGGCGCGGCAGCCGCCGCGGGCGTAGAGGTTGGTGGCGGCGAGGAGGTTGGCGATGCGGAGGTAGGCGGGGGAGAAGCCGGGGAGGGGCGACATGTCGTCGATGTAGGATGCAAACGCGTCGCGGATGTTCCCCATCTCCTTCTGCGCAAGCGTGATGCGCGCATTGTTGCGGAACGTGCCGTGCCGCCCGGTCGCCAACAGCGCCACCAAAGCCAGCACCGCAAGGACGATGGCCAGTTCGATGAGGGTGAATCCCCGGTTGGAGGAGGTGGCTCGCATATACGGAAGTAAAAGCGTTTTCCGCCCCCGAAGGGTTCACTCCGGGCTCCGGTCGGTGTCGCTTGGGACCGGACTCGCTTTTGGGCTTCAGTTCCGGGCCGGGAGGGGGTAAGGTGGGGCGGATGTCTATCCAGCGAGGAACCGAGATGAAGAGTTTCAAGAGTCCGTTGAAGTGGTGGCTCGTGGCGGGCGTGCTGTTCGCCAACCTGGCCGCGGGCGTGCGCCTGTATTCCCAGGAGACCGCCGGCGCCGCCGCCAAGGCCGCCGCCGAGGAGAAGTCCCCGTACGAGATGTATGCGCTGTTCTCCACCGTGGTCGAGCAGATCCGCGCGCAGTACGTCGACGCCGACAAGTGCGGCTACGAGGACCTCATCCACAGCGCCCTCCACGGCATGCTGCAGTCCCTCGACCCGCACAGCTCCTTCATGGACGAGGAGGAATTCGCTTCCATGAAAGAGGACACCTCCGGCAAGTTCGGCGGCCTCGGGATCACCATCGGCATCAAGAACGCCATCCTCACCGTCATCGCCCCCATGGAAGGCACCCCCGCCTTCCGCGCCGGCCTGCTCGGCGGCGACAAGATCGTCGAGATCGAGGACGAATCCACCGACGGCCTCGCGCTGGAAGAGGCCGTCAAGAAGCTCCGCGGCGATCCCGGGACGAAGGTCAAGATCAAGGTCTTCCGGCCCGGCACGCACCTG
>CACXEY010000290.1 GCA_902766695.1 uncultured bacterium
GGCATCGCCTGCGGCAAATCCACCGTATGCGGCTTCTTCCGCCGCTGGGGCGCCGAGATCTGGGATGCCGACGACGAAGCCCACGCCCTGCTCGCGCCCGGCGGCGCCGCCGTGAAAAAACTCCTCCGCACCTTCGGCTCGCGCATCGCGTCCGGCGACGGCGGAATCGACCGCCGGCGCCTCGGCGAACTCGTCTTCGCCGACGAAGCCGCCCTCGCCCGCCTGAACGCCATCACCCATCCCGCCATCCTGGAAGCCGGACGCCGCTTCGCCGTCTCGGTGCGCCGCCGTGGCGTCCCCGGTGCCGCCGCCATCCCGCTGTTCTTCGAGTGCGGCATGGCGCCCGGACGCGCCTGGCCGGGCGTCCTCTGCCTTTCCGCCACCCGCGAGACCATGATCCGCCGCCTGCTCGGCCGCGGCCTGAGCGAAGACGAAGCTCTCGCCCGCATCGCCAGCCAGTGGCCCGTATCCGAGAAAGCCGCCCTCTCCACCGACGTCATCGAAAACGACGGTACCCTCGCCGACCTCGAATCCCGCTGCCGAGACGTCTTTGCGCGCTATTTCGGTTCCCCGCCGGTCGTCCCGCCGGCTTGATTCCGCGCGGCGGCGAAGGTCTCGGCGTCCATCCGCGGGCGGAGGATTTCGCGGGCGAGGATGGCGCGGCGGAGGTCGTCGCGGGTGCGGAAGGCGGGGCGTACGGCGGCGGGGGCGGGGCGGGTGTTGCCCGTGGGCAGGACGGGCCACGGGGCGAAGGGGACGTTCATGGCGTGGAGGGACGGCAGGACGAGGCCCGCCGCGGCCGCGGAGGTGTCCAGGATGTGGCGTTCGCCCTGGCGGGCGGTGACGACGGGAGCGTCGGCGTCGGGGGGGGCGGCGTCAAGGGGAGATGGGGCGGGAGGAGGGGCGGGCGTGAATGTGGGAGGAGGAGCGGAAGGAGCAGAAGGAGCGGGGGCGGGATGGCGGGGGATGCGGACGCGGCGCTGGGTGGGGAAGGGGGGGGGGCGGCGGGTGGCCGGGGCCGGGGTGGGCGAGGGGGCGGGCTCTTCGTCATGAATGACGAAGGTCGGCTCGGGGGCGGCGGTGGGGGCGCCGGGGGGGGCGCCCTCGGGGTCGAAGCCGCCGGGAGGAGTGGGGATTTGGGAGGGGGAGTGGCGGCGTTTCTTTTTCTTGGAGAGGGCGCTCAGGAGGCCGAAGAAAATCCATACGGCGATGATGACCAGGCCGCCGTAGCCGTCGGTGTCGGCGACGGGTACGGCGGGGAGGATGGCCGGGTGGAGGGGCATCAGTGGGTGGAGGAGGAGGCGTCGGCGGCGGAGAGGGATTCGCGCATGGAGGTGTCGGCCATGATGTTCTGCATGCGGAGGTAGTCCATGACGCCGATCTTGCCTTCGCGCAGGGCGGCGGCGATGGCCATCGGGATCTCGGCCTGGGCTTCGACGACCTTGGCCTGCATTTCCTGGATGCGGGCGCGCTGTTCCTGTTCGGCGGCGACGGCGGTGGCGCGGCGGCCTTCGGCTTCGGCCTGGCGGAGTTTCTTGTCGGCTTCGGCGCGCTCGGTTTCTAGCAGGGCGCCGACGTTGGCGACTTCGCGGGTGCCGGAGACGCCGGCGACGGAGACGTCGGCGATGTCGATGGAGACGATCTCGAACGCGGTCTGGGAGTCGAGGCCGGAGTTGAGGACCTTCTTGGAAATCTCGTCGGGGTTCTCGAGGACGGCCTTGTAGGTGGCCGCGGAGCCGATGGCGGAGACGATGCCCTGCCCGACGCGCGCGATGATGGTGTCTTCGGTGGCGCCGCCGACGAGGCGCGCGAGGTTGGCGCGGACCGTCACGCGGGCCTTGACCAGCAGGCGGATGCCGTCCTTGGCCACGGCGTCGAGCATGGAGGTGCCCTTGCGGGGGTCGGGGCAGTCGATGACCTTGGGGTTGACGGAGGTGCGGACGGCTTCGTAGACGTCGCGGCCCGCGAGGTCGATGGCGGCGGCGCGCTGGAAGGAGAGTTCGATGTTGGCCTTGTCGGCCGCAATCAGGGCCTGGACGACCTTGATGATGTCGCCGCCGGCCAGGAAGTGGGCCTCCAGCTGCTCGGTCGTCAGCGGCAGGCCGGCGCGGATGGCGCGGATGCGGGCGTCGACGACGAGGGTCGCCGGGATCTTGCGGAGCCACATGCCGAGGAGGTTGAACAGGCCGATGTAGGCGCCGCTCATCCAGGCGCGGACCCAAATCTTCATGTAGGTCAGGAAGAGGATCACCAGCAGGAGGACGAAGACGGCCAGGACGAAGAGGATGATGGTCAGGAATGAATCCATGGGGGCTCCTTTTGTTTGTTGAAAGGTTGAAAGGTTGAAAGGTTGAAAGGTTGAAAGGTTGAAAGGTTGAAAGGTTGAAAGGTTGAAGGGTTGAAAGGTTGAAGGGTTGAAGGGTTGAAAGGTTGAAGGGTTGAAAGGGTGGATGGTGGGGTCAGACGGGGTAGTCGGGGGGGAGGGGGGGAGGGGTGCCGGGGCCGGGAGGGGGAGGGGGGACGGGGAGGCGGTGGATGGCGACGGGGTGGAAGAGGCTGCGCCAGAGGGCGCCCATGCCGAGGATGGCGACGGGCATCGAGAGGAAATCCATGACGCGCGGGAAGGCGCTCGCGAAGTAGAGGACGAAGAGGCCCGCGCCGAGCGACAGGAACACGCTGCCGGCCGTCTGGACGGGCGAGCGGCGGCCGACGAGCCAGTGTCCGAGCAGCAGCGCGACGACGATGTGCGAGAGGTAGAGGGTCAGCAGCCACAGCATCCCGCCCGCGAGCGCGAACGGCAGGCCGATGACCGTCACGCCCGCCGCCACCAGCAGCACCGGCCCGAACAGCAGCACCGCGATTCCCGTGAAAAGGCACCGCCAGGGCGTACGCCGGATCGCCCGCACCGACGCCCCCGCCGTCGCCGGGAAGAGGCCCACGAACGGCATCCCCACCAGCATCGCGCCGAGGAAGAACAGTCCGTGCAGCCACAGGCGCTCGCGGAAGCTCCGCTGCGGCGCAACCGCCGTCTCGGCGCGCACCTGCCCGCCGACTTCCACGCCGGGCGGCAGCGCGAAGGGGGCCGGCGTCGTGTACACGAAGTCGCCGCCGATGCGGGTTCCGGGCGAGACGCGCAGGGTCTGGGCGGTGACGCGGACGCGCCCGCCGTAGGTGCCGGCGAGGGTCACTTCGCCGCCGCTGAGCCAGGCGTCGCCGCCGACCTTGCCCTCGCACACGAGCGTGTTGCCGAAGAGGAGCAAGTCGCCCGCGACGACGGCGTTGGTCGTCAGTTGCGCGGCCTGGGCGTAGATTTGGAGGTTCTGGCCGACGGCGCCTTCCACCACCGCCGACTTCGCGAGGATGCGGGCGTCCTGCTCCGCGACGCCTTCCTGGCGCACCGCGCTGCCGAAGAGCCAGAGGTCCTGCGCGGAGGTGGCGGCGTTGGAGATTTCGTAGCCGGCGAGGAGCGCCTCGGAGGCGAAGCGGGTGCCGGAGGGGTAGGCGACCGCGTTCGTCGCTTCCGCGGAAAGATGCACCTCGAACGCGCGCGCGGCGGGCGCCGCGGCGAGGAGCGGCAGGAGGAGCAGCAGCGGCAGGAGGGGGCGGCGGGTTTTCATGGCGCGCGGACCTCCCGCACCCAGACCTGGCCGTCGCGGATGGCGCTGATGCGGACCTTCACGCCGACGGCCAGCCATTCGCCGCCTTCGGC
Organism: uncultured bacterium; assembly: GCA_902766695.1. Lineage (GTDB taxonomy): Bacteria > Verrucomicrobiota > Kiritimatiellia > CAIQIC01 > Lenti-01 > CACXEY01. Next base: position 3,710 of record CACXEY010000290.1, read on the forward strand.
CAGGACGTCGCAGCGGCGCTCGCCGAAGTCCACGATGCCGCCCGGGCGCAGCGCGGTGGTGGCGACGCCTTCGCGGCCGACCCACTCGGGGCCGGGCGGATCGGAGGACTTCTGGTCGCGCCCGTCGGCGGTCAGGACGATGCGCTTGCCGGCGCGGCTCTGCGGAAACAGGCGGATCCACACGAGGAACGCGGCGCCGCCGAGCACGACGACCGTCAGCGCGGAGATGAGCCCCCACGGCGGCGGGAAGGCGCGGAAGCCGATGACCATCGCGGCGGCGCAGAAGCACGCGCCGATGGCGCCGGCGATGCCGCCGGGCACGAAGATTTCGCCGATGCCCAGCAGCACGCCGGACACGAGCAGGGCCACATACCACCACGTGAGACTCATGTTCATCATGCCCGCGATTGTGACAGGTTCGACGCAGAGGTCAAGCGCGGGGTGGAGGCGCGTGAAATTGGGAGGTGCGGGGAGCGGATGGGTCTGGTATAAAGGACGGAGAAGGAGAACGAGACATGGCGGTGCCGATCATCATCGAGAATCTGGTCAAACGGTTCGGCAAGACGGAGGTCCTCAAAGGGATCGACGTACGGATCGGCGCCGGGGAGATTTTCTTCCTGCTCGGGCCGAGCGGGTGCGGGAAGACGACGCTCCTGCGGGCCATCGCGGGACTGAACGAACCGGACGGCGGGCGCATCCTCGCCGGGGACCGCGACGTGACGCACCTGCCGCCGCACAAGCGCGACATGGGGATGGTCTTCCAGAGCTACGCGCTGTGGCCGCACATGACGCTGTTCGAGAACGTCGCGTTCGGGCTGGAGATGCGCGGGATGCGCAAGGCGGACATGGCGCCGCGCGTCATGAAGGCGCTGGGGCTGGTGCGTCTGGCGGACCGTGCGCAATCCAAGCCGAACGAACTCTCCGGCGGCCAGCAACAGCGCGTGGCGCTGGCGCGGGCGCTGGTCATCGAGCCGCAATGCCTGCTGCTGGACGAACCGCTGTCGAACCTCGACGCGAAGCTGCGCATCGAGATGCGGACCGAAATCCGGCGCATCTGCAAGGAAGCCGGCTTGACGGCGATCTACGTGACGCACGACCAGAAGGAGGCGCTGTCGATCGCCGACCGCGTGGCGGTGCTGGAGTCGGGGCGGCTGCTGCAGACGGGGGCGCCGGACGAGGTGTACCTGCGGCCGCGGAACAAGTTCGTGGCGCAGTTCATCGGCGAGACGACGTTCGTGGAGGGGCGCGTGAAAGGCCGGACCGGGGCGGGGGTGGAGGTGGAGACGGCGGCGGGGACCTGGCTCGCGGCCGGCGGGGCGGAGGAGGCCGCGGACGCCGGGCGCACGGTGTGGCTCTCGGTACGCCCCGAAGCGGTGCGCCTGCACGCGGAGATGTCCGCGGGAACGCCCAACGTCTTCGACGGCACCCTTTCGGGGACCGTCTATCTCGGCGAAACCGCCCAGCACGACGTCGAACTGCCGGGCGGCATCGCCCTCAAGGCCCTGGAGGTCCGCCCCCGCCGCATGGTCCGGGACGGGAAGCGCGAACCGGTGCGCGTCTTCATCGATCCCGCCGACGTCCAGCTGCTGACCGAGTAGCCGCGGACCGCCGTCACCCCTCCGCGGCGGCGGCGGCGGCGGGGGTGGTGCGCCAGAAGGGGTAGAAGGTGAACCACTGGCAGGGGTCGGAGTGGATGGTCTGCTCCATCAGGGCGACGAGGCGGTCCTGGATGGCGGCTTCGGTGGGGTATTCTTCCGGGGTGATGAGGGGGGCGAGGCGGAGGGCGTAGGTGTCGTCGGGTTCGCGGCGGACGGCCCCGAACAGGATTGGGACGCCCAGTTTGTGCGCGAACCAGGCGGCGCCGTGGGGGAGGGTGGCCGGCCGGCCCATGAAGTCGTGGGGGAGTCCGGTGCCGGTGAAGTCGCGGTCGCCCACCATCGCCACGAGGTCGCCGCGGCGGAGCGCCCGGACGATTCCGGTGGAGGCGCGCGCCAGGGGGATGACGTCCATGCCGCGCTGGCGGCGGAAGAAGGTGTAGATGCGCTCCATCGGCGGCGAGGCGACGGGCTGGACCACGGCGTGCACCTTGAACCCCAGCGCGGGGAAGACCGCGCCGCCCAGTTCCCAGTTGCCGTAGTGGAGGGTCAGGAGGATGCCGCCGCGGCCGGTGGTACGGAGTTTTTCGACTTCGGGAAGGCCCGCGACGGAGACGAACCGGCGGAGCCGGTCGGGGGGCATCTCGCGGAAGCGGATGAAGTCGGCGGCGTATTTGCCGAAGTACTGGAAGGTTTTGCGCGCGCAGCCGGCGGCGTGGTCGTCGGAGGGCTGGAGGCCTTCGTGGGCCCAGACGGTGCGGAGGTTTTCTTCGACGGCGGCGCGCGCGCGCCGGTTCAGGAAGTAGGCGGCGTCGCACAGGCGCAGGCCGATCCAGTGCGCCAGGGCGCGCGGCATGGCCCGGATCACGAAGGCGAGGAAGCGGTAGAAGGCGTAGGTCATGCTAGCCGATCGGGAGCCAGCGGAAGAAGAGGGTCGCGATGGAGAAGTAGATGAGGATGCCCAGGATGTCGGCGACGGAGGTGATGAGCGGCGGGGCGGCGGTCGCCGGGTCGAGGTGCAGTCGGTCGAGCAGCATGGGGAGGGTCGTGCCCAAGAGGCTGCCCATGATGACGAGGGCGAACATGCTCGCCGCGACGACGACGCCCACGCCAAGCGAGTGGCCTAGCCACCAGCCGAGGAAGAAGACGGCGGCGGACATGATGGCGCCGATGCTCACGCTCACCGCGATTTCGCGGAAGAAGATGCGCCACCAGTCGCCGGATTCGACGTCGCCCGTCGCGATGGCGCGCACGAGGAGGGTCGCGGCCTGGGAGCCGGCGTTGCCGCCGCTGCCGATGAGGAGGGGCATGAAGAAGACGAGGGCGACGACTTTCTGGATGGTCTCTTCGAAGATGCTCAGGCCCATTCCGGTGAAGATGTTGACGCCGACGAGGGCGAGCAGCCAGCCGATGCGTTTGTGGACGAGGAGGCGTATGGTGGCGTCCTTGAGGGAGGTCTGGAGGGGGCGGACGGAGGCCATCTTGTGGAAGTCTTCCGTGGCTTCCTCTTCGGCGACGTCCAGGATGTCGTCGACGGTCACGATGCCGAGGAGTACGCCGTCGGCATCGACGACGGGGAGGGCGAAGAGGTCGTAGTCCTGGAAGATACCGACCGCTTCTTCGCGGTCCTGGAGGGAGGTGAGGCTGGCGTAGTGGCCGTCGAGGAGGTCGCGGACGCGCGTCATGGGGGCCGCGAGGATGAGGCGGCGGAGGCGCAGGTCGTCGACGAGATGGCCTTCGGCGTCGGTGATGTAGATCATCGTCATGGTCTCGGAATCCATGCCGGCGGCGCGCAGGTGGTCGAGGGTCTGGGTGACGGTCCAGTCGGGGTTGACCGTGACGTAGCGGTCGGTCATCAGGCGGCCGACGGAGCCTTCGGGGTAGCCGAGGAGGGTCAGGGCGAGCTTGCGGTCCTTGTCGTTGAGGAGCGTCAGGAGGCCCTTCACGACGCGCGCGGGGAGTTCCTCGAAGAGGGCGGTACGGTCGTCCGGGGTCAGGCCTTTGAGGACATACCGGACTTCCTCCTGGGCCATGTTCTTGAGCATCCAGTTCTGGAGGTTGGGCTCGAGGAGCGAGAACACTTCGTCGGCGAGGGTGCGCGGGAGCACGCGGAAGATGAGGAGGGCGTCCTTGTCATCAAGGGCGGCGAGGAGGTCGGTGATTTCGGGGGCCGGCTGCTTGGCGAGGAAGTCGCGGACCTCGTTGAGGCGGTTGGCCTCGACGAGTTCCAAGATGTCCGGGAGGAGCAGATGGCGTAGAATCATGGCTTCGTTTCCCCTGTTGTTGGCAACTCCTCCAGAATAGCCGCCGGAAGCCCCCGCGGCAAGCCGGAACGCACCGGAGTCGTCCGGCGGAACCCTTCGGTTTCTCGTCGGGCGCTCCCTCCGGCAGGGCCGGCCGCCCCAGGCAAAAGACGACAACCCCACCGGGCGGCGGCGGTCAGTTTTTCGAGCAGCGGGAGAGGAAGTCGACGAGTTCGGCGTTGCCGGCGCCGCCGTCGGCGAGCCAGGAACGGGAATCGTGGGCGCCGGCGAGGAGGACGAAGGCCTTCGGCTGCGCGGCGGCGGCGTGGAGGGTGCGGCCGCTCTGGAAGGGGACGACGTCGTCGTCGGGACTGTGGCCGACGAGTTTGGGGAGGCCGGGGAGGGCGGCGGTGCAGGCGGCGGTGTCGTAGCGGACGGAGAGGAAGGGGCCGATGGGCCAGCCGGGATGGAGGCGGGTGGCCATGTCGCGGGCGGAGGCGAACGCGCCTTCGAGGATGAGGCCCGCCGCGGGGCGGTCCTGGGCGAGGCGCGCGGCGACGGCGCCGCCGAGGGAGTGGCCGTACAGAATCACGGGCAGGCCGGGGGCACTCTCGGCGGCGGCGTCGAAGGCGGCCTGGGCGTCGCGCCGGAGACCGTCTTCGGAGGGCACGCCCCCGCTGCCGCCGTAGCCGCGGTAGTCCCAGAGAAGGACGTTCATGCGCTGGCGGGCGAAAAAGGGAACCCAGCGGGCGTCGCCGGAACGGTTGCCGGCGTTGCCGTGGCAGAAGACGACGGTCGCGCGCGCGTTCCGGCAGGGAATCCACCAGCCTTCCAGCGGCGTGCCGTCGGATGCGCGGAAACGGACGGTCTGGTAGCGGAGATGGTGGTCGGCCGGGGTTTCGGCGACGGTCGCGGACGGATGGTAGAGCATGGCGCGTTCCTGGCGGCGGAGCAGGAGCAGGCCCGCGCCCGCGAGCAGAGCCAGCAGGAGCAGGATCAGGAAGACGGTGCCCAGGAATTTCTTCATGGCGGAAAGAGGTAGCGGATTCGCGGGGATTTGGCGAGACGGGAATCGCGGGGCCCGGCAAAAAACTCCGCCGTGGAAACGGCGGAGCGGAAGGGCCGCCGGGGCGGCCGCGGGGTGGGGGATGGGCGTCAGTCGTCGACGATTTCCTCGGCGATCTCGCGGGCGGCTTCGATGGCCATGTCGCGGCGCTCGGCGGAATCGAAATGCCGCTCGGAGTCCTGGCCGTCGGCCCAGGCGATGCGGATGTCGTCGACGCCGATCCAGGAGAAGATGGCGCGGATGGCGGGGGTGAGGCCGTCGGCGGGGTCGTTCTCCTTGTAGACGGAGTCCGAGGAGACGAGGAGGACGACGGTGCGGATGTGGTGGGTGGGGACGGGACCGTCGGGGCCCATGCGGTAGAGCTTGCCGGGGACGACGATCTGGTCCAGCCACGCCTTGAGGATGGCCGGCATGGAGTTGAGCCAGACGGGCATGGTCAGGACGACGACGTCGGCGTCGATCATGGCCTGTGCGTTGTTGTTGGAATAGTTGGCGGCGTTTTCCTCGGCCTTGGACGGGATGTAGGCGGGATCGATGACGGGGCGCCAGAAGTAGTTGAGCGCGTCGGCGCTGACGAAGGGGGGCTTGTTCTGGTAGAGGTCCACGTTCTCGACGACGACGTCGGGATCCTTCTCCATCAGGGCGGAGAAGAACTCCAGGGCGAGTTTCTTGGAGACGGAGGTCTCGGAAGGTTTCGGATTGGCGATCAGGTGCAATACGTTCATCTGGAAAAGTCTCCTTTCAGGGGGGTGGAACAAACGTCCGCCGTTTCTGCCACAGGCAGGGTGAAATGGCAATGTAAAAATGTCGGGATGTAAAAATGTCGTGAGGACGCGAGCGCTCCGGGCATCCGCCGCGATTCCGGCTTTCCTTCGCGGTGGGCGCGGGTGTAAAATGGAAGGCATGAAAGCAATCCGTATTGTCCGCCGCGCGTTGACCCTTTCCGCCCTGTTCGCCTTGGCCGTGCCATGGTGCGCGATGGCCCAGATCGAGGAAGAAGGCGACGTGGCCGACGATCCGCCGCCGTTCGAGGTGCCGGACGTGTCGGAGGCGGATTTCCCGTTCGCGCCGCCGGCGGATTTCGCGGGGTTCGTGCCCATCCACCAGTTGGAGATGGAGGCGCATCCGGACGGGCAGACGGCGGCGCAGCGGCGCAAGGCGCTCAGGGCCGTGCCGAAGAAGTCGGTCATCACGCCGCGAGCCGCCGGCATCGCGGACGGGGCGCGCGTGCTCGGGTGGCACCCCTACTGGGCCGAGGCGGGGGATTATCTTTCCTATGACTACTCCAACCTGACCCACGTCGCGTATTTTTCCGCGGAGGTCGGGAGTGCCGGGGCCATCTCCAGCATCCATGGGTGGAACACGGATCCCGTCGTCGAAACCGCGCATTCCAATGGCGTGAAGGTTCTCCTGACGGCGACGCTGTTCGGCGAGACCGCCAACCATGCGCTGCTCACCAACAGCGCGGCTTGCACGAAGTTGATCACCAATCTGGTCGCGAAAACCACGGCGCGCGGCGGGGACGGGATCTGCATCGACTTCGAGTCGGTCGGGTCGTGGTCGGGGGCGACGAAGGCGCTGACGGCGTTCATGAGCAATCTCGTCGCGAAGGCGCATGCGGCGAACCTGGAAGTCTCGATCTGCCTGCCGTCGGTGGACTGGTACGCGGACTTCGCGGTCGGGGAGTACGAGAAGA
>CACXEY010000291.1 GCA_902766695.1 uncultured bacterium
GAGGCGGAAGGACGGGGGGGGATGGGGGGCGGAGCAGTGCGGGGAGGGGGAGGGAGGGAGGGAGGGAAGAGGGGGCTCGCCGTTTCCGGCGAGGCGCGGGACGGGGGGAGGGAGGAGGAAGGTCAGGGAGATGGTGGGGTGCAGGCTTGGAGGAGGAGGGGGAGGAGGTCGGGGAGGGTGGCGCCGCGGTAGGGGATGGGGGGCGGGGTGTCCTGCGGGTCGCCGGAAACGGCGAGAAGGCGGGCGATGTGGTTGAGGATGAGGGCGCGTTCGCGGGTGGGGGGGACTTCGCCGGGGAGGTATGGCCAGGCGGCGGGGGCCAGGAGGAGGAGTTTGCCTTGGGCGCAGGCGTCGAAGAGGGCGCCGCCGGGTTTTTCGTGTCTGGAGAAGCCTTTGTTGCGCAGGAGGATGACGCGGTGGCCGGCGGCGTGGGCGCGGCGCAGGATTTCGCGTTCGCCGTGGGAGAGGCAGGGGCTGACAAGGACGGCGCCGTGTGCGGCAAGGTGCAAGGCTTCCGCGCTCTTGGTCTCGAATTCGGGGGTGGAGGTCTCGACGAGGGGGATGCCGCCGGCATCGCGGAGGATGCGCCAGGCGCCGCTGGCGAGGCGTTCGCGGCGGTAGCGGAAGTTGGCGCGGGAGCACTGGACGGGATGGATGACGGGCCAATCGAGCAGGGCCAGGTTGCCCAGGGCCTGGAAGTGCAGGGGGTGCGGGGCGTCGGGAAGGGGGAGGCAGAGGGTGATGTCTTCGACGCGGCGGAAAAGGGCCGGGTTGGCGCGTTTGCGGGCCAGGCGTTCGGGGTTGCCGAGGATGTAGTCCTCCATGCGGGCGAGTTGGCCTTTGCGGAAGAGGATGGTGTCGACGAAGCCGGGAGCCCAGCCGGCTTCGCGGCAGCCGGTCTTGAAGCCGCGGATGACGTCGCCGAGGGTTTTGGGATGGGGAGTGGGCCTCGCCGTTTCCGGCGAGGCGCGGGACGGGGAGGGGGCGGTGAGGGGGGAGCGGATGAAGAGGAGGCCGTGGAAGTGGTCGGGCATCACGACGGAGGGGAGGAGGGTGATTTGGGGCCAGAACTCGGGGATGCGGTGCCAGCAGGAGAGGACTTTGGCGCCGAGGGGGGTGAGGGGGCAGTGCCAGCGGGAGGTGGCGGGGTCTTGGACGGGCCAAGAAGCCAAGGTGGGGCGGCCGCGGTTGGCGAGTTCGAGGGTGACCATGTAGATGGCGCGGGCGCCGTAGTCCCAGTCGGTCAGGCGGCGGCCCATGCGGTGGTGGTTTGCGTCGTGTGGCATGGGGGAGGATTGTACGCGGGAGGGGAGACGGGGGAAAAGAAAAAACTGGACGGGCATTCAGTCCGTCCAGTTCCGGGGCGCCTGCGAGGGGGCTCAGCGCTTGTAGAGGTCGCGTTTGTGGTAGTGGGTGTGGAGGAGGTGTTCGGCTTTTTCGCCGCCGTTGGCGGCGGTGGCGCCGAGGTAGTCGTTGTAGAGGGCGGTGACCTGGGGGTTGAGGTGGGACATGCGGAGGGTGCAGCGTTCGTCGTCGGTGTAGAGGCCGGCGGTGCGCTTGGCGCGGACTTCGTCGTTGGCGCCCGTGGGTTGGCCGCCGCCGCCGATGCAGCCGCCGCGGCAGGCCATGACTTCGATGAAGTCGTAGCGGGGTTTGCGGCCCGCGGCGCGGTCTTCGCGGATGGCTTCGATGACTTGGCGGACGTTGCCCATCTGGTGGGCGACGGCGATGCGGACGGGGGTGCCTTTGATGTCGATGGTGGCTTCTTTTACGCCCTTCATGCCGCGGACTTCGTTGAACTCGATGGACGGCGGCTGTGCGTCGCCGGTGATGAGGCAGTAGGCGGTGCGGAGGGCGGCTTCCATGACGCCGCCGGTGACGCCGAAGATGGTGCCGGCGCCGGTGTAGGCGCCGAGGAGGTCGTCGGCGGTTTCTTCGGGCAGGGCGTTGAAGTCGATCCCAGCGGCCTGGATGAGGCGGGCGAGTTCGCGGGTGGTGAGGACGACGTCGGTGTCCTGCTGGCCGGAGGCGGACATGTATTCGTCGCGGCTGATCTCGTATTTCTTGGAGGTGCAGGGCATGACGGAGACCATGAAGACGTTCTTGGGGTCGATGCCGTTCTTTTCGGCCCAGTAGCTCTTGGCCAGGGCGGAGAGCATCTGCTGGGGGGATTTGGCGGAGGAGAAGTTTTCGGTGAAGTCGGGGGCGTATTTTTCCATCCAGTCGGTCCAGGCGGGGCAGCAGGAGGTGAGGAGGGGGAGGTTGCCGCCCTGGGTGAAGCGTTTGATGAATTCGGTGCCTTCTTCCATGATGGTGACGTCGGCGGAGAAGTTGGTGTCGAAGACGTACTTGAAGCCGAGGCGCCGGAGGGCGGCGTAGATCTTGCCGGTGGAAAGTTCGCCGGGCTGCATGCCGAAGGCTTCGCCGAGGGCGACGCGGACGGCGGGGGCGATCTGGACGACGGGGGTCTTGGTTTCGTCGCGCAGGCCGGTGATGACTTTGCCGGTTTCGTCTTTTTCGTAGATGGCGCCGACAGGGCAGTGGGCGGAGCATTGTCCGCATTTGATGCAGGGGGATTCGTCGAGGGTGACGTCGGCGGCGGGCGCGATGCGGGTGTTTTCGCCGCGGGAGAGGAATTCGAGGGCGAAGACGCCTTGCATCTGCTGGCAGACGGCGGCGCAGCGTCCGCAGAGGACGCACTTGGAGGGGTTGAGGACGATGGAGGGGGTGGAGGTGTCGGGGGGGAGGGTCCTCAGGCGCTTGCCGAAGGGGGCTTCGCGGATGCCGAATTCCTGGGCGAGGCGCTGGAGTTCGCAGTTGCCGCTGCGGAGGCACTGGAGGCAGTCGTTGGGGTGGTTGGAGAGGATGAGTTCCAATACGGTGCGGCGGATGGAGTAGAGTTCGGCGTCGTGGGTGACGATGTCCATGCCTTCGGTGCAGGCGGTGGCGCAGGCGCGCAGGGTCTTGGGGGAGTTGCGCTGTTTGACGATGCACAGTCCGCATCCGGCCCAGGCGGGGAGGTCGGGGTGGTAGCAGAGGGCGGGGATCTTGATCTGGAGTTGTTTGGCGGCGTCGAGGATGTTGGTGCCTTCGGGGACGCTGACGGGGTTGCCGTTGATTTTCAGGTTGATCATGGTGGTCATGGGTGGGGTCCTTTCGGGGAGGGGGGGATCACTTGCGGAGGACGGCGCCGAATTTGCAGGTGCTCATGCAGACGCCGCACTTGATGCATTTGGCGGGGTCGATGGCGTGGGGCTTCTTGACTTCGCCGGTGATGGCGCCGGCGGGGCATTTGCGGGCGCAGGCGGTGCAGCCTTTGCATTTGGCGGGGTCGATGGCGTAGGCGACGAGGTTCTTGCATTTGCCGGCGCGGCATTTTTTGTCGTTGATGTGTTCGAGGTATTCGTCGCGGAAGTAGCGGAGGGTGGAGAGGACGGGATTGGGGGCGGTCTGGCCGAGGCCGCAGAGGGCGGCCTTCTGCATGGCGCGGCCGACGTGCTCGATTTTCTTGATGTCGTCGAGTTCGCCCTTGCCGTCGGCGATTTTTTCGAGGAGGGTGAGGAGGGTGCGGGTGCCGATGCGGCAGGGGGCGCACTTGCCGCAGGATTCGTCGACGCAGAATTCCTGGTAGAAGCGGGCGACGTCGACCATGCAGTCGTCTTCGTCCATGACGATCATGCCGCCGGAGCCCATGATGGAGCCGAGGGCCTGGAGGTGTTCGTAGTCGATGGGGACGTCGAGGTAGTCGGCGGTGATGACGCCGCCGGAGGGGCCGCCGGTCTGGACGGCCTTGAATTTCTTGCCGCCGCGGATGCCGCCACCGATGTCGTAGATGATTTCGCGCAGGGTGATGCCCATGGGGACTTCGATGAGGCCGGAGTTGTTGATCTTGCCGGTGAGGGCGAAGACTTTGGTCCCGGTGGATTTTTCGGTGCCGATCTTGGAGAACCATTCGCCGCCCTTGAGGATGATGACGGGGATGTTGGCCCAGGTTTCGACGTTGTTGATGACGGTGGGCTTGGCCCAGAGGCCGCTGACGGCCGGGAAGGGGGGACGCGGGATGGGCATGCCGCGCTTGCCCATGGTGGAGGCGAGCAGGGCGGTCTCTTCGCCGCAGACGAAGGCGCCGGCGCCGAGACGGAGCTCGATGTCGAAGTCGAAGCCGGTGCCGAGGATGTCCTTGCCGAGGAGGCCGTATTCGCGGGCCTGCTTGAGGGCGGTTTCGAGGTGGGCGATGGCGAGGGGGTATTCGGCGCGGATGTAGATGACGCCGTGGGAGGCGCCGACGGCGCGGCCGGCGATGGCCATGGCTTCGAGGATGGAATGGGGGTCGCCTTCGATGGTGGAGCGGTCCATGTAGGCGCCGGGGTCGCCTTCGTCGGCGTTGCAGACGATGTATTTTTCGTCGCCGGGGGCCTGCTTGGTGAAGTTCCACTTCATCCAGGTGGGGAAGCCGGCGCCGCCGCGGCCGCGGATGCCGGCCTTCTTGACCTCGGCGATGATGTCGTCGGGGGTCATTTCGGTGAGGGCCTTGGCGAGGGCGGCGTAGCCGTCGCGGGCGATGTATTCGTCGATCTTTTCGGGGTTGATGACGCCGCAGTTGCGGAGGACGATGCGGAATTGTTTCTGGTAGAAGCCGATGTCCTCGAGCTTGGCGTTGACCTTGGACTGGGATTTGTCGTAGAGGAGGCGCTGGACGGGGCGGCCCTTGATGACGTGCTCGGCGACGATTTCCTTCGCGTCCTCGGGCTTGACGCAGACGTAGAAGGTTTCGTCGGGGAGGACCTTGACGATGGGGCCTTTTTCGCAGAAGCCGAAGCAGCCGGTGCGGACGACCTGGGCTTCGGAGGCGACGCCCTGGGCTTCGAGTTCGCGCTGGAGGGCTTCGTAGAGTTCGGTGCCGCGGTTGGAGGCGCAGGCGGTGCCGCCGCAGATGAGGAGATAGGTCTTGATGGCCATGGGATGGGTCCTTTCGGGGTTGGTCAGGAGCGGAGGATGTCCGTGGAGGGCTTGTCGATGATGTGGTCGCCGACGAGCTGCCTGCCGAGGATGTGCTGCTCGACGATGGTGCGGGCGGTGGCGGCGTCGACCTTGCCGTAGATGACGGCGGGCATGTCGGGGGCGACGACTTCGACGGTGGGTTCGCTGTGGCACAGGCCCATGCAGCCGGTCTGGCGGACGACGACGGAATCGAGCTTCTTCTCGCCGAGCGCCGCGATGAAGGCGTCGAAGGTGCCCTTGGCGCCGGCGGCGATGCCGCAGGTGCCCATGCCGACGATGATCTGGGCGGTCTTGTTGGCGGTGTCGCGCGGGTTCATCTCCGCGGTCTTCTGGTCGCGCAGTTTCTTGAGGTCGCTCAATGTGAGTTTTGCCATGGGTGGACTTGCTCCTTGTCTGTTCTAAATCGGTTGTTCCAGTTCGGCCTCGTTGGAGGCGAAAAATTCGTTCATCATCGAAAGCGCGCCGCCGGTGTGGAGGCCGCCGAGCGCTTCGGCCAGTTCCGAGCGGCGCACCTCGTAGGTGCGGCCGTCGACCTCGCGGCGGACCGCGAAATCGCCCTCGCCCGGCCAGGTCATCAGCTGGACCAGCATCGCCGGGACGTCGCCGGTCGGCGGGGCGTCCACGTTCGATTCGTCGAAGCGGAAGCTCACCGTCGTGCCGCGTCCGGGCGCCGATTCCAGGCTCATGCTGCCGCCGCACTGGTCCGCCGCCTGCTTCAGGAAGGGGAGCCCCAGGCCGACCTTGCGGCCCGGATGCTTGCCCGGCTCCGTCCAGAAGGGGTCCAGCGCGCGGCGCTGCGTCGCCTCGTCCATGCCCTTGCCGTTGTCGCGCACCACCACCTCCAGCCAGTTGCCGCGGCGGGCCATGTCGAGCGACACCTCCGAAGCGCCCGATTCAAAGGCGTTCTGGACGATGTCCGAAATGGTGTCGCAGGCGGTTGGCAGCATGGCGTTCGGCGGTGCGGGGGTGGGTGGCGGACGGTGGAGCGGCGGCGGGGGGCGCGGCGCGGCGCGGTTGCGGTGCGGGTCAGCCCTCCGCGACGCCCTGTTCGCGGTAGTGCTGGACGATGTCCGCGATGTCCGCCTTCTTGAGCGAACCGTGGACCGTGCCGTTCACGGAAAGGACGGGCGCGAGGCCGCAGCAGCCGACGCAGCGGACCGCTTCGATCGAGAAGAGCCCGTCGGGGGTGACCTGGTTGACGCCGACGCCGAGCTGGCTTTCGAGTTCGGCGAGGAGGTCGCCGCCGCCCTTGAGGTAGCAGGCGGTGCCGAGGCATACGGCAATCTTGAACTTGCCGGGCTTCTTGAGCTTGAAATAGTGGTAGAACGTGAGGACGCCGTAGACCTTGGCGAGGGGGATGCCGAGGATGTCGGCGACCTGGAAGGCCACCTCGCGCGGCACGTAGCCGTAGTGTTCCTGGACCCTGTGGAGCACCATGATGAGGTTGCCCGGGCGGGTCTTCCACTCGTTGATGTAGTCCAGCAGTTCCGGCGGCATCTGCATGGCCGTGGCGGCGGCGGTCGATTCGTTGGTTTCGCTCATGTGTTTTGTCCCGTGGTTCGAGATTGTTTCGGATCATGCTAGCGCGGGGGGGACGGGGGGACAAGAAAAAACGTGGGCCCCGTCCGTCGGAAAATATGGAGGGGAAAGAGCGGGGGGGGGAGAGGGAGGGTGAGGGGACCCCGCCGTTTCCGGCGGGGCGCGGGACCTCGGGGAGAATCAGGGGGAGGCGGGGAGGACTTGGAGGAAGAGGGGGAGGGTGGAGGGCCAGTCGGCGAGGAGGCGGTGGGCGAGGGGGGAGGAGGTGGCGGTGAGATGGGCGCGGAGGAGGCGGAGGAGGGTCGATTCTTCGGGGGTGCCGGGGAGGATGGGGTGGAGGTCGACGGAGTCGAGGTTGCAGCGGAGGTCGAAGTCGCCGTCGAGGTCGAGGACGTAGGCGGTGCCGCCCGTCATGCCGGCGCCGAAGTTGATGCCGGTCGGGCCCAGGATCAGGGCTTCGCCGCCCGTCATGTACTCGAGGGCGTGGTCGCCGACGCCTTCGGCCACCAGGGTCGCGCCGGAGTTGCGGACGCCGAAGCGTTCGCCGGCGCGGCCGTTGAGGAAAACGGACCCGGAGGTGGCGCCGTAGGCGACGACGTTGCCGGCGATGGTGTTGGTTTCGGGCGGGTAGGCGGCGCCGGGCGGAGGCGCGACGGTGATGGTGCCGCCGCTGAGGGATTTGCCCAGGTAGTCGTTGGCGGCGCCGCGGAGGTTGAAGGTAATGCCGTGCGCAAGGAAGGCGCCGAAGGATTGGCCGGCGGTGCCCGTGAAGTCGATGGTGAGGGTGCCGTCGGGGAGGCCGTCGGGGCCGAAGCGGGAGGCCACTTCGCCGGAGAGGGAGGCGCCGATGGAGCGGTGGGAGTTGGTGATGGCTCTGGAAAGACGGACCTTTGCAAAGGACGGGAGCGGTGCCCCCGAGCCCTCGGGGCGGGCTGACAGCCCGCCTTCAGGAGTGGGGAGGGAGGGGAGGAGATCGAGGGGGTCGAGGTCGGGGGTGAAGGGGGGGGGCTGGGAGGAGGAGGAGGAGGGGGCAGAGGGGGGCGGGGTGAGGAGGGGGGCGAAGTCGAAGGTGGGGGGGGCGTCGGGACGGGGGGCGAGGAGGTCGGTGCGGCCGCGGGCGGAGGCGAGGGTGGGGAGTCCCAGGGTGGCCAGGGTTTCGCGGATTTCTTGGGCGAGGAAGCGGAAGTAGGTCTGGAGATGGGCGGGGGTGCCGGCGAATTTGGCGCGGAGGGCCGGGTCCTGGGTGGCGATGCCGACGGGGCAGGTGTTGGTGTTGCAGTGGCGGCACTGGACGCAGCCGAGGGCGACGAGCATGGGGGTGCCGAAGGCGTATTCGTCGGCGCCCAGGATGGTGGCGATGATGATGTCGCGGGCGGTGCGGAGTTGGCCGTCGACTTGGAGGCGGACGCGGGTGCGCAGGTTGTTGAGGAGGAGGGTCTGGTGGGCTTCGGCGAGTCCGGGTTCCCACGGGGCGCCGGCGTGCATTCGGGAGGAAAGGGGCGCGGCCCCGGTTCCGCCGTCGAAGCCGGAGATGACGATGACGTCGGCATGGGCTTTGGCGACGCCGGCGGCGATGGTGCCGACGCCGGTCTCGGAGACGAGTTTGACGCTGACGCGGGCGGCGGGGTTGACGCATTTGAGGTCGTGGACGAGCTGTGCGAGGTCTTCGATGGAGTAGATGTCGTGGTGGGGGGGCGGGGAGATGAGGGTGGTGCCGGGACGGGCGTGGCGGAGGCGGCCGACGAGGGCGTCGACTTTGTGGCCGGGCAGGTGGCCGCCTTCGCCGGGTTTGGCGCCCTGGGCGAGTTTGATCTGGAGGTCGCGCGCGGAGCGGAGGTAGGCGGCCGTGACGCCGAAGCGCGCGGAGGCGACTTGTTTGATGGCGGAGTTGGCGGGCGTGGGGTAGCGTTCGGGGGCTTCGCCGCCTTCGCCGCTGTTGGACATGCTGCCCAGGGCGTTGAGGGCCAGGGCGATGGTTTCGTGGGCTTCGGGGGACAGGGAGCCAAGGGACATGGCGCCGCCGAGGAGGCGGGGGAGGATGGCGGAGATGGGTTCGACTTGGTCGAGGGGGAGGGGGGAGGGGGCGGAGGGGGGAGTTGCAAGGGACGGGGGCTGGGCCCCCGAGCCCCCGGGGCGGGCTGACAGCCCGCC
>CACXEY010000292.1 GCA_902766695.1 uncultured bacterium
CAAAGCCTATCTCGCCGACAACCGCATCCCCGTCCCCTACTCCACCCTGATGCGCTACAAGCTCCTCGCCGTCCGCCTCCGCCAACTTCTCGCCCTCGACCCGCGCCTCCCCCTCGAATGGCTCCTCCCGCACACCTCCCCCGACCGCGACCTCCCGTCCGACCTCCGCGCCCCCTGTTGGACCGCCCGCCGCCGTCTCGCCCGCCTCCTCCGCGAGAACCCCAATTTCACCCGCCTGCGCAAATACGTCGACGCCAAACTCGGCATCCCCGAACTCCTCCGCGCCTGCCGCAACGCCCGCGACGCGAAATCCCGCCGCAAAAGCACGCATCCCGTCATCCGAGGCGCGACCCGCCACATGGCGGTCGACCCCGGCCGCATCGAAGCGACCCGCCTGGCCCTCGCCGCTTTCCTGCAAGACAAAACCCTATCCCCGAAACACTCCCGCCTGCGCGACGCGGCCATCCGCTGGCTCCGCGCCCCGCCGGTCTTCTGACGCAGAAGTTTTCCAACCATTGGAAACATTTTTTCCATTCATTGGAAAATTGCCGAAAATTTTTTCCAATCATTGGAAAAACCGGCCCGATTTTTCCAACCATTGGAAAAAAATTTTCCAATCATTGGAAAACTTTTCCGCGCCCCTACTGGAGGCGGAAGTAGCGGGCGGCGTTCGTCGCCGCGGGGATCGCCAGCGTGTGGGTCCCCGGTGTGGCCGTGAGATTGGAAACAGCCACCCATTTGGGCGACGCCAGGGACGGACTGGCCGCCAGCGACTTCGGCAGCGACGCCACGGGGAGGGGCGGCAGCCAGTAGGCGATGTCCAGCGCGCCGTCCTTGCGCGGGGCCATGGAGAGCAGCCGCGGGTTCATGCCGTCGGTTTCGGCGGCGAACTGCGCGAGGAAGGCCGCCGCGATGCCGGGATGCGAGAGGAAGAGGACGTTCTCGTCGTTGGCCGAGGTGAGCACCAGCGCGGACGCGGTCCAGTTGGCGGAGCCGTGGATGACGAGCGGCTTGGGGCCGAGCGGATCGATGACCATGTACTTGGTGTGGACGAGGTCGCGGTTGTTGTTGTCGTAGGAAGTACGGTCGGCGGCGTAGAAGGCGTCGTAGAGGAGGACGCGGTTGGCGGTCGTGTAGGCGGGGGAATGGAGGAGGTTGGTGTACATCGCGTAGCTGTCGGAACCGGGATAGAGCCGGTCGGACTTGGGGATGACGCCGTGCACGGTGACGCCCCGGTTGCAGGCGCGGACGAGCTGGTCCACGACATCCTGGCGGGTCAGCTTGTTGAGCGAGAAATAGATGTCGGTGGTGGCGGCGGCGATGGCGTTGGTGATGTCGCGCAGGGCGTTGTCGCCGCCGTACGCGCCGTCCGGGTACGGCGCGAACCGCACCCACGAGTCGGCCTTGGCGCCGGAGAGGCGGAAGCGCGTGCCGTCGGGCGCGTGCGACTTGGCGGGGTTCGCGTGGAACAGGCCGCCGAGCATCTGCGAAAGCTCGTTGGAGACAGCGGCCGCGAGCTTGTCGTTTCGGATTTCCGCGAGGATGTTCCACTGCTGGCTGGAGGCGCCGCCGGTGTAGTTCCAGGAGCCGGAGAGGACCCAGCGCTCCTTCGAGGTCTTGTACCAGAAGACGCCGAGCTTGTCGTGCATGATGCCGCCCGACGGCGCGCGCGACAGCTTCAGCGGGTTCGACTTGCGCGAGGAGAGCGACTTGAGCGAGCAGCCCGGCCAGAAGTTGCTCGCGACGTCCACGCCGTTGGCCGCGACGAACCCCACCGACGCCCCGCGCGCGAGCGCGTTGGAGATGGCGCCCAGGATCGGCCCCGCCGCGCCGGCGCTCTCCGACGGCCCCGAGAACGTGTACGTCGAAAGGCACGCCCAGTCGCCCTTCTTCAGCGCGTCGATCCGCGCGAGCCAGGCGTCGCGGATGACGAACTCGTCCGGACCGACGGTCTTGTAGGAGGTCGTCTGGTCGGGGAGGTTGAAGCGGACGATCCAGTCGGCGCCGGTGACGGTCCCGGCGCGGGCCGATGGAGGGCCTGCGGAAAGAATGGCCAGAAAAACGAAAACAACGATTTTTTCGAACAAACCGATACAATCGATTCTTTCGCATCCCCCGCCGGATGGGTTTTTCCGCGCGTCCGTCATGGCCCGGCGGAGATGCGCACACCGAAGACGGCGGCGGGGTTGGTGCATTCGGTGAGGTCGAACTCCAGGCGCGCCGGCCCGTTGGTTCTCACCGGGGGCGCAGTCCAGATCCACGCCCCTTCCTCAGCCCCCGCGTCCGGCGACGCAACCGCGAACGGCGTGAACCACCGCGGCTCCGCGTTCTCCGCGCGCAGGACGAGGTTCGTCAGCGTGTAGGACTCGATGACGTACGTTTCGCCGGGCGTCGGCGGCGTGTTGGTCGAGAGGACGAGGATGGGGAACGCGTTCGTCGCCGCCGCCCCCGTGCCCAGGTCCGTCAGGACCGCCGTGAGGACGTGCGTGCCGACGTCGGCCTTTGTGGTTCCGGTACGGATGAAAAAGCGGCTTTTGTTTGCGGTGGTGGCCTCGTTCTCGAACGCGGGATCGGCCTCCCACGCCGTGCTCCACGCGTTCGTGTTATCGCCGTGCAGGACCACGTTCGTCACCCGCACGTCCACCACGCCCGGCACTTCGACCGTCGACGTCCCCGCCAGTTCGAACCGCGGCGCCGACACCACCCGCACCACCGCCTGCGTGCGGCATACCGTGCCGTCCGCCGGAAGCCGTGCCTCCACCGACAGCACGTACTCGCCCCAATCCGCCTCCGTCCCCGGCGCGAACGTGAACAGGCAATCCCCCTCCGGCGTCTCCTCGAACGACGCCGCCTCCGACGGCGGCTCCAGCGTGCCCGACCACTCGCGCACCATCCCGTCCGCGTGCAGCAGCCCGAAAACCACCTCCGCGCGCGACCCCACCGTCACCACCGCGGGGACGTCCGCGGCCAGCACCGGCGGCGACTCCCCGTAGGGGAGGATCGCGATGTCGTCGAGGTTCGCGATCTCCCCGGCGTTCCCCGTCGTGACCAGCCGCAGCCAGACCTGGCTCCCGCGCTCCACCGGCAGGACGACCACGCTGTTCGTGATGTCCAGGCGGTCTCGGCTGGAGAACGCCCCGGCCGTCTCCCAGTCCTCCCCGTCGAGGTGGAACTGCAGCTCGAATTTCACCGTCCGGTTCGACTGGAAGCACGCGCAGTGCAGCGACACCGCCCCCACCCCGTCGAACGGATCCAGCGATTCGAGGATGGCCGGCCGCTCCGCCGCGGAATGCCGGAAGCGCGCCGAGCCGTCCCCGATCTTCGCGTCCCGCTTGTCGCTCGTGCACACGTTGTACCACCGCCAGTTCATGCCGCGCATCGCGACGACCGTGCCCGCGTTGGTGTCGTAGTTGACCGTGGGCAGCCCCTCGAAATCCAGGAACCGCGGGTTCATCGAGTCCGACACCGTGAACATACACGACGCCTCCGCGGCCGTCCCCGGGTCCTCCGTTTCCCACGCCCGCGCCGTCAGCGTGAAGGTCTTCCCCGAATCCTCCGCCGCCGGCACCAGCGTCAGCCGCGGATCGCCCCAGTCGTTCGCCCATCCCGCGAACTCCGGCTCGATCGACCACGCAAACCCCACCGACTCCGCCGCATGCACCACCGTCGCCGCGATGTCCGTCTCGCGCCCCAGCGGCAGGTCCCCGTCCGCCGGGCCCTCCACCGACACGAACAGACGGAAGGGCTCGATCACCAGGTCGTCAATCGCGCACGTCGTCCCGCGGTTCGAGATGCAGAACGCGGATACCGCCCGCAACGGCGCCGCCTCCGGTACCAGCCGCGCCCGCACGGCCCCGTCGCCCGTTTCCCCGGGCGCGAAGGTGGCGAACGCCACCCCGTCCGCCAGCAGGTCGAGCCGGATGGCCGCCCCCGCGCCCCCTCCGGCGAGCTTGGCGGTGAAGGACACGGCGCCGATGCCCTCCTCCAGCGGCTGCGCCAGCGCGAGTGTCCCCCGCTGCGACGGCGTCGTGCTCCCGCGCAGCGCCAACGCCGGGTTCCCTTCCTCGATCTGCGGATTCCCGCGCGCGGACGTCCACGTCCATACCGCCCCCGTCTCCGCGTTGGTGAACCCGCCCGCCGCCGACCACGCCGTCGCCGCCGCCGGCAGCCCCGTGCCGTCGAACGTCTCCACGATCGCCCCCGTCCCGGCCGTCCCGGCCGCGAACCCCGCCGCCACCGCCGCCAGCCGCACCATTCGTCCGAACCACGTCTTCATGCCGCCCATCAAACCACACTCCCCGTCCCGACGCAACCGCGCCTTGCACGGAAGAGGCTTTTTTCTTGATAAAGATGGCCGCCCCCCGCATACTGGCGGATATTTCACGAAAGGGAAAAACGAATGAACGGCAAGAAGGCACTGGCATGGGCGGCATTGGGTCTGGCGATGGCGATGGCCATCGGCTCGGGATGCGTGGACAACCGTCCGCGCTTCAACGCGCGGCTCCTGGGCGAAGGCGGCGAGGAACCGGCCTTCTTCAGCGACGACGAAAGCGTATCCCAGGTGCTCGCCACCAAGGAGTTGCTCAAGCTCCAGTCCCAGGAATACCAGGTCGGCCCCGACGACGTCCTCGACGTCAGCGTCTTCGAGTGGGAAGCCAACGACCAGACCAAGACCCTCCAGTTCCGCGTCTCCGAAACCGGCGTCATCGCCCTCCCGACGGTCGGCGCCCTCCATGTCGCCGGGCTGTCGGTCCAGGGAGTCCAGAAGGCAATCGAAAACGCCCTCCAGGAAGGCGGCGTCCTCCAGAATCCGCGCGTCGGCGTGTGGGTCAGCGAGTTCCGCAGCCGCCAGATTTCGGTCATCGGCTCCGTCCACCAGCCCGGTTCCTACGCGATCCACCAGAACGTATCAACCCTCCTCGACATGATTTCCCTCGCCGGCGGCCCCCTCGACAACGCGGGCGGCATCGCCTACGTCATCCGCAATTCCGGCAAGGGCAAGGCCCCCGAGCGCATCAAGATCGACCTCGACGAACTGCTCCAGCGCGGCCAGAGCGACTTGAACCCGGTGCTCGGCGCCGGCGACGTGGTGTTCGTGCCGAAAGCCCCGCTGATCTACGTCTACGGCTCCGTCCGCCAGGCCGGCGGATTCACCTTCCGCAAGCAGCTGCGCGTGCTCGAATCCATCGCCCTGGCCGGCGGCTTCACGGAGATGGCGAGCGCCACCGACGTCACGCTCATCCGCCGCCTCGAAAACGGCGGCGAGCGCGCCTACACCATCGACGTGACCCGCATCGAAGCCGGCAAGGATCCGAACATCTTCATGCGCGACGGCGACGTCCTGCGCGTCCACGACTCCCCGCCGAAGCGCCTGTGGGACGAAATCACCACCCTCGTCCGCGGTCTCTTCAGCTTCTCCTACCGCCTGAATCCCTGATCCGGTGGTCCTGCCACCGCCCGCCGTCCCGCCACTCCGGCGGGGCGGCGGCATTCGCCCGCGCCTTCCAGCCCCCAGAAAGGAACCTGCACCATGAACAACGAATCCCTCAACGATTTCTCCGCCGCCGCTCCCCGGGACGATGCCCAAGGCGAACTGCATCTGATGGATTACGTGGCCGTGGTGCTGCAGCGCTGGCCGGTCGCGTTGGGCATTTTCGCGCTGGTCGCGGTCCTCACGGTGCTCTTCACCTGGACCCGCACGCCCCGCTACACGGCCACCAGCCGCCTGCTGGTCGAGCCCCGCGGCATCAACCTCACCGCCATGCAGGACGTCTACGACCAGGGCGGCGGGCGCATCGCCGTCAACGACATGATGCAGACCCAGATCCAACTGCTCACCTCCCCGCGCGTGATGGAAAACGTGTTGCAGTCGGGCGTCCTGGCGGACGAGCCATCCTTCATGGAATCAAAGAACCCCGTCCAGAAGCTCCAGAAGAAGATCAAGGCGCAGCCGGCCAAGGCGGGCTACGTCCTGGACGTGAGCGTCGAGGACGAGAATCCCGCGCTGGCGGCGAAGCTCGTCAACGCCGTCGTCGAAGCCTATCTCGCCCGCAACCGCGAGCGCCGCATGGACGTCTCCG
>CACXEY010000293.1 GCA_902766695.1 uncultured bacterium
AACGGCTCGCTCGGAGAGCTCGCCCCACCAGCAGTCTGGAAGAGCAAACAAGGGGCAACCCGGTCTCATGAACAGCCCGGACCAAAATCGACCAAGCTCGATTTTGGTCAACGCGTTGTCCCTCCATTTTGCCGGGGCGGAGGGGCCTTTTTCATGGCGGGTCGAACCGCTGAAAACAAGCGGAAATGCCAATGTTTTCTGTAATCTCACGAGGGTGCGAAAAGGCCCCGCTCCAGGCGGGGGCGCCATCTCCCCGCGGTCGCGGCGGCGGTTCTCCGGCTTGCGGCGGAAAGGGGCTTCTGATAGCTTCCATCCCGCCGGACGCGGAGCGCGCCCGCGACAACCAAAGGACCCACCAGCCACTGATACACTGAAAACCATCTGAAAACCCATTTGCGCATCTGCGCAACGCGACGTTCACCCTGAAAGCCTTGCAAATCTCTCAGAAACGAACGCGGTTGGCAGGAGCGTGCCCGAACAGGGCGCGCATTTTCTGCTTTTCCATGCTCGTTTCACGGTTCTTGCAAGGCACCTCAGGGTGGGCATGAGGAAAGGGACAAGGCGCGCTCCTTTTGTTGTCCGAATCCCTTCCCCGCCGCGCCGGGCCGGAAGGAATCGACGATGAAAGAAACGACAACGGGCAAGCATGGCATGACGCCGCGGCGGCGAAGGCCGCGGGAGGGCTGTCCGTGAGCTATCCCGCCACGCTCCGCGAAGAGGAGATCAAGAACAAGGTCGCCGCCGACGTGTTCGGGGCGTACGACTGCACGCGCATCTTCGGCGCCATCGACTTTTGCGTCGCGGCGCGGGTGGAAGGCCCGACGCTGTGGGAGACGGAATCGCTCCTCTGGGCGGAGGCCAAGGCCGGGGTGCGCGCCGACCTCGCGCCGCTCTTCGCCCAGCTCGTGCTGACGGTCGGCCGGGAAAAGACGCACGAGAAGCACAGCCCGCCGCCCTTCCTCGGCGCCTTCGACTGCGAAAAGATCGCGTTCCTGCCGTACCACGCCGTCGTCGATTTCTTCGCCGTAAACGACTTCGACTGGACCGTGACCCCGTCCGACCCCCGCACCCGCGAGTTCAACCTCCTGCTCGACCGCATCCGCCCGCTGCTCGCCGCGCAGGGCGTGGTCTTCCGCTTCGACGAAGCCCGCGAGCTGGCGGCCTTCCTCCGCAAGAACCTCCGCACGGGGCCGGGGGCCACCGACGGCCTGCCCGTCACCCGCAACAACTTCGTGTTCGTCTGGAACCGCTGGCGCGAGGCCGTCATGCCGACCATCGCCGTCGATTGGGCCGCCGCCAAGCGGCGCGGCATCCTCGACGCCGACTTCTTCCTCGCCGACCTCCTCTCCAAGGACAATTCCACCCTCGTCGAAAAGCTCTACGTCGTCCTCCGCGGCAACCACTACGAACTCGACCGCTCCCTCGACGAGATGGGGCTCTTCGTCTCCAAGCGCGCCGAATTCAAGGACGGACAGGCCGCCCACGCCGCCTTCTGGAACCGGTACAGGCGGCCGCCCCGCAGGGAATTCTGGCACTGGATCGCCGAGCGCCGCGACCTGCTCGTCCCGCAGGACGTGCGCGAACGAAAAGGCTCCTTCTTCACCCCGCGCATCTGGGTCGAAAAGGCGCAGGAGGCCCTCGCCGCGGTCCTGGGCGAGGATTGGCAGGACGAATACGACGTCTGGGACTGCGCCGCCGGCACCGGCAACCTCCTCGCGGGCCTCTCCGACAAGTACCGCATCTGGGCGTCCACCCTCGACCAGGCCGACGTCGACGTCATGCACGAGCGCATCAAGAACGGCGCCAACCTCCTCGACTCCCACGTCTTCCGCTTCGACTTCCTCAACGGCTCCTTCGACGACCTCCCCGGCGGGTTGCGCGAAATCGTCCAGGACCCCGGACGGCGCAGGAAGCTCGTCGTGTTCATCAACCCGCCGTACGCCGAGGCGACAACCGCCAAAACGGTCGTGGGCACCGGTGAAAACAAGGCTGGAGTTTCCACGGGAAATGCCACGCACGCCAAATACAAGCCCATCATCTCATCCGCCGCCAATGAACTGTTCGCCCTCTTTCTCATGCGAATCGCACGGGAAATTCCTGGTTGCGTCCTCGGGCAATTCTCGAAAACCAAGCACATCCAAGCTTCCAATTTCAAGCGTTTCCGGGAAGTTTTCAGGGCCGCCCTCCAAAGCGCATTCCTCGTTCCGGCCAAGACCTTCGACAACGTGAGCGGGGAGTTCCCCATCGGATTTTTCGTGTGGCGGACGGATGTAGCGCCGCGATGCGAAGCAAATGCCGATGTCTTCGGCCTGCAAGGGGAGCCGCTGGGCCAGAAAATGTTGGCCTCACCCGATTGCCCAAGCATCAACCGATGGGCAAAAGCCTTGGACACCGCGGACAGTGGCATGATTGGATACATGGAGAACCCCACACCCGATTTCCAGAACAACAACTTCCTCTGCATCACGAACTTTTCGGGAACCCGCCACAACAATTACTTCGCAATCAACCGCGAAACACTGGTCCCCGCATGCGTCTATCTGGCCGTCCGGCTTTGCATCCCCGCGGACTGGCTGAACGACCGCGACCAATTCCTGTGGCCGTTGGACAGCTGGCTGGCGGACGGGGAGTTCCAGGCCGACTGTCTGGTGTACACGCTTTTCCACGGTCAGAACCGCATCTCGTGCAAGGCGGGCGTGAACCACTGGATCCCGTTCGCAGAGGCCGACGTGGGGGCCCGGGACGCGTACCGGTCGCATTTCATGGTCGATTTCCTGCGCGGAAAGGCCGCCGCCGGTCCCAGCGTGCATGGGCAGGGGGGCTTGTTCGGGGAAGGCCTGCCGCGGGTGGCGGAAGCCCGTCCGGGGTACGGGACCGCGCCGGCGCTGTCGCCGTCCGCCCGCGCCGTGATGTCGGCGGGCCTTGCGCTCTGGCGCTACTACCACGCACAGCCCGGGGCGGTTCCCGACGCCTCCTTCTACGACATCCGCGGACACTTCCAGGGCTTCAAGCCGAACGGCCACATGAACCCCGACAGCCCCGACGCCGAATACACCCGCCTGATTACCGCCCTCCGCGACGCCCAGAAACGCCTCGCCGCCCGAATCGCCCCCAAAGTCCGCCTCCACGGCTTCCTCCGCTGAGGGCGGCCCAAGAAACCGTGTTGCCCTTGTTGGGGCTTCCCGCCGGTGGGGCGAGCTCTCCAAGCGAGCGGTTCCAGATTCCATCGCGGACGCGCAGAAGCGCGTCCCTCCCCCTGGAGACCGCCCCGGGAACAGGCGAAAACCTTGCGATTTCCCATGCGCAGGGAAGGGTAGGGCGGGCAGTCCCTGCCCGCCGGCGTCCGTCATGCCAAAGGTCGTTGCCGGAAATGCGCGGACGCATGATTTCCCTGGCTTCTGGCCGAATGGCATCCGCACCTCCAATGACATTTCCTTGCACGTTCCAGTTTCCGGCGGCGAGGGGACTCGCCGCCCTACCCGGCTTTGCACGGACGAAAACACAAGTTCCCCGCCGGACATCTCCAATGATGTGCCACGGACCTTCTGCCGCAGGTGGCCGTTGCCGCGAGGGGGGGGCGGGATGCTGGACGGTTTAAGATTTACTGTTGCGTTTCATGCGTTTCCCAATCACATGGTCGCGTTCAACGGGCGTGAGGCACCGGACCGCGCCGGAGGCGCTTCCGGAAAGGGCTTCGATGGCCGTGAGGACCGTGGAGGGGGAGGCAGGAGATCAAGGAAAACATGCGAAAAGGCCAATGTTTTCTGTAATCTCACGAGTGGTCCCGGCGGGATTGGGGTGCGTTCGGGGTAGGGGGGCGGCGGGGGCGCTTGGCGTGGTTCTGGCGGTCAGGGAAGGGTCACGAGGGCGCGGTAGAAGAGGGGGGCGGTGATGGCGGAGGGGTTGGTAGGTGGGGTGGTCCAGGCGGGGCGGATGAGATTGGTCGTGGCTTCCAGGCCGACGGTGCGGCCGGCGGGGGGCGGCGGGTCGAGGAGGATGTCGGGGTAGAGGCGGAGGAACCGGAGGCGGGAGGCGGCATCGACGGGGTCGGTGCCGGCGACGTATTCTGCGAGGAGGGGCATGCCGTCGCCGTCGGTGTCGGAATCGGCGGACGGGGCGTCGGGGGTGCCGTAGTGTTCGACGCGGTAGGCGTTGGGGATGGGGTCGCCGAGGTGGTGTCCGGTGGGAAGGGCGACGCGGATGGGGCGCAGGATCAGGGTGTTGGTGCCGGTGTTCCCCCATCCGTCGGGCGTGGACCAGGCGCGGTCGGCCAGGACGCTGCGGGAGAGGTAGCGGTTGTTATCGGCTGTGGTCGCGGAGACGATGACGCCGCACAGGAAGAGGTGCTCGGGCGGGGCGTCCGCCGCGCCGAGGGCCGCGAGCGGCAGGGCGGCTTCCCAGACGGTCGCGGGGCGGTTGCCGGTGGCGGTGGCGGGCGGGAGCGGGTCGGCGTACTGGGAGAGGCGGGCGCCGGCGGCGGCGGGGACGGGGGTGAAGTGGTCGGTGTTGGTGGAGAGGTAGTAGATGCCCTGCCCGAAGTCGTGGCCGGCGTAGGTGAAGTTGGTGTAGGACGTCTTGTCGCCGTACTGGTCGCCGAGGACGATGGCCAGGTCCATGGGTTCGGTGAAGCGGACGTTGTGCAGTTTGTCGAGGGCGTTGGGGGGCGACGACTTGTGCCAGAGCTGCCAGGCGTCGTCGGAAAGGGTGTCCAGCCCAACGAAGAGGATGGCGGCGTTGTTGGTGCCGGCCAGGTCGAGGGCGGGGCCGCCGAGGTAGAGGTTGCTAGAGTCGATGTTCGCGTAGACCGGGCCGAACGAGCCGAATCCGCGGGGCAGGTCCGCCGCGGGCAGGACGGGGAAGGCGGTGTCGAAATCGAAGGCGTCCACGATCTCGGGCCCGGTGTTGTTCATGGCGCCGCCGGGCGGGTCGTCGGTGACCGCGGGGCTGTGGAGGGGCGCGTAGGCGGCGGGGCGCGCGGCGGGCGCGGCGGGGAGCGGGTCGAAGAGGGCCTGCCAGTCGCAGCCGTGGTTGTTGTCCCAGGCGGTGGGGGCGTCGGGGTCGTTCTTGAAGCAGAAGGCGAGGCGGTTGGTGGCCGTGGCGGGGATGTCGAGGGTGGCGGCGAAGGTCCCGTCGGGATTGCGCGACATGGGGGCCGTGGAGGCGGAGGCGAAGCCGTCGACGCCCCAGTGGAGGGCGACCGCGGACGCGCCGGCGAGGGGGCCGCCGGCCGGGTTGTACGTGACGCTGGCGCGTCCGCCGGGCGCCGGGAAGGGCGGCGACACGCGGACGCGGCGGTCGGCGGCGAGGGTGAAGGAATCGAAGACCTGCGGGTTGGTGGCGGGGTCGTGGTCGGAGCGGCAGGCCCGGAAGGTGGCCGTGCGGTTGGAGATGGCCGCGGTGACGTAATGGAAGCAGGTGGTGGTGAAGGCGAGCGAGGGGTCGTCGGCCCAGTCCTTGGGATAGCCGCCCGCGCCGCCGGAGACGAGGTACTGGACGCCGTCGATGGGCTTGAAGCGCTGGTAGTTGTGGACGTGGCCCGTGAAGACCGCGTCCGCTTCGTAGGCGGTGAAGAGCGGGCACCAGTTGGCCTGGATTTCCACGTTCCCGCCGTGCCCCGACGTGGAGTACGGCGGCCGGTGGAAGACGGCGAAGACGAAGACGTTGGTCGGGTCGTACGCCGCGGCCTGCAGCGCGCGGGCCAGGAACCCGTTCTGCGACGGGATGTCCGCGTCGGAGTTCAGGAAAACGAACGTGGCGTTGCCGACGCGCGCGACGTGGTCCACCGACCCCGGCGCCGTCTCGGGCAGCGCGAAGAAGCGGTGGAAGAAGGAGCGGGCCTGGTCGCCGGAGTATTCGTCCTTGACGGTTTGGGGATCGCGGCCGTCGTGGTTGCCCATGGCCGGCAGGAACGGGATGGACGAGAATTCGTTCGAGCAGATCTGGATGAAGTTCGTCCAGGCGAGGTAGGGCGGGAAGGAGGGAAAGCCGCCGTAGGCTTCGTCGGCGAGGTCGCCGGTCGAGACGACCACGCTCGGGGCGAAGGCGACGATGCCGCGCGAAACGTCGCGGGCGTAGGGGATGTGGTTTGGATTGTCCTCGAGGCCGCCTTCGAGGTCGCCGTGCAGCGCGAAGCGGAAGGCGGCGTCCGGCGCGCGCGCGGGCGGCGCCGCGAAGGAGTTGGCGAACGCATAGCCGTCGGAGGCGGTCGCGGCGTAGTGCACCGTCGCGCCCGGCGGAAGCGGCGGGAAGGCGAGGATGTGCGCGTGGGTGCCGCCGGGGTCGGTGACGGCGTTGGTCATCGCGTCCGGGGCGAATCCCCAGCGCAACGTGGCGCGTGCGGGCGAGGCCGTGTCGAACGCGGCAATCACGCCCCCGTCGGCGGACAAGGACAGCCGCGGGGGTATGGCGATGACGGGCGACTCAGCGGTAGCGCGCCCCGGCAGGGCCAGGCCAAACGCAATCGCCACGGCAAACGCCCACGGACGGAGAACGGAAGCAACGGAAAAACCAGCGGACTGTTTCATGCCCGCGAGCGTAGCGCTCCAGAACTCCCCCCGCAAGGGAGAAAAGAAAACGGGCACCTTACCCTTCGCCGGCCGGCCTTCCGCGTCCCGCCGCCACGCACGACAGCCAGTGGGCGATCCGGTTCCGAAGATGGAGAGCGGGGCCCGCGAGGTTTTTCGCCGCCAGAAGCTGTCCCATGGCTGTCCGCGTCGCCTCCAGCCGTGCATCGTCCACGGTCGCCGTCCGGCCTCGTGAGATTACGGAAAAAATAGGCGTTTTCCGATTTTTCGGGCCATGCGGACGGCGATGGACCGCGGCCTTCCGCACCGCCACGAGGCGCACGATGCCGAGGGCTTTTTCGACGGCGCGCGTAAGGGCGACCAGCGTCCGGTTCTCGCGGAGGAGCTTGGCGAGGCGGCGGGATGCGGCGGCGCAGGAAGCGACGAGATCGGCGGGGAGGGAGTGGTCGGCTGGGACGCCGGACATCACCCATTCGAGGGGAAGGCGGTCGTCGAGGGCGAGGATCTGGCGGAGGCGTTGTGCGAGTTTTTTGTAACGCATGACGGTGGAGTAGGGGACCGCGACCCGGTGGTCGGCCAGCCATCCTTTCATGCCACCGGGGCGGGCGCGGAACACGGTTTTGCCGTTGGAAAGGGTGGTGCGTGCGATGGTGCGTTCGAGCGTGGGGTCGAGGTCGGCCAACCGCGAGCCGAGGCACAACCGGTCGCGGAGAGTGCGGGGGAAGGCGTTCCATGGCTCGGCCAGGTCGGCGGGGGTGGGGGTGCCGCGGAGGGAAGGGGATGCCGGGCGCTTTTCGCGGATGCGGATCTGGCGTCCGAGTTCGGCGATGGCCCAGGCACCTATTTCAGTGACGGCGAACGCGGCGAGGATGGGCGGGGTGAGGGCCATGAGGATCATCCATGTGTTGTTGTGGGCGGCACAACCGGTTTCCCGGAAGGCCCCGTGGATGGCGCGGAGGGTGTGGGCGGTGTTTTCGAAGACGCGGGTGGCTTGAGTTTTCATGGGGAATAGAATGATTGAAAATGAGTATTCTGTCAATTGTTTTCAATAATCTCATGAGATGGAACGGAGAGGGCGCCAGGGGGGCGAAAGGCGTTGGAAAAAAACGTTGCGGGAGGGGGGAGGGGCAACGGTTGGATTTCCGGGGGCGGGACGCGGTAAAGTCCCTCCCGGCATACGGGCATGATTTTCCTTTCGCGGGGGCCGTGGTCGTGCGCGCGGTAAGAGGTCCCGGACGCTTGTGCGGGTTTTGCGATTTTTGTGCGTGCGCGCGTTTTTTAGGGTTGGACTTTTTTGGGGAAGATGACGTAAAGTGGCGAGTTGGATGAATGGTATCCACCAACTGAGAAGGTCTGCTGTCCGCGGCGGGGACGTTCGCGGTGGCGGGAGCTTTGCACTTTGCGGCGAAGGGATTGGGTAAACGATGGAATCGGCGCTGGAAAGGTTGCTTGCCGCGGTGGAGTATCCGGAGGCGCTTCCGGCAGGGGCCCGCTCGGCCACGTTGCAGGTGGACGGCGGGGAGGTCTTCGCCGAGGAGACGGGGGGACGCATCCGGCTGGCCCGGAAACTGACGGAGGACGCGGGGGAATGGCCGCTGCTCGCGGCGTGCGCGCCGGGCCGGATGCTCCGCGAGGAGGCGACGCTGGCGGCGGGGCCGGTACCCGGCGACCGCAGCGGTAAATCGGCTTGTTTCCTGTGGCAGGACGCCCCGGCCGGCACGGACGGGATCGGTATGTGCCGCCTGCTGGAATCGTTCCTGGATTCGTGCGATTGGTGGCGGGAGCGGACCGCGGAAGGGCGGTCGGCGGGCGAAGAGGAGGCGGTGCCCGCGCCCGCGGAGACGATCATCAGGCCTTAGGGAGTGACG
Source organism: uncultured bacterium (assembly GCA_902766695.1). Classification (GTDB taxonomy): domain Bacteria; phylum Verrucomicrobiota; class Kiritimatiellia; order CAIQIC01; family Lenti-01; genus CACXEY01. Next base: position 8,393 of record CACXEY010000293.1, read on the forward strand.
CGGAAGATGTCGAAGTTGTTCCAATCGGTACGGACCGGGCTGGCCCTCTTGCTGGCGGCGGCGTGTCTGCGTCCCGCGGCCGCGCAGGAGCCGGCGGCGGCGGAAGCGGAACCGGCGGCGGAAGCGGCCGCGGCCGAGGCGCCCCGCCCGTCGCGCATCCCCTGGAAGACCCCCACCTACACGCTGGTCGCCAACGGCATGGACCTGCGCGCGGCGCTGGACACGTTCGCGGTGGCGCAGGGGCTCTCGGCGGTGATGTCGGGCGGCGTGTCGGGGTCGTTCTCGGGGTCGTTCCAGGAGGTCTCGCCGGCGGAGTTCCTGGACCGCATCGCCACGGTCCACAACCTCGTGTGGTACTACGACGGCGCCGCGCTCTATTTCTACGGCGCCGGCGAAATCCGCACGATGCTGCTGGACCTGCAGTACATGAAGGCCGGCGAGGTCCGCGACATGCTCGCCGAACTCGGCGTGGAGGACGAACGCTTCCCGATCAAGACGACGTCGAACGACGAGCTGATCATGGTGTCGGGCCCGCCCCGCTACGTCGCGCTCATCGCGGAACTCGTCGCCAAGGCCGACAAGCTCAAGGAGTTGCGGACGTTCAACGAGGTCGAGACGCGCATCTTCCCGCTGGTCCACACGTGGGCGGAGGACGTGACGTTCAACGCCTCCAGCCCGGAGTCGTCGGGCAACATCCGCGGCGTGGCGAGCCTGCTGACCGAGATCATGTCGGCCGACGTGGAGGCCGCCGCCCACGTGCGGGACGCCGCGGACGGCTCGGCCTCGCTCACCCCCGTCGAGTCGGCGCTGCTCGCGGGCTTCAAGCCGGTCATCAAGCCGGAGCCGCGCCTGAACGCGGTGATCGTGCGCGACGTGGTCTCCCGCATGCCGATGTACGAGCGCCTCATCCGCCAGCTCGACGTGCCGCAGCAGCTGGTGGAGATCGAGGTGACGGTCGTGGAACTCTCCAAGGGCGACGCGCTGGACTGGCAGCTCTCGCTGACCGGCGGCCGCAACGGCAGCGAAACCTCGTGGAGCGCGGGGCAGAACCCGGCGAACCTCTTCCCGACGGACGGCCTGGTGGGCAAGGGGCTCGCGGGGGCCATCACGTACCTCGGCGACAAGTACGCGGTCAACGCCTCCCTCACCGCGCTCAAGTCCAAGAACAAGGCCCGCTCCATTTCGCGCACGTCGCTGCTGACGGTCAACAACCTGGCCGCCGAAATGTCCGATTCGCAGAGCTACCACGCGCGCGTCATCGGCACCGAGGTCGCCAGCCTGGAGGAAGTCTCCGCCGGCACCACGCTCCAGATCAAGCCGCGCATCCTGCAGACCGGCACCGGCCTCGTCCCCAACCAGGTCTGGCTCTCCATGCGCCTCGACGACGGCGGGTTCGAGTCGGTCACCGTCGATTCGATGCCGATGACCCGCAGCAGCGGCCTGCTCACCCAGACCGCGGTCTTCGAGGACGAATCGATCATGCTCGCCGGCTACCTCCGCGACATCGAGGAATCCGCCGGCTGGGGCATCCCCTTCCTGCGCGACATCCCGCTCATCGGCTGGCTCTTCGGCGGCTCCTCGACCAAGATCTCGACGGTCCAGCGCATGTTCATCATCTCGCCGCACGTCATCGACCTCGACCTGGAGACGCTCGGCCGCGACCAGGCCGCCCGCATGCGCGACCTGACGGTCGTGGAAGCGATGCAGGACGACGCGGACGAGGACGACCTCGAACGCAAGCGCCGCAACCTCGAACGCGACGAACTCCGCCGCCTGCGCCAGGAGCGCTCCGAAATCGACCTCGAGCGCCGCCGCGCCGAACTCGAACACGAACGCAACCTCCGCAAGCTCCGCCGCCGCGAAGAGCGCCGCCTCCTCAAGGAGGACGAACGCGCCTGGCGCCTCGAAGAAGCCGAAGAAGCCGCCCGCATCCGCCGCGAAGCCGAAGACGCGGCCAACGCCGGGCCCGAACCCGCCGGGGAAGGCGGCAGCATCTGGAAGTGACGATGGAAACCCGGGTGGACATCGCGAACGGATTCGCCGTGATCGGCCCCGGCCTCTGGCTGGTGGGGGCCGCGCAGCCCGCTGCCTGCGAAGGCTCCCTCGCGCGCCGTCCCCGCCGCGGCTGGCGCGTACCCGACCGCGCCGCCCTCGCGCTGGTCGAGACCGACGCCCCCGCGCACTGCGGCTCCGCCCTCCGGCCCTTCCTGACGCACATCCCCTGCGCCGCCCCCATCTCCGCCGTATCCGAGAAAATCCTCGTCGCCCCCGCCTCCGCCCGCTCCGGCGCGGAGGTGCTGCGGCCGATCCCCTTCTCCGTCAAGGGCTCCATCTGCATCACCCGCTTCGCCCAGGCCATCGACGAACCGACGGGCGAACACCCGGACACCCGGACACCCGGACAACCCTCCTCCTCCCCCCCCGCCGCCTGGCTCATCCTCGCGACCGTCTCCCGCACCGCGCGGGTGTCCGTCGCCGACGGCGCCACGCTCTCCGTCCGGCCCGAGTCCGTCGTGGCGTGGACGGGGCCGCGTCCCAGCGGCTTCTGCCCCAAGCTGGGGCTGGGCGACATCCTCCTCCCGCGCGGACCGAAGAACCTGCTGCTGCGGTTCCACGGCCCGTGCATCGTATGGCTGGAAGGCTCCGGCAAGCGCGCCGAAGCCCCCGCGAACCCCTTCATGCGGAGGGCCGTCTGATGGCCTTTGATGCCGCCCAGATCCTCCGCCAGACCTACGCCGCCGGCGCCGAGGCCGCCCAGATGGCCGAACTCGCCCGCGCCGCCGAGCCCCCGCCCGCCGAACCGGCCCGCGGCGAACTGATGGGCACCGCCGTCGTCATGGAAGCCGATCCCGAGGCCGAGCTGATGGATTCGATGGAAGAGCTCTCCTTCCAGTTCGAGGAAAAGACCGCGAAGCGCCTGGCCGAGCGCCGCATGGGTCCCCTCCAGGGCTCCCGCGCCACCTTCGTGCGCGCCCTCGAGGCGTGGATGTCGATGATGCCCGACATGCCGGGCCGCGACCGCCTCGACCGCTCCGTGCAGAACCTCCGCCGCGCCATGCAGTCCGGGACCCTTCCCGACCCCGACGCGCTCCTCAAGGAGCTCGCGCGCGAGTCCCGCGACCCCAGCCACCAGTTCGCGATGCTCGACCTGATGGAGCAGATGCTCGCCGAAGGTGAAACCCAGATCCTCGACCTCGTCCGCCGCACCCGCACCCAGCTGATGGCCGAGAAGGGCCCCGACATCAAGGCCGGCATCAACCTCGCCGAAGAAGTCAACGCCCGCGCCACCACCCCCGGCGAGATACAGGAACTCCGCGACCTCTACCGCAGCGAAGTCGTCGGCTTCACCAAGGTCCAGGACTGCTTCCGCTCCCTCCTCGCCCAGCGCGGCCCTTCCGGTCTCGCCGACGCCATCGCCTTCCTCATCGCCGGCTGCGGAAAGGACCTCGCCGCCCAGTCCCCCTCCATGGAACGCGCCGAACTCGGCCGCATCCTGACCGACCTCCAGTGCGTGCAGGTCCTCCAGACCGTCCTCGACTCCCTCTCCAAGCTCTCCGTGCGCATGGGCGTCCAGTTCGCCGACCCGTGCCTGCTCGACGGCCAGCAGCTCACCGGGCAGGTGCTGGAGCTGACCGAGCGCACCTTCGTCCCGCCCGAAGCCATCGCCCACCTGCTCGGCGAGTGCGGGATGCGCAAGCTGCTGGCCCAGATGGACTTCACCCGCGAGCTCACCCGCCTCTTCCGCCAGCTATCCCCGCGCCTCTTCGCCAAGGAAGGCGACCGCCAGCGCCTCGTCGACGCCGCCCAGGAACACCTCGACGGCCTCATCGCCCAGGAGAACGAACAAGGGGAGGCCGCCCCGTGAGCGCTCCCGTCTGGATGGAATCCCTCGTCCGCGAATTCGGAAAGGGCGCCGGCCTCCCCGACCTGGCGCTGAACGACCGCGGCACGGCGGCGCTGGCCTTCGAGAACGGGGCGTCCCTCCGCTTCGAGTACGCCGAAGGCACCCTGGCCGTCTCCATGACCGTCCCCTCCCGCATCGACGCCGCGCACGCGGCCGCGATCCTGTCCCAGGCCCATCCCGACGCCCGCCGCGGCGCCTTCCGCATCCGCGCCGGCTACCTCGCGAACCGCGGCCGCGCCATCTTCGCGGTGCGCCTGGCCGAACGCGAGGCGACGCTGCCGCTCCTCGACCAGGTTTTCGCCGCCCTCTGGGCCGCGGCCCGGGAATACGGAGGTGCCGCATGGCACTGAACATCAGCCGCACCACCGAGCCCCTGCGCTTCGATACCGGCATCGGCAACGCCTCCTTCGCCGAGGTCATGGACTCGCCCGCCGCCGGGCAGCCCCAGAAGCCGCTCATGCCCGGCTCCACCACCGTGTCCCAGGCCGTCGACGCCCTCTTCCCGACCGACAAGGCCGTCGGCGACCAGATCATGGCCGCCCTCGTTGCCGCCAATCCCACCACCCTGCGCACGTCGCGCGGCTTCCTGGCCGCCGCCCGCTCCGCCGCCCGCGCCCTGCGATCCCGCCGCAGCACCGCCGCCGACGCCGCCGCGCACGAAATCGAAACCCTCCTCGCGGACGCCGACCTCTTCGAGCGCTGCCGCCTGGCCCTGTTGGAGACCTGACCATGGGACGCGGCTTCTCCGGCATCGTGAACGCCCTCTCCCGCTTCGGCGACCTCGTCCTCGCGGCGCTCGTCGTCTGCATCATCGGCCTGCTGATCATCCCGCTGCCGGCGCCGGTGGTGGACTTGCTGATTTCGGTCAACATCATGCTTTCGACGGTCCTGCTGATGCTGTCCCTCTACCTCCCGCGCGCGCTGGCCTTCTCGACCTTCCCGTCGATGCTGCTGTTCACCACCCTCTTCCGCCTCGCCCTGAACGTCACGACCACCCGATGCATCCTCCTGCACGGCTCCCAGGACCCCAACGCGGCCGGTTCCATCATCCAGACGTTCGGCAACTTCGTCGTCGGCGGCAACTTCGTCGTGGGCGCGGTCATCTTCCTGGTCATCACCATCGTCCAGTTCGTCGTCATCGCCAAGGGCGCCGAGCGTGTCTCTGAAGTCGCGGCCCGCTTCACTCTGGACGCCATGCCCGGCAAGCAGATGTCCATCGACGCCGACATGCGCGCCGGCGCCATCGACATGGAGACCGCCAAGCAGCGCCGCGCCGAACTCTCCCAGGAATCCCAGCTCTACGGCGCCATGGACGGCGCCATGAAGTTCGTCAAGGGAGACAGTATCGCCGGCATGGTGGTGGCGGTGGTCAACATTGTGGGCGGCACGATCATTGGCGTGACGCAACGCGGCATTCCAGCCTCCGAGGCGCTGAACATCTACGGCATCCTGACCATCGGTGATGGGCTTGTCTCGCAGATTCCCTCGCTGATCATCGCCATTTCGGCGGGCATTCTCATCACCCGCTCCGGCGATACGAATGTGGATGTGGGCGCGCAA
>CACXEY010000294.1 GCA_902766695.1 uncultured bacterium
CCTTCTCGATGTAGGTGTCGGTCTGGGGGATGTAGGCCTCGGGCTGGTAGTAGTCGTAGTAGCTGACGAAGTACTCGACGGCGTTGTGCGGGAAGAATTCCTTGAGCTCGGAGTAGAGCTGGGCGGCGAGGGTCTTGTTGTGGCTGATGACCAGCGCGGGGCGGCCGAGGCGCGCGATGACGTTCGCCATCGTGAAGGTCTTGCCGCTTCCGGTCACGCCTTCGAGGGTGCAGTAGCGCTTGCCGGCGGCGAAGGCGGAGCATACGGCGTCGATGGCCTCCGGCTGGTCGCCGGTCGGCGCGAAGGGGGATACGAGCTGGAAGGGGGAGTCCATTCAGGGGAGGGAGTGTAGGCGAGCGGGGGCGGCTTGGCAAGGACGACGCCCGCCCCGCATGGCAGGTATACGATTTCATGGAAACACCATCTGCGATGGGCACGGGGAGCTCCGCGGAGGAAGCCGTGGAAGCGGACCGTGGAGACGATTTTGGCGGCAAGGCGTTAGGTCGGGCCCTGCCGCCGGAACCGCCCGGCAAAAAACCGCAAGGTCTTCACCGGATTCAGGGCATGGGGTGTGCGCAAGCATTCGCCCCCCTCCGAGAGGGGGGGGGCGCCCGCTGGAAGACGGTTCGTTGGATTGCGGCTTCGGAGCGAATGGAACGGGCGGCGGGGGGAGTACGGCGGGTGGCCGTCGTTGCATGCGTCCACTGGGTCCATCCGCATGATTCTTGATTCGTTCATTGCCGGTGCGGAGTCGCGCCTGCCGCGACGGCCAAGCGCAGTACTCCCCCCGTCGCGGCCCATGCCGATTCCCTTCTTCCATGCATGGACATCCCCTTCATGGCCGCGCCACCCCCCTCTCGGAGGGGGGCGAATCCTGGTGCCATCCTTGTTCCTTGCATTCGTTGAATTCTGAGAGGTGGTTTCGCCAAATTCCCCGAAGAACAAAAAGTTTTCCAATCATTGGAAAATCGCCGGAAATTTTTTCCAATCATTGGAAAATTCCATGCAATTTTTCCAACCATTGGAAACTTTTTTTTCCAATCATTGGAAAAATCCGCCCGTTTTTTCCAACCATTGGAAAACTTTTTTCCAATCATTGGAAAACCGGCGTTACGCCGGCGGGCCACCAGATTGTGCAAAACCCGGGCGCTGTTTGGCTTCCCCATCCGCGGCGGATGGTGCTACACTCCGCGCGTTCCATGAACGACCGCACCTCCATTCCCGCTCCCGTCCCCGACGCGCCGCAGCCGCCGCGCACGGCGCCCGCATTGGCCGAATCCGGCGGGGAGCACCTCGAAGGGCTCGTCGAGCTCGTCACGTTCCACAGCGTCGAGACGGGCTTCTGCGTGCTCAAGGTCAAGGCGCAGGGGATGCGCGACCAGGTGGCCGTGGTCGGCAAGCTCCCGCGCGTGAACGTCGGCGAGTGGATCAAGGCCGACGGGCGCTGGGTCTTCGACCGCGCGCACGGACGCCAGTTCTCCGCCGACCGCCTGGAGGCCGTCGTGCCCGACTCGCTCGCCGGCATCGAGAAATTTCTCGGCTCGGGGCTCATCAAGGGCATCGGGCCGGTCTACGCGGGCAAGCTCGTCAAGGCGTTCGGCAAGGACGTCCTGGACATCATCGAGAACCGCTCCGCCGAGCTCGAGCGCGTGGACGGCATCGGCCCCACCCGCCGCCGCCGCATCAAGGACTCCTGGAACGCGCAGAAGAGCATACGCGACATCATGGGCTTCCTCTTCGCGAACGGCGTCGGCACCCAGCGCGCCTTCCGCATCTACAAGCGCTACGGCGAAAAGGCCATCGAGACCATCCGCCTCGACCCCTACTGCCTCGCCCGCGACATCCGCGGCATCGGCTTCAAGACCGCCGACCAGATCGCCCTGCGCCTCGGCGTGCCGGCCGACTCGCTCCTGCGCGCGCGCGCCGGGCTTTCGCACGTGCTGCTGGAGCTCTCGGACCAGGGCCACTGCGCGTGCCCGCAGCTGCTGCTCCTCGACAGGGCGGAGGCCATGCTCGCCATACCCGCCGCCCGCCTGGAGGAGGCCCTCCGCCTCGAACTCCAGGCCGGACGCCTCGTCCCCGGCCGCGGCACCGACGGCGAAACGTGGATCTACCTCGCCCACCTGCACCTGGCCGAACGCGAAGCCGCGGCCCGCCTGGCCGCCATCGCGCAGGGCGCCCACCCCTGCCCCGGGGTCAAGGTCGACGCCGCCATCGACTGGGTCCAGCGCAAGCACGGCATGGTCCTGGCCGAAGGCCAGCGCGCGGCCTTCGCCGGCGCCTTCCGCCACAAGGTCCTCGTCATCACCGGCGGGCCCGGCGTCGGCAAGACGACCCTCGTGCGCGCCCTCGTCGAAGTCCTGGCGGCCAAGAAGATGCGCATCCAGCTCTGCGCCCCCACCGGCCGCGCCGCCAAGCGCATGGCCGAACTCTCCGGGCGCGAAGCCAAGACCATCCACCGCCTTCTCGAATACGACCCCGCCACCAACGGCTTCAAGCGCGACGCCTCCCGCCCGCTCGCCACCGACGTCCTCGTCGCCGACGAAACCTCCATGCTCGACATCCAGCTCGCCCTCTCCCTCTTCCGCGCCGTGCCGCCGGGCGCCCTGCTCATCCTGGTGGGCGACATCGACCAGCTGCCCTCCGTCGGGCCCGGACGCGTCCTCGGCGACATCATCGCTTCCGGAACCCTCCCCGTGTACCGGCTCGACCACGTCTTCCGGCAGGGCGGCGGCTCGGCGATCATCGAGAACGCCCACCGCGTCAACCGCGGCGAGATGCCC
>CACXEY010000295.1 GCA_902766695.1 uncultured bacterium
AGCGGGCGGCCACCCCGCCCCGGGCCTCGGCGGCGGCGCGCACGGCGCGCGGCTGTAGGAGCTTGCTGCCGAGCATGGGGGTGAGCCAGAGGGCGCAGACCATGCTGGCGCAGAGGGTGGCGGTGAGCAGACCCCCGAGCTGCTTGAACATGACGCCGGCCTCGCCGGTCATGAACACGAGCGGCAGGAACACGACGATGGTGGTCAGCGTGGACGCCATGATGGCGGTCATGACCTCGGCGGAGCCGAACATGCCGGCCTCGCGGGGGGCGGCGCCGGACTCGATTTTCTTGGTGATGTTTTCGAGGACGACGACGGCGTTGTCGACGACCATGCCGATGGCGACGGCGAGGGAGGACATGGAGATGATGTTGATGGTCCAGCCCATGGCATACAAAAAGATGACAGCCGCGATGAGCGAGAACGGGATGGTCAGCGCGATGATCAGCGCCGACCGCAGCGACCGCAGGAAGAACAGCGTCACGAGCACCACGAACAGCAGCCCCCATTCGACGGTGCGGGTGACGTTGGCGATCGAGTGGGTGATGTCGGCGGACGAGTCCGCGATGAGGTGGATCTGGATGTCGCGCGGGAGGGTGGGCTTGAGCTTTTCGAGCTCGGCGGTGACGGCGCGGGCGACGGAGACGGTGTTCTCGCCGGACCGCTTCTGGACCATGAGCATCATGCCGCGGCGGCCGTTGGTTTCGGTGACGGCCTCCTCGTCCTCGAAGCCGTCCACGACGCGCGCGACGTCCCCGAGGTACAGGTACGTCCCCCCCTCCGAACGGATCACGACGCGTTCCAGCTCCTCGGGCGCGGCGAACTCCCCGGGCACGCGGATGGAGTAGTCCGTGAGCCCCACCTTGAGATTCCCGGCGGGCAGCGTGACATTCTCCGCGGCGAGGATGGCGGCGATTTCGTCGAGCCCGATCTTGTACGCCGTGAGCTTGGCCGGGTCGAGGAACACCTGGATTTCCCGCTGAAGCCCGCCGAACACCTGCACCGTCCCGACGCCGGGCACCCGCTTGAGCGGGTCGGCGATCTCGCGGTCGATGATGTCGTACAGCCCCTCGATGCTCTCCGTCGCCGTGACCCCGTAGAACTGGATGGGGATCTGCGAGGTATTGAACTTCATCAGCCGCGGCTCGTCCGCGTCGTCCGGCAGGTCGTTCTTGACGCGGTCGAGGTTGGAGCGCATGTCGTTCGACGCCTCGTCCAGGTTCGTCCCCCACACGAACTCGCAGCGCACGACCGATATGCTCTCGCGCGTCGTGCTCGTCATCTCCTCGAGATTGTTGACCGACCCGAGCGCGCGCTCGATGACCTTCGTGACCTTCTTCTCCACGTCCTCGGTACTGGCCCCGTCCCAGGACGTCATGACGGTGATCGTCGGCGCATCCATCTCCGGCAGGTAATCCACCGAGAGGTACGAAAACATGACCAACCCGATGACGAACACCGCCAAAAAGAACATCAACGTCGTGACCGGTTTCCTTACACCCGTTTCCGGAAGATTCATGCCAACCTCCTATCCATCACCCCGCCAACCTTCCCCCCCACAATTTTCCAATGATTGGAAACATTTTTTCCAATGGTTGGAAAACTCCCGCCATTTTTTCCAATGATTGGAAAACTTTTTTCCAATGGTTGGAAAAACCGGCCCGATTTTTCCAATGATTGGAAAAAATTTTCGCCCGTTTTCCAACGATTGGAAAAAATTTTCCGCCCCCCAAGCGCAAGGAACGCGCAAGGGAAGCGCAAGATGAAAACGCAAAGAACGCAAAGGGTTGGACGCAAAGAACGCAAAGGCGTGTCGTGGAAGCCGGTCCCCCTCCTGGGAGGTGCGACTTCCAGTCGCGCCATTGCGATTGCTGTCGATTGCAATCGATTGCCTTCGGGAAACATGACGGCTGGCGGGCGGGCGGTCACGGGGCGCCCCCTTCCGCCACAGCGGCTGGCGCCGCGCCTTCGTGCGCGGGATTCGGGGGCTGATTCTCTTTTCCCGCTGCGAAGCATCCCACCCAAATCGCCGCCGCCAACAAGACCCAGAACACCCCAAAGACGACCGGCGCCTTGCCGTCCTTCTCCTCCAGACCATTCTTCAAATACTTGAAGGGCAGGACAAAAAGCAACTCGAAAGCCGATATCCAGTCGTTCCTCCCGTAAGGTTGCGCCCGCTTCCACCGTTCGCACATGTAGCCCGCCACCCCAAGCACTGACACCACCAGCAGGAAACAGCCCCCCCACAGTAGTTTTGCGGGATTGCCCATCACGCCCCTCCATGGGCGAATCCCATGCACAACAGCTTGGGAGGTGCGGCATCCTGCCGCGCCACCGCGCAAGGGATGGGCAAGGGAAGCTGGAGGAGAGCGGTCATGGTTGCTCCGGCAAGGATTTTGCACGTTTAAGGGGTCTGTCCCTTTCCCTTTCCCCCCCCTGATGCGGCGGAGCGACTCCCTCTTTGGGGGGCATTTCGACCTTTCTTCTGGAGGAAATGACTTGTGGGGACAGTTCTTCGACAAGCCGCTCTTTGTTGGGTATGAGGGTCCAGCGTGCCTCGGGATATCCGTCACCGTCCTGATCGAGAAGCGTCACCTTGTCCGTCCCATGGTGCGTTGTATCAAGACTGACCATTTTACCGCCTTTGGAGTAGAAAAGCGCAGCCGCATCCGATGGATTGTTGGAACGGTAACGGTAGAGAATGGCACGGTTTTCTTCCGGCATGACCCCGAATTCGCCGACCTTCTGGCCCTTGTATTCGACAACAAAAAGCATTGATCCGTTGTCTTCCGATTTCAACAAAATCGCTTCATGGCCGTCTTGGAAGCGGTCCCTGTGCACAACCTCGTAGATACCCCGTTTCTCCGTTGCACAAGAAGCGCACAAGAGCATACAAAATGTTCCCTGAAGGAGAGCGGAGAGTAACAAGTTGGCCTTGCTGTTCATGGGAAGCCTTTGGTTTGCAGGTGTTCCTGTTGCAAGTTCCCGTCTAGCAGAAGGCGCGGCGGGAGGCAACGGGAAACGCGCCTTCGGCGCGAGTGAAAATGAACGGGGAAAAAGAGGGAGGGAAGCGGATGGGATGAGCCTGGAAGTCGAATCCTTCCCCCTCTGGGGGATGCGGCTTCCAGCCGCGTTCCCTCCACCCCCGCTCCACGCGCTTGCATGGCAAGGCTGCGGAATGGTAAAAACTTGGACGCATGGAAAAGCGGAAGTCGAGACCGGTGGTTTTCGTGCCCATTGCCCAATGGGCGTTCATTGCACTTTTGCTTGTCGGGGGGCTGTTCATCCGTTTGGAGGGAGCGTGTCTGGCAGGCGTGCTCCGACGCCTTGAGGAACCCGAGCAGGGACAACGGTTCATCCGCGAATTCTTTACCAGCTGGGGAAATGGCCAAGGGATACTTCTGGGCATGTGCATCTTCGCGTGCGGCGTGGCCGCTCCGCCCGTGCTGATTGTGGGGCGCAAGTCGCTGTGGCTGGTGCGCCTGTTCGGGCTGTACTGGAAGCGGGTGCGGGGGCAGGATCTGGGCGCAGTGGTGATGATGTCCCATTCGTTGATTCTCAAGGACCACAACGGCTGGATCGGTGAAGTGGCATCCTTGTCGGTGCGCCGCAACCGCCGCATCGCGGAGGCCCTGCACGAGCACTTCGGCGTCGAAATCAAGCCCCACAGACCTTGAAGCGCTCGGGCAAACGCCCGCTTGAGGCTTCCCCCCTCTGGGAGATGCACTATCCAGCCGCGTTCCATCCACCCCGGCGCGGCTGGAAGCCGCACCCCCGGAAGCCAAGCAACGCTTGTGCAGAAGGTACTGCCCCGCTTCCGGAGGTGCGGCATCCTGCCGCGCCACCGCGCAAGGGCCGCGAAAGGCTTGCTGGAGGAGTGCGCTCATGGCGCGCCCCCTTCCGCCGCAGCGGCTGGCGCCGCGCCTTCGGGCGCGGGATTCGGAGGCTGCTTCGTTGCAAGAGACCCCAGCCAAATCGCCGATGCCAACAAGATCCAGTACACCCCGAAGACAATCGGCGCCTTGATGTCCTTCGCCTTCAGCCCGCCCTTCAAATACCAGAAGGGCAGGACCCAAATCCACCTCAGCAACCCGAAGGCCGACATCACTCCTTCGTCGGCCCTTCCTTCGGGTTGTGCCCGGTCGTACATGTACGCATAAAGCCCGGCCAAGGGAATTCCCAGCAACAAATAGAGGCCCAGCAGATTTGCGGAATTGCCCATCACGCCCCTCCTTGGGCGAACCCCATGCGCAACAGCTTGGGGGATGCGGCTTCCAGCCGCGTGGAGCAGGCGGAGAAAACGCGGCTGGAAGCCGCATCCCCCATGAAACGCACCACGCCCGCTTTCATTGCACGCTCCTGTGCGCTGCTTTCCACGCGGCGAGGAGAGAGCGGTTTTCTCCCGTTTCGGCGCGATGGAGGGCGTGGGTTAAGGGGTCTGTCCCTTTCCCTTTCCAATGATTGGAAAAAATTTTCGCCCGTTTTCCAACGATTGGAAAAAATTTTCCGCCCCCCCAGCGCAAGGAACGCGCAGGGGAAGCGCAAGATGAAAACGCAAAGAACGCAAAGGGTTGGACGCAAAGAACGCAAAGACGTCGAGAGGAGTTATTCGGGCCGATTCCCTTGATTCCCATCATTTGCCGAACAGGCGGCGGGAACTTTCTTCGTCCGTTTCGGATAACAACGCCTCCTCCTCCGGAGTGATATCCTCCATCTCCTGGAATGTGTCCAGGCGGATTGTTTGGATGGGGACGGGCCTGCCTGCACTGTCCACGACATACACCGGGCCGCCAGTTCGTCCGTTGGCCGCACCCTCCTGCCAAGCCAGGGGGGCGACGAGGCGGATGCGGGCTCCGACGGACAGTACGGCGATTTCGGCGGCAAGCCACAGGACCGCCACCAAGGCAGGCCGCCGCATGGGCTGTCCGTTCCAGACCACCTTGCGCAACAACCACAGGCAGATTCCATACGCCGCCAGCGGAACAACCAGCCAAGTCAAGCGGCCCCCCCACGCCAGCAGAACCCCACGAAACTCCGTCCACTCCGAGGGTATCCCCGTCTGCAACAACAAAACGACCGCCAACCACAGGGCCGTGAGTCCCCTGAGAAGGAGGAACAGCAATCCCGCCCACCCCAACAGGAGAAGGCCGGCGGGTGCATCGGCGGAGCATCGGCGACTCAAAACGGTTTTCGCGTTCACGGTACGGTTCTCCTGATTCAGTTTTGACGCTCGCATGCTACCAGAATTGTACCCCCAATCAAGGCATTACCTTTACCAAGAAAAACCTGTGTTCATCTTCCCTCCCCCCCACCGAATCCTCGCGCATGAGACGCGCAAGGAAAACCCTCCGTCCCGGTTGTCCCCGTTGCCCCCCCCCGCAAGGTGTGTGCAAGGGAAGCGCAAGATGAAAACGCAAAGAACGCAAAGGGTTGGACGCAAAGAACGCAAAGGCGTGTCGTGGAAGCCGGTCGCCCCTCCTGGGAGGTGCGACTTCCAGTCGCGCCATTCCGATAGCAGTCGATTGCAATCGATTGCCTTCGGGCGGCGTGATGGCTGGAAGGCGGGCGGTCACGGCAACTCCAGATTCTCCTTTTCGGGGGCTGTCCTGCCCGCTGTTTCGGGCGAAATGACTTGCGGGGCGAGTTCTTCGCAGACCACCTCGCGGTTTGCGGGAAAGGAAGTAATCAAACGCCACTCGGGATATCCATCGCCGTCTTGGTCCAGAAGGCTTACCGTGTTCGATCCTTGAGGCATACAGGCGATCGTAGTGAAGATTCCCTTGTCCTTGCCATAGTAGATGAATCTGCTTCCGGTCCTGTCGTCGGCACAAAACGGGAACACAAGGGAGCTTGTATATGCGGGATTGTGGCAAATTTCGGTTTCGCAGATAGGATCTCCTTTGTATTCAGCATAAAACTGCACGCTGTTTTCGTGCCGCAAAAGGAATATTTCGTAGTCATTTTGGATGCGCTCCCTGTACACGACATCCCAGATGCCCTTTTTCTCCGTCGCACACGAGACACAACAGAGCACGACGACCGACAACAGCCAGCCAAAACGTTTGAGGGAAGTGCCCAAGCATGCCCAAGGAGAGCGCATGGAGAACGACGGAAACTGGGTCGGGTTGTTCATGGTGTACCTTTGGTCTATGTGTTTCCCGTTCCGTTTCCAGCGGCGTTCAAGTTTCCGCGCCTGCGGAGCGTCTGGCAAGCGCCAAACAAGCCGAGCGCCCTTCGGGCGGGCCCCCTGTCGGAGCGCGGGCATCCTGCCCGCGGTCTTTCCGCAGGCCGGAAGCCTTCGCCCCTCCTGGGAGGTGCGACTTCCAGTCGCGCCATTGTGCAAGAAGAGTGCATGGACAAGCCGCCTTCCTTCATTCCCCGCCCTCCCCCCCGCCGGTTGGCGGGACGAACTCCACGGCATCCTCCAGCCGGATCACCCGCCGTACCACCCACCCGCTGCCGTCCGCCTTCAACTCCGTATATACCCCCAACGCCTTGTCCACGGCCCGCAGGATGTCGCGCGCCGACGCCCTTTCCAGCGTCAGCGTCACCGGCGGAAGGGGGCCCGCCGCATCCTCCCACTCCACCTCGAACTCCGGCTCCTCCTTCCCCGTCGCATACGCCACCATGCCGCAGACATACTCCAGGACATTCCCCGGCGCCGCATTGACGAACTCCACCTTCGGCACCACGATCTCCCCCAGCTTCCGCCACGTATCCGCCACGCGCCGGGACCACACCACCGTGCGCCCGCGCCCGAACTGCACTTCCCGGATGCCGTCGGACAAGGTGATGGACTCGTTCAAATTGCCGTCCACCCCCTTGCGCGCGAGACCGGCCCGGACCTCCACCAACAAAACGTCACCCTCCGCGCGCGTTTTCACGGCCTCGATTCCCAGCGCGCTGTGGAACACCATCCCCGACAGCACCAACCGCTCCGGCGCCTCCTCCGGCACCCCGCACGCATGAACGTCGAAGAAGTCCTCCACACCCAGCCAGCGCCTCCCCACCCCGAAAAACCCGGCCACCTCCGCCACCACATCCCCCCTCGCTCCCGCCGCCGCCCCCCACGCCACAATCCCCGCCACCGCCGCCAGCCACCATCTGGAGCCGGCAGCCCGGCGGGCTTTCCTCGGAGGTGCGGCATCCTGCCGCGCCTCCGCGCAAGGGATGAGCAAGGGAAGCTGACGGAGAGCGGTCATGGTTGTGCTGGATTCTCCTCTTGGGGAAGAAGGGGGGTCTCCCTTGAATTCTTCTCCGGCCAATGCCCGGTCCGTATTCTCACCTCGACCGCCTCTTCCGACGGGTTCCATTCCGTCCACAAATCCGCGTTGTAGGGATAACTCCCCGGAGGAATTCCCTTGGCTTTCCGCTCGCGGTATTCCGCCTCGATTCCATGCCCGCTGCCGCCTTCAATGGCCAGAAGAAAACTCCCGTCGGGCAAAGGGCGGAGCCGCCGCCTCCAGTCGGGGCTGACCCAATGCGGGATGATTTCGTGGTAGATAACACTCCAATCCTGTTCGATTTCCCCAAAGGACGGTTCCCTGCCGCCGTACTCGCCCTCGATTTTCCGAACCTCTCCCCACGACAATCCCGCGCACACCGCTCCGAACGCAACCACCAGGGCCGCCACGCAAGCGCCCCCCCCCGCCAAAACGCGCCGCCACTTCCGCCTGACCGCCGCCAATACGACCGCAACGACGGCCAACACCGCAAAAACCAGCATGAGAACGGCAAACCCAATGCAGGCCCCGACCATGATGGCGTTCCAACGTTCCGACGGCGCCCCCGCCTTCCAAGCCGCCTCCCACGCCCGGTCGAAACACCACGAAGAAAGCGGAACCTGCACCACCGCCGCCGCCGCGAAACATGCCGGTGCAATCCACCACGATTCCACGAACTTCCTGAAAACCCGTTTCATGCCGCCCTCCAGTCTCCAAGCCTGGGAGGTGCGGCATCCTGCCGCGCCACCGCGCAAGGGATGAGCAAGGGAAGCTGGAGGTTGTCACTCACGGCCGCCCTCCATCTTCGCTCCCCGTCCCGGTGGTCCCGCTTGCGTCCCGGTTGTCCCGGCCGAAAACTTCCATGATGTCGATTTCCCTGTGCCACCACCGCCGGTCCACCCACACGCACGGGGCGAAAATCCATCCCGGGACATTCCTCTCCCACGGCGTGTTTTTCACGAACAACGGCTCCCAGATCTGCGACGTGGGAATGCCGAGCCCGAACCGGTACCGGTGCCGTGTCACGTAAAGCCGCTCCGAATACCCCCCCAAGGCCGAAAGCACCGCATAGACGGCCAGATAAACGCCCACGGCGGCGGCAAGCAACGCGAGGATGCGGTGTTTCATGGGATGCCGTTGCAACCAATCCGGTGGCTGGCTCTTTTTCCCGGGGATGCAAGGAGAAGCTGGAGGACGGTGTGTCATGGGTCGGCTAGAGTGAGACGCGCAGCAGGGGAAGGCAAGACCAAGATGACGAGGTGTCGAAGTTCAGGAGGCCGAGCTGGACGCCGCGGAGGGATTCGGCGTGGTTGGCGAGGCCGACTTGAAGGCCGTAGAGGTCGTCTGCGCGGTTGAAGAGTCCGAATTGGAGACCGCAGGCGGTGCGGGCGATGGGCATGGCGGCCGCCTGGATGCCACGGATGGTCGTCGCCTGGGCGAAGCAGGCGAGTTGAAGGCCGTTGACCTCCTCGGCAAAGCCCGCAAACGCGACGGTGGCGCCGTTGACGTGCTGATGCAATGCAGGTTCTCCCGGCCGCTCGAACACGAGAGGCTCCAAAAATGCGATTGCGATGCCATTGACGTGCTCTGAAACATCCGCCAACAAGGCAATCGAGATGCCGTTGCACTCGTCCGCACTGGAGAGGACGTTCAGCCGGATGCCCGAGAAATGGCGGGCCATGGAGCCCCAGCCGAGGTCGAGACCAGCGACGGTGGCGTTGTCGGAGGCGAGGCCGATGCGGAGGCCGATGACGGGGGTATCGGGGGAGACGAGCTGGCATTTGTCGCCGAGGATGCCGATTTGGAGGGGCGAGAAGGAGGCGGCGCAAGCGGAGAGGGCGGAGAGCGCCAGGAAGAGCACCGCCAACACGCTTGCCGCAAAGGGCTTGCCCCGCTTGTTGCCGGTGTGGAGTTGCACTTGCCGCGACGGCACCCCGCCGTACTCCCCCCGTCGCGGCCCCTGCCGCCTGTCTTCCGCCAGCCATGGACACCCCATCCACGGCCGCGCCCCCGCACGAGGGGGTTGCAAGGGAAGCTGGAGGTTGTCACTCACGGCCCCCCCCATCCGCCACCCAACAACCCCCACGCCCCGCCGGGATAAGATTTGACCAAACGCTGTCCATGCGGGCGGTTCGGTTCATCGGGGGTACAGCGTCTCGGGGTCGATGTCCAGGCCGTTGGGCCAGGTGACGGTGCCGAACTCGACCCTTGCTCGGTTGAACAAGGCCGGATTCCGAAGCGGCGCGTAGGGAGGCCGCTCCATCCAGGGGGTCATGTCGAAGAGACATTCCGCTCCGTCATCGAAACGCAACCGCAGGAGGTGGCCGTCGAGCGGCCGTACCGAGAGGACATCGTGGAGCGCGGCGGGCATGGAGCGGAATCACTCCAGGGGGCGGATGCGGAAGGGCGTGTCGCCGGCCTTCGCCAGTTCCCAGTCCGCGAGGAGCTCTTCGCGGTGGATGTCCATCCATACGCGCAACATGCGCAGCTTGGCCTCCGGGAAACTCCCGGCCAGCACCTCCCCGCCTTCGATGGCGACAGACACCTTGTCATTCTGGTATCGCGCATGGATGTGCGGAGCGTGGTGGTGGTCGTCATCCCCGAAGTAGAGGAAAACCAGAATCCCGTAGAACATGGAAATGGATGGCATGGAACCCCTTTCTTTTCTGCATGGAACCTACCAGATACCTCCCCGTCCCGCAAGCGGTAGTCACCCCCCTGTCCCGTCCGTCCCATCCGTCCCGGTTGTCCCCGTTGCCGCCCACCCCGCAAGGTGTGCGCAAGGCAAGCGCAAGAGGAAAACGCAAAGAACGCAAAGGGTTGGACGCAAAGAACACAAAGACGCGGAGGAAGAAGGACTTTGTGCTCTTTGTGTTCGCTTTGTGTTCTTTGTGTTGAAAAACGCTGCGCCCGCGCGGGCGGTGCGTCGCGCCTTCGGCGCGGTTGAAAAGTTGAAAGGTTGAAAAGTTGAACAATGCCCGCGATTGGAGAACGGGTGGAGAAGCGAAAGGGCGGTTAGGGGGGCTACCCCGGGATTGTCCCCTTAATCCTTCCTGGTATCGATCCGCTTACTCTCTCAAGATGCGAACCTGCAGATGGGTGTAGACACCCGATGCTCGGTACGCATCCTGAACTGTTCTCTCTGCTTCGGAAATGGTCAGGCCGGCTAAACGAA
>CACXEY010000296.1 GCA_902766695.1 uncultured bacterium
GCCGCCCACAAAAAAGAAGGCCTCCAAGCCTGACACCCCTCCTCCCCGGCTTCTCGTAAATCTCCCGCCATCCGCTTCCCCGCAAAAACCGGGATAAGGGTGCGTGCGCGCCTTTCTTGACGGGAGGGGCGGGGAAGGATAGGATGGGCGGCATGGTGGCATTCCTTACAACTTGGGTTTTCGCGTTTCTGGGGTATCTGGCGCTGGCCGCGGGGAGCGGCGGCGTGCTCGGGCTTTGGGAGGCGCCCGAAATCTGGATCGGCGCCGTCGTGGCGACCGCCGTCGCGGCGCTCTCTTCGCGCTGGTTCGGCGCGCAGGTGCCCGGCAAGGCGCTCTCGCCGTGGCGGTGGATCAAGGTCCTCGCGTACGCCTGCGGCAAGTTCTTCGCGGAGCTCACCAAGGCGAATTTCGACGTGGCCGGACGCGTGATCACCGGCCGGATCCGTCCGGGCATCGTGAAGGTGAAGACGGAGTTCGGTCCGGGCGCGGGCATCGTGATGCTCGCGAACTCGATCACGCTCACCCCGGGCACGCTGACGCTCGAGGAGGACGCCCCCAACGGCGTGCTCTACGTCCACATGCTCAACGTGCCGGAGGGCATGGAAAACCGGGACGAGGTGCCGGTGCGGGAGTTGTTCGGGCTGGATTGCCCGAAATCGGTGAAGGGGATCGTGGAATGATCTTGCGGCTGTTCACTTTCGCGGGGGCCTGGATGGCGGGGTTGATGGCGGTGGTGTCGTGGCGGCTGCTGCGCGGGCCGACGCTCGCCGACCGGGTGGTCGCGCTCGACGCGGTCAACACGCTGGTCGTCGCCTCGATGCTGCTCGGCGCGGTGCTGCTGCACGGGACGTGGATGGTGGACGTGGCGATCATCTACGCGCTGCTCTCCTACGTGGGCACGCTCTACATCGCGCGCGTGATGAGGAAGGACTAGGCGGCGATGGATACGGTTCTGGACATCCTCATGGCCGCGGCCCTCTTCGTGGGGCTGGCGTTCAACACGCTGGGCGTCTTTGGCATCCTGCGGTTCCCCGACGTGTACACGCGGTTGCACGCGGACACGAAGGCGACGACCTTCGGCTCGGTCTTCACGTCGCTGGCCGTCCTGATGTGGCTGCTCCGGCAGTGGGTCGGCGCGGACTTCGACGGGGCGGTCCTCCAGCAGGCCATCCACACGGTCGTGGCCGTGGTGGTGCTGGCGGTGACGAACGCGACGGGCGGGCACGCGATCGCCCGCGCCGTCTGGCATCTGGGGATACGGCCGGCGCACGCGGTGTGCGACGCGCTTGCCGCGGACAAGGCGAAGGCCGAGCCGGAGGCGGGGAAGAAGGAGGGCGAGGCATGAACGCGAGCGTGGTGGCATTGCAGATTGCGCTGGGGCTGGGGATGGTGGCGATGGCGGTGTCGGTGCTGTTCCTGCGGAACTTGATGGCATCGGCGGTCTCGCTGGCGGGGTTCAGCCTGCTGCTGGCGCTGGAGTTCTACATCCTGCAGGCGCCCGACGTGGCGATCGCGGAAGCCGGCATCGGCGCGGGCCTCACGACGGCGATTTTCATGGTCGCCATCCGCGCGGTGACGGCCAAGGGGAAGAAGGCGGTCCCCGCGCCCGCGGCGGAACCGGAACCGCCGCAGCCCGTTGGCGAACCCGTCGCCGAGACGCGGCAGGATGCCACCGCCCCCAGCGAGGGGGACACGGCGGGGGCACCGGAGGGGCCGGAAGTTCCGGAGGCTCCGGAAGCTCCGGAGGTTCCGGAAACGCCGGAAAACCCGGAGAGCACGCCTGCCCCGACCCCCACTCCCCCGGAAAAGGAGGCCCCGTGAAACACCTTTTCAAGTTCCTGGTCCTGGCGGTGCTGGCGGCGGCGCTGTGGCGGTGCGCGCTGGCGATACCGTTCGGCAACCCGCTGGCGGGCACGCCGCTCCCCCCGGCGATGGACGAGCACTACATCGCGGCGGCGCGCGCGGAGACGGGCGCGTCCAACGTGGTGACGTCGATCGTCTTCGACTACCGCGGATTCGACACGCTGGGCGAGGCGTCGGTGCTGTTCACGGCGGTGCTGGGCGTGGGGCTGGTGCTGCGGAAGCTCAACGCGAAGGAAAAACGGGAGGCGCGCGATGCGGAAGAGTAGGATCGTCGGCCACATCGCGGCCGTGTTTTATCCGTTCTGCCTGGTCTTCGGGCTGTACGTCGTGCTGCACGGGCACCTGACGCCCGGCGGCGGCTTCCAGGGCGGCGCGGTCATGGCGACCGGCGCGGCGCTGATGATGGTCGCGGGCATGTTCGACGAGGGCGAGCGCGAAATCAAGTACCACCACTACAAGGCCATCGAAGCGTTCGGCCTGCTGCTGTTCATCGGCTTGGCGTTCGCGGGGATCCTCTCCGGACACGGGGCGTTCTTCCGCAACATCTGGGCCAACGCGGGCGGCTGGTTCGGCGCGCCCGGCGAGAGCGGGTCGTTCAACAGCGGCGGGCTGCTGCCGCTGATGAACCTGGCGGTCGGCGTCGAAGTCTTCGGCGGCATCTCCGTCATCCTGGTCACCATGATCCGCGCCATGAAGGCCGCCGAACGCGGCGAGGACCGCGAGGACGGGGACGACGAAGCGGAGGGCGCCGAATGAACGCGATCCTCACCCATCTCCCCTTCGTGATCGCCGTGACGGTCGCCATCGCCGGCCTGGCCGTGGTGCTGTGGCGGCGGAACCTCATACATGTCCTGATGGGCATGTCGCTGGTCGAGTCGGCGGTGAACCTGTTCCTCGTCGCGCTCGGCTACCGGCACGACGCCGTCGCCCCCATCTACACCGGCCTCCGCGACGGCGGCGAAGGCGTCCGCATGGTCCTGCCCACCGTGCAGGCCCTCACGCTGACCGCCATCGTCATCGGGCTGGCCACCACCGCCATGATGCTCTCGCTGGTGATCGTCATCCACCGCCACTACGGCACCACCGACGTGCGCGACGTCCGGAGGCTCCGCGAATGAACTTGAGCTGCTGCTGCTCCACCCATTCCCCCGCGCTGGCCGTGGCCTTGCCGCTGCTGGGCGCGATGCTCGTGATGCTGATCCCCGCGGAGCGCCGTCCCCAGCTGCGCGGCATCGTCTTCTTCCTCGCGGCGGCGCTGGGCGCCTTCGCGGCCATCTCCGCCGCAGGATGGGCCCTTGCGCTCGGCTCGTGCGACTACGTCTTCGGCGCCGGCCCCGCCTTTGGCCTGCCGGAAGGCGCCCTCGGGCGGGGCGCCGCGGGGGCTGTGCCCATCCGCATCGTCTTCCACATCGACGCCGCGGGCGCGCTGATGCTGCTCATCGCCGCCGTCACCTCCACGGCCGCCGCCCTCTACGCCCTGCGTAGCGAAGAAGGCACGACCGCCCTGCCCGCCTTCCAGCCCCTCTACCTGCTGCTCGTCGCGGGCGTGTACGGGATGGTCGCCACGGGCGACGCCTTCAACTTCTTCGTCTTCCTCGAAATCACGTCCCTCGCGGGCGCCGCCCTCGCCGCGTGCCGCATCGACCGCGGGCTTGCTGCCGAAGCCGGCCTCAAGTACGCCGCCATCAGCTCCCTCGGCGGCCTCTCCTACCTCGCCGGCGTCGGCCTCCTCCTCGCGCGCCACGACCTCCTCAACATCGCCGCCCTCTCCCAGGCCATCCAGGGCGGCGGTCCGTCCGCCACCGACTACGCCGCGCTCGGCCTCATGGCCCTGCCGCTGGCCATGAAGGCCGGCACCGTCCCCATGCACCAGTGGACGCCCGACACCTACTCCCGCGCCCCGCACCCCGTCTCCGCCTTCCTGCTTATTTCCAGCCAGGCCAGCCTCTTCGGGCTCTTCCGCGTCGCCTTCACCCTCTTCGGCGCGCCCGTCGTAAGCACCACCTCCCTCGGCGCCTTCCTCGCCGTCCTGGCGGCCCTCTCCATGTTCGTCGGCGTCACGATGGCCATTCCCCAGCACGACGTCAAGCGCCTGATCTCCCACCACGCCGTCTCCCAGACCGGCTACATGCTGCTCGGCGCCTCCGTCGCCCTGGCCGTGCTGGGCGACGCCGAAAAGACGGCGGCCTTCGGCCGCGACGCCCTTGCCGGCTCCCTCTTCCACATGATGAACTACGCCATCTACAACGGCCTGCTGTTCCTCGCGGCGGGGGCGGTCGTGTGGCGTACCGGAAAACGCAACCTCGACGACATGGGCGGACTGGGCCGCGCCATGCCGGTGACCATGCTGTGCTTCGGCATCGGCGCCCTGGCCATCGCGGGCATCCCGCCGATGAGCGGCTTCGCCTCCAAGTGGGTCCTCTACGAATCCGTCTTCCGCTACAGCCCCCTGCTGGCGATTGTCGCGATGGTGGTGAGCCTTCTCACCCTGGCCAGCTTCGTCAAAGTCTTCCAGGCCATGTTCCTCGGCCCCGCCCGCAAGCACCTTGCGGAGGTCAAGGAGGTTCCCCTGGCGATGGCCTTCCCGATGCTCCTGCTGGCCCTGGCCACCATCGCCATCGGCCTCTTCCCCGACGTCGTGATGCAGCGGCTACTGCTCCCAGCGGCGGACGCGCTGCTCAAGTAAGGATGGCTGGACGGCTGCCCTCGCTGGCAATCGACGCCACTCGGGGACTTGCGCCAGCCATCGGGACGCCTGGTCCGGCTGGAAAAACGACTCCACCGGACTTGCTTCCAGCCGTTTTTGGATTGCCGCCGCGCACGTGAAATCCTAGAGTAATCAAGACATGGATACCTTGGTCGTCATCCCCACCTATAACGAGAAGGACAATTGCGAAGCAATCGTCCGCGCCGTGCTGTCGGTGTGCACCGAAGCCGAGGTGCTGGTCGTGGACGACAATTCCCCGGACGGCACCGGGCAGATCGCCGACCGCATGGCGGCCGCGGAACCGCGCGTGCACGTCCTGCACCGCGAGAAGAAGCAGGGGCTCGGCCGCGCGTACATCGCGGGGTTCCGCTGGGCGCTGGAGCGGCCGCAGTACGAGTTCGTGATGGAGATGGATGCCGACTTCTCGCACGATCCGAAGGCCGTCCCGCAATTGCGCGCCGCGGCCGCCGACGCCGACCTCGTGCTCGGATCGCGCTACATCGGCGGCATCCGCGTCATCAACTGGCCCATGAACCGGCTGCTGCTCAGCACCGGCGCGGCGCTGTACGTCCGCACCGTCACGGGCATGCCCTTCGGCGACCCCACCGGCGGCTTCAAGTGCTTCCGCCGCGCCGTGCTCGAATCCATCCCCCTCGACAAAATCCGCTCCAACGGCTACTCGTTCCAGATCGAGATGACCCACACCGCCTGGCACCTCGGGTTCCGCGTCAAGGAGACTCCCATCGTGTTCGAGGAGCGCCGCGACGGCCAGTCCAAGATGAACGGCGGCATCGTCAACGAGGCCCTCTGGATGGTATGGAAACTCCAGGCCCGCGTGGGCTTCCGCCGCCGCCCGCGCAAGGTCCACCCCAGGAGCGTCGCCGCCACCGCGCCGTGAAACCCCTTTCCACATTGTTCCGGCTCCTGCGCGTAAACCAGTGGACGAAGAACGCGGTCGTCTTCGCGGCGTTCTTCTTCGCGCTGGGCGACCGGAACCAGTCGCTCACCCTCTGGCTGTGCTGGAAATCCGCCCTGGCGGCGCTGGCCTTCGCGCTGGTTTCCTCGTCCATCTACATCCTCAACGACCTGAAGGACGCCCCGAAGGACCGCCTGCATCCGGTCAAGTGCCGCCGCCCCATCGCCGCGGGCGAGGTCGGCACCGCTGCCGCGCTGGCCGTCTCCGCCGCCTTGCTGGGCATCGGGTCGTGGGGGGCGTGGCAGATCGCCCCGCGCCTGTTCGCCGTGACGTCCGCCTATTTCGTCATGCAGCTCGCCTACACCTTCGGCCTCAAGAAGGTTTCCCTGCTCGACGTCATGATCATCGCCGCGGGCTTCGTCATGCGCGCCGTGGCGGGTGCCGAAGCGGTACGCGTGCCGATCAGCCCGTGGCTGCTCGTCTGCACGTTCTTCCTGGCGCTGTTCCTGGCCCTCTGCAAGCGCCGCCACGAGAAGGCGAACCTCTCCGGCCAGGGAACCCGCGACGCCCTCGACGGCTACGACGCGAAGCTCCTCGACCTCCTCGTCGCGGTCACCGCCGGCGCGACCATCGTCGTCTATTCCATCTACACCCTCTGGCCCGACACCGTGGCCAAGTTCGGCACCAACCGCCTGGCGGCGACCATCCCGTTCGTGGTCTTCGGCGTCTTCCGCTACCTCGACCTCGCCTACCGCCGCGACCAGGGCGACCGCCCCGAGCGCGTCCTCCTCACCGACATCCCCCTCCTCCTGGACATCGCGCTTTTCGGCGCGACCGTCCTCGCGGCCCTCTTCCTCTTCCGGAGTTGAACCCATGCGCATCGTGGTCATCGGCGGCGGCGTAACCGGCTCGCACCTCGCGGAAAAGTTCTGCGAGGACGAACACGACGTCGTGGTCGTCGACGAATCCGCCGACGTCCTGGCGTCGCTCGACGCCCACCTCGACCTGCTGACCGTGCAGGGCAACGGCGCCGACCCCGAAGTCCTGGAAGAAGCCGGCATCGGCCGCGCCGATCTGCTGCTGGCCGTCACGGACCGCGACGACACCAACCTGCTCGCGTGCATCTTCGCGAAGGCCCGCGGCGTCGAACGCACCGCCGCCCGCGTCTCCGCGCCCGGCTACATGACGAGCCGGCACGTCGATTTCGCCAAGCTCGGCGTCGACCTCCTCGTCAACCAGTACGACGAATACGCCCGCGACGTCTGCGACGTCCTGCGCATGCCCGGCTCCGTCGAAGTCACCGACCTGCTCGACGGCCGCGTCATGGTCGTCGGCATGTCCATCCACATGGACAGCCCGCTGCTCGGCAACACCCTTTCCGGCTTCGGCAACCCCGACTGGATCCGCCGCATCCGCTTCCTGGCCGTCGCGCGCGGCGAAGAAGTCCTCGCGCCGCACGGCGGGACCTCCTTCCTGGTGGGCGACGACGTCTACTTCGCGGGCGAACCCGACGCCATCTCGACCTTCCTCCAGTGGGCCTGGCCCGAGCACCGGAAGTTCCAGCGGATCGTCATCGCGGGCGGCGGCGAACTCGGACTCCAGCTCGCCCGCAAGCTCGAGCAGGCACGGATGCCGACGGTCCTGGTCGAGAAGGACCCCGACCGCGCCGACTACTGCTCCGAGCGCCTCCGCCGCACCCTGGTCATCAAGGGCGACGCGCTCGAGCGCCAGACCCTCTCCGGCATCGGCGATCCCGAAGACATGGCGTACGTCGCGGCGACCGGCTCCGACGAACTGAACATCATCGGCTGCCTCGTCGCCGAGCGCTACGGGGCCCGCTTCACCGCCGCGAAGATCGCCAAGCCCGAGTACATCGAGATCGCCGAACAGCTCCGTCTGCTGGACCGCGTCGTCGACCCGAACCTCGCGATGGTCAACGCCATCCTGCACTTCGTCCGCGGCCGCAACGTCTCGGCGGTGGCGCTGTTCTCGCGGCTGCCCGGCGAACTCATTGAACTCAAGCTCGACGACTCCCACCCCTGGACCGGCCGCGCCATCCGCGACCTTCCCAACCTTCCCGAAGACGTCATCCTGGTCGCCGCCCTCCGCTCCGGCCGCGTCCTGGTGGCGACGGGCGACCTCCTCCTCGCCTCCGGCGACCGCATCGTCCTCTACTGCCAGCCCGACACCGTCGAACGCCTCGACCGCCTCCTCGGCGGCGGGTGACCGCCCGTGCCCCGGCCCGGGCCGGAAACGTCCGGCGACCGGGTCCGGCGTCTTTCCCGGGGACGGATTCGCATCCCTTGCATCCACTCGGCGAAAGACCGGACTCTGTGCGGAGGTAAATCGCTTGACGGCGAGAATGGGTTTGGGCTTCCCGCGGTAGAGGGAAAATGGTTTGCTGGACCACAAGGAAAACCAGCGGCTTCGGTGGACGGGCCGGACAGGCCGGATGCCGGAACCGCGACAACACGGAAAGGTGCGCAAGCATGAAGAAATGGTTGGTCGGTCTGGTCGCCGCGGGGTTGTGCGCGGCGGGGGCGTTGGCGGATTCGGTCACCTACACGGTGGCGAACAAGGCGGTGTCGGTCACGGCGGGGACGGCCCCGGAGGGGAGTGAAGCGGCTTACAGCCAGACCTACTCCACTTCCGGGCAGGCGACTGCGGGCAACAGCATGACGCTGACGCTGACGGGGTACGATGGCGCCTCCATCACCGGGCTGACGCTGAGCATGCATTCCAACGCCGGGCGCGGCGCGGGCAGCCTGGTCGCGACGAGCGGCGGGACCGAGTTCGCGCGCATCGACGACGCGCCGTTCAGCGACGAAGGATGGAACGGGGCTTTCTCTTCGTCCTTCGTACCCATCAGGCCGGAGGTGATCCCCATGGCCGTTCCTGGCGGCGCGGTGGAAATCGTGATTACGGCGTCGGTGAACTCGCTGTACGTCGAATCCTACACGATCGAGTACACGACGGAGCCGCTGAAGTTCTCGATCGGCCTGGACCCCGCCGAGTATTTCGAGGTGGTGCAGGGCGAACCGGCGACCATCACGGCGATTCCGCAGTACGCGCAGGGCGCAGTGGATTACGTCTGGGGCGCGGAAGGCGTTCCCGGCACCGTGGAGGGCAACGTCTTCGCCATCGATTCGACCGACATCGGCGGCCCCTACACGGTCACCTGCGACGCGAACGACGGGACGAGCGTCGCCGAGCAGCAGACGGTGAGCTTCTCCATCGTGCCCGCTCCGGCGGTGTACGACGTGGAGGTCGTGCAGGGCGCGGGCGGGACGGTCTCGGTCGAGCCCGCCTCCGGCGTCGCCGGCACGGAGATCGCCGTGACGGCCGAACCCGACGAAGGGTACCGGCTGGTCGAAATCCTGGTCGACGGCGTGGCCCTCGCGGGCAACACGTTCGCGCTGCCGGAGGGCGGCGCGACGGTCAGCGCGACGTTCGAGTTGAGCCTTGAGCGGACGGCGGTCTACACGGTCGCGAGCAAGACGGAAGTGACGGAGTCGGGCGACGTGCCCGGCGGTTCGTCCGCGACCTACGAACAGACGGCGAACAACGTCGGGCAGGTCACGGCCAACAACACGTTCAAACTCACCTTGAAGGGGTACGAGGGCGCGACCCTCACGGGCCTGGTGCTGAGCATGAGGTCGAACGCGAAGGCCGGTTCGGGGAGCTTGAGCGTGACGTGCGGCGACGCCGTCATCACGAGCATCGCGGATTCGAAATTCAACAGCGCGGACTGGCACGGCGCGTGGAGCACCAGTTACGTGGACGTGACGCCCGCCGTCACACCCACGGTGGTCGACGATGACATCGTCCTCCTCATCACGGGGAGCGAAAACTCGCTGTATTGCCAATCCGTCGCGGTGACCTACGAAATCGGTTCCGCCATGTTCTCCGTCGCGCTCGACCCGGCGGAGGATTTCGAGGTGGTCGAAGGCGCCGAAGCGACCGTCACGGCGACGGCGAAGAACGCGCTGGGCGAGGTGACGTACGCCTGGACGGTAGCCGGGACGCCCGCGGAAACCGACGGTCCCGAGCTGGCGCTGCCCACGGACACGGTCGGCGGGCCGTACGAGGTGGTGTGCGTCGCCACGGACGGCGGCGCGGAAGGCGTCACGGCGTCGGCGAGCGTGAAGTACACGGTGGTCGCGGCCCCGCAGGCCTACACGGTGGCGGTTGCCGACGGCATCGAGAACGGCTCCGTCGCGGTCTACGACGGCGAAACCGAGCTGGCCGTCCCCACGGACGTGGTCGAAGGCACGGTGCTGACGGTGGTCGCCACGCCGGCGACGCGCTCCTACAAGGTCGAATCGGTCAGCGTGACCGGCGAAAGCAGCGGCGCCATCGACGTGGCGGCGGACGGGTCGTTCACGATGCCCTCCGAAAACGTTGTCGTTTCCGCGACGTTCGCGCCCTGGGAGGGGACGGCGTACGCGCTGGTCGAAAGCATGGACGACTTCGAGGTGGGGGCGGACTACCTGGTCGTGGCCGTTTCCGAAGGCAATTACACGAGTGCCATGAAGAACGAGTACGTGAGCGGCTACACCGGGCGCATCGCGGTGGACGAAACGGTCGCCATCGACGGCGGCGCGATCGTGACGGAGGACGATTCGCTCGTCTGGACCATCGGCGCGGGGGCTTCCGACGGTGTCTATACGCTCTACAACGCGGCGGCGGGCGTGTACGTCGCGGCTCCGAGTTCCGCCTCCATCAACGAAGCCCTGCTGGTCGAGGACGGCACGGGCGAGGCGGCGCAGTGGACCATCGCCATTGAGACGAATTCGCTGGCCACCATCGGCTCCTACCAGGAGGGCAAGTCCCTGCAGCGCAACAGCACCTCCAACAACAAGTTTTTCGCGAACTACAAGGGCGGCACGAAGCCGTACCTGTTCAAGAAGGTCGGCGCGGGCGTGTTCTCCGTCGCGCTGGACCCGGCCGAGGATTTCGACGTGATCCAGGACGAGGAGGCCAGCATCGCGGCGGCGGTCAAGAACGCGGTCGGCGACGTGACGTACGCCTGGACGGTGGACGGGGTGGCCGCCGAGACGGACGGGCCGGTCCTTCCGCTGCCCACGGACGGGCTTGGACCGCACGAAGTGGTCTGCGTGGCGACGGACGCCGGGCGTGACGGCGAGACGACCGAGGCGCGCGTGAGCTACACGGTCGTGGAGGCCCCCAAGCAGTACACGGTGACGATCGCCGAAGGCATCGAGAACGGGTCGGTCGCGCTGAATCTGGACGGAACCCCCGTCGAGACGCCCATCGCACTGCTCGAGGGCACCGAAATCACGGTGGAAGCGATTCCGGACGGCGGCTTCAAGCTGGAAGCCATCACGGTCAACGGCGAGCCCATCGAAGGGGACACCTTCGTGCTGGCGGGCGACTCGGAAGTTGCCGCGACGTTCGCCGAGAGCTCCGTGAAGTATGCGACGTACACGGTTGTCAGCACGTCGGCGGTGGAAAACCACGGCGACGTGCCGGAGGAGTCCGAGGCGGTGTATGCCTCGACCTACAATACCGTGTGCCAGCTGATTGGCGGCACCCACATGACGCTGACGCTGAAGGGATACGAGGGCGCGACCATCACGGGGCTGACGCTGAGCATGAAGTCCAACGCGCGCGGCGGCGCCGGTAGCCTGGAGGCGGTGTGCGGGGACGCGGTCATCACCGCCATCGCCGACTCGCGCTTCAACACGGAAAGCTGGTACGGCAGGTGGAGCACGAGCTACGTGGACATCACGCCCGCCGTGACGTCCACGGTCGTCGACGGCGACGTGGTCATCACCATCTCGGCCTCGGCGAACTCGATTTACTGCGAATCGTTCACGGTCGAATACGAACCCGGCACGCCGGTGTTCTCCGTCGCGCTCGATCCGGCGGAGGATTTCGAGGTCCTGGAAGGCGAAGAAGCGAGCATCACGGCCACCGCGAAGAACGCGGCCGGCGAGGTGACGTACGCCTGGACGGTGGACGGCGTGGCCGCCGAGACGGACGGCCCGGTCCTCGCGCTGCCCACGGACGGGCTTGGCGCGCACGTGGTGGTCTGCACCGCGACGGACACCGGCGCGGAAGGCGTGACGGCGGAAGCGACCGTGTCCTACACAGTCGTGCCCGCCCCCGTGCCGTACGCGGTCACCATCGCCGACGGCATCGAGAACGGGTCGGTCGCGCTCGAATTGGACGGGACGCCCATCGAGACGCCCATCGACCTGCTCGAAGGCACGGACGTGACGGTGGTCGCCACGCCGGACGGCGGCTTCGCGCTGGAAGCGATCCTGGTCAACGGCGAGCCCATCGAAGGCGACACCTTCACGGTCGCGGGCGCGACGGAAGTCTCGGCGACGTTCGCCGAGATCGTGGACTACGCGACGTTGCCGTTCCTCGCGGAAGGCACGCCCTTCACCGGGCCGTGGCAGAACCCCGACGCGGCGGGCGTGACCTCGGAAGGGCTCGACACCGACTACACCTCGGGCGAGGGGCGCGGCGCGAAGTTCGATTCCCCCGGCGACTGGGTGCAGGTCAAGTTCGCCGGGACGCCGGAGACGCTGTCCTATGCCCTCAAGGGCAACGGGACGAGCGCGGATTGCGTGTTCGTGGTGCAGGAGTCGGCGACGGGCGCGGAGGAGGACTGGACGACGCTCGCCACCTATCCCACCGAGGAAAACCCGCTGTCGCAGACGATGAGCGGATTCACGAACGAACTGTCCGCGGAGTCCCGGTACGTCCGGTTCCTCTACGTGACGAAGGCCGTTGGCAACGTCGCGCTCTACGACCTCTACATCTCCACCGCCGACTTCTCGGTGGCGCTGGACCTGGAAGACGGGACCGAGTTCGAGCAGAACGCGGCGGCGAGCGTCACGGCGACGGCGCGGCACGCGGCCGGCGAGGTGACGTACGCCTGGACGGTGGACGGCGTGCCCGCCGAGACGGACGGCCCGGTCCTCGCGCTGCCCACGGACGCCGTCGGCGAGCACGCGGTGGTTTGCGTGGCGACGGACGCCGGCGCGGACGGCGCGACGGCGGAAGCCAGCGCGACGTACACGGTGGTGCCCCCGAAACCCACGTACGCGGTCGTCATCGCGGACGGCATCCTGAACGGCTATGTCGAGGCGGACGTTGAAGAGGCCAGGGAAGGCGACACCGTCACGCTGACGGCCTCGCCGGAACCGGGCTACAAGCTCGGCACCCTCACGGTCTCCTACGGAGAGGAAAGCCTGGAGTTCACCTCCTCCCCGGCGGAGTTCGCGATGCCCGCCATGGAGGTGCTGGTGACGGCCTCCTTCGTGGAGCGCGGCGAGGCGTTCGTGAAGATCACCTCGCTGGACGGGCTGGAGGAAGGCGAGTATGTCATCACCGGCGCCGCGCCCGACGGCGAGTACGCGATGCTGGCGCAGCTCCCAACGAGCGGCACCCCCCACATCATGCAGAGTGAGGCCCCCATGGCCATTGAGGTCGACACCATCGAAGGCCCCGCCGACTCCATCGTGTGGACGCTCGCGAAGACCGACGACGGCTGGACGATCCACAACGACGCCGTCGGCTTCGTGGGCTACCTCGCCGGCGGCAACAGCGCCGGCGCCGAAGAGGAAGCCAGCGCGAAGAGTACGTGGACCATCTCGGAAAGCGACGGCCTGTTCCTGGCTCAGAACGTCGGCAACACGTCGCGCTACCTGCTGTACAACATCGGTTCGACGCGGTTCGCGTGCTACACCACCCCCTCCTCGTCGTTCGTGCCGCTTGCGCTCTACAAGAAGTCCGGGCCAGCGGTCTTCACCGTCGATGTGGACAAGACCGGGTTCGAGGTCAGGCAGGGGACCCCGGACAGCGTCATCGCGACGGCGAAGAACGGCGCCGAGCCGTACACCTACGCCTGGAGCAGCGAAACCCCGGAACTGAACGGTACCGGACCCGAGCTGGCGATTCCCGGCACGCTGGAACCCGGCGACTACACGGTCACGGTGACCTCGACCGACTCGTCGGCCGAGCCGCAGACGGCGTCGGTAGATGTCGAGTTCACGGTCGTCGCGCCGCCGCCCGTCTTCACGGTCACGGTCGCGGACGGCATCGAGAACGGCTCCGTCACGGTGGACAAGACCGAGGCGGAAGAAGGCGAGACCGTCACGGTCACCGCCACGCCCGCGGAGAACTACAAGCTGGAGGCCATCCTGGTCAACGGCTCGCCCATCGAAGGGAACACCTTCGAAATCGCGGGCGACTCGGTGGTTTCGGCGACGTTCGCGGCCATCGTCAAGTATCCCGTCACAATCGACGACGCCATCGAGCACGGCACCGTCGCGGCCGACAAGGCCGAGGCCGAAGCCGGCGAGACCGTCACGCTCTCCTGCGAGCACGATGACGGCTGGAAGCTCGAGACCTACCTGCTCGGCGGCGAACCCATCGTGGGCAACACCTTCGAGATGCCCGAAGGCGAAGCGGTCGTTTCCGCGGTGTTCACCGAGATCGTCCTGGTCACGTACGTGCCCGTCGAAAGCGCGGCCGACCTCGTGGCCGGCGAAGAGTACCTGGTCGTCGCCCACAAGGACGGCGGCTTTACCAGCGCACTGAAGAACGAGAACAACGGGACGCGCATCGGCCTGGACGAAGTGACCATCGCCGAAGACGGCTCCATCGCGACCGACAACGCCGCCATCGTCTGGGAAATCCGGGCGGGCGCCGAAGACGGCGAGTACGTGCTGTACAACGCCGCCGCCGGCGTCTACGCCGCGGCCGTGTCCGACGGGAACACCGCGCAGGTCCTTGCGGACGGCGCGGATCCGCTCGCGCAATGGACCATCGACCTCGCGGACGCCCCGGCGGTCAAGATCGCCAGCGTGGCCTATCCTTCCCGCTGGCTGCAGCGCAACACCACGCCGAACAACCAGTACTTCGCGGCCTACACCGGCTCGCAGACGACGCCCGCCCTCTACAAGAAGGCCGGCCCGGCGGTGTTCTCCATCACCCTCGACCCCGCCGACGAGTTCTTCGAGGTCGAGCAGGGCAGCGAAGCGTTCCTCACCGCGACGCCGCACAACGAAGAAGGCATCGTCGGGTACGAGTGGATCGTCGAAGGCACCGTGTCCGAAACCACCGGCAACGTGCTGGCGCTGGACACCACCGAGACGGGCGGCCCCTACAAGGTCACCTGCATCGCCACCGACGGCGCCGGCGAAAAGGCGTACGCCAACGCCATCTACAGCGTCGTCCCGGCGGCCGTCCGATACCAGGTCGCGATCGACGAGACCATCGAGAACGGCGAAGTGACCGCCGACAAGGCCACCGCCGCCGAAGGCGAGACCGTCACCGTGACCGCCACGGCCGCCCCCGGCTACGAGCTGGTCGCCATCACCGTCGACGGCGAGCCCATCGAGGGCGACACCTTCGAGATGCCGGCCAAGGACGTGGTCGTTTCCGCCACGTTCGCCGAAGTGGTGGACTACGCGGTGCTGCCATTCATCGACAAGGACACGCCGTATCCCGGGCCGTGGAAGACCGCCACGATCGCGGGCCTGACCCACAACGGCCTCGACCCCGATTACAACGACGGCTCCGCCAAGTTCCGGGCCGCCGGCGCGTGGATGCAGATCAAGTTCCAGGGCACCCCCGGCACCCTCTCCTTCGGGATCAAGGGCAACGGCACGGACGCCGGGAGCGTCTCCACGTTCGCGGTCCTCGAATCCGCCGACGGCGAGACCTGGACGGACGTCGCGGTCTTCGCCTCCCACGACAACCTGACGCCCTCCCGCCAGGACGTGGGCTTCGCGCTGTCGGAAGACTCGCGGTACGTCCAGTTCCTCTACCGGGAGAAGGGCTCCGGGAACGTCGGCATCTACGACGTGTACATCTCCGCCGCGGGCGAGGAAGAGCCGTCCGTGACCGTCACCGGCGAGACCACCCTGATGCTGGGCGGCACCTTCGAGCTGGCGCTCGCGCTGGAGAACTACACCGGCGGCTACGCCTGGGCGTGGGAACCGGCGACCATCGGCTACGTCGATCCCGACACCGCCACCTTCTGGTGGACCCCGACCAAGGCCGGCGATACCGATGTCACCTTCTCCGCGAAGGACGGCGACCGCATGATCGCCTCGGCGACCGTCACGCTGGTTGTCGAAGACGAGCCCGCCCCCGTGCCGCCCGAGATCACGAAGATGGAAATCGACGCCGAAGGCGGCATCGTGACGCTGGAGTTCACGGGCGACGGCGCGGCGGTGTACGGCACGGATGACCTGGCCGACCTCGATTCCTGGGCTCCGGTCGAAGACGCGCTGCTCGAGGGCAACATCGCCTTGGTCCCGATGGACAAGCCCTTCCTCTTCCTCCGCGTCCAGTAACCGGGCCTCCAACCCGCCCGCAGGCCGGTCCCGCCAGGGACCGGCCTTTTCGACTCCCAGTGGGAATGGAGAGCGATTCGCGATCTCCTGCCTCCGACGCATCCAGGCCCCGCTTCCCTTTTTTCTTGGCAATCGCCCGATTTCGGCTACATTTCCCCCAACATTTTCACAACCAACCAAAGAAAGCAGGATCGTATGGCATACACCGCATCGGATTTGCGCAAGGGGCTGAAGATCGAGATCGACGGCATCCCCTACGAAGTCACCGAATTCCAGTTCGTCAAGCCCGGCAAGGGCCAGGCCATGTACAAGTGCCGCATCAAGAACATGCTCGCCGGCAACACCATGGAAAAGACCTTCCGCGCCGTCGACAAGATCGACACGCCCAACATCGAGTCCCGCACCCTCTCCTTCTCCTACCAGGAAGGCGAGAAGTACGTCTTCATGGACAACAAGACCTACGACCAGGTCGAGCTCCACGAGAACGTCCTCGGCGACCAGAAGTACTTCCTCATCGAAGACCTCGAATGCGAAGTCCTCTTCCACAACGGCCGCGCCGTCTCCGTGACGCTGCCCGCCTTCGTGGTCAAGGAAATCACCGAGACCGAGCCCGGCGCCCGCGGC
>CACXEY010000297.1 GCA_902766695.1 uncultured bacterium
ATTCATTTCCAGCTCCCAAAAGAGTTGACGCAACTTCCCGCCTCCTGTAGCTTCACCCCTTGAGATGAACAACCCATTCCAACCCCGAAATGCTCATTCTTCTTCCCACCAAGGGGTCTGGCCCCGAGTTTCTCCCTCTTTGTTTTCAGGAAGATGGCAGTTGTGAAAGAATTAGGAGATTGGAAATTGATGAAAAATATAAAAAGAATCGCAATAGCAATGTATATCTATTGGATGCTATTGTTTGTTCTGTTCTTTATGGCAATGTTCGTGCCGTCAGCTAGGGCATTGTTGTCCAATGATGTCAAATTCATCGAAGAACTGCTCGTGGGGTCCGGGGGTGTTCTTCTTGGCATGTTGGGCGGGGGAATTCTTCTCGGGGTCTTTTACCAGACAAAAACACTTCGCCCGAGCATCAAGGAGCGCGGGATGATTGCAGTGGTCGGAGCCAGCATCTGTGTTGTAACGGCCAACCTCATTTGGGGATTTTCCCATTCCATGCCCTATTTTGATATTGCACTGGGGTTGGGTTTTTCCGGCGCAGGATTGCTCTGGTTGCGGCATGGTATCCGGCAAAACTGGAATCGTGCGGATTTGGAACACGAAGGAGCGTAGCGCGACAAGCCAAACGGCGGGAACGGATGGGTGGGAGAATTAAGGCTCTGGCGGGGTCTGGCCCCTTTTCTGCGAGATTGCAGGAAACATTGGCGATTTCTCTTGTTTTCCGCTTTTCTGCCGCTTGGATTTGACTTCCCGCCCGGCTCCTGCCAGACTTGCGCTCGCCATGTTGCCCTCCCCGTACCAGCTGCCCGTCCGCCGCGACGGCATCCGCCCCGGCGCCCTCGTCTCGGGCATCGTTGGCCTGGCCGCCGTCAACATCTTCTTCGTCCTGTTCTTGTTCAGCCTCTTCGCCTCGGCCTCCTCCTCCGCCCCCTCCACCCGCGGCTGGGCCGAAGTTCCCTGCCGCATCGAATCCTCCTCCGTCGAGCGCCGCCGGGTGGATGACTTCGCCTTCACCGCCGAATACTCCTACTACTGGAACGGCCTCATGCACCGCGCCGCCGCCCTGGACCGCCCCGGCGGCACCCACCACACCTTCCAGCGCCTCGAAACCCGCATCCCCCTCCTCGAAAAATACGCCCGCGGCACCGACCACGTCTGCCTTGTCGATCCCGAGAACGACGACAACGCCGTCCTCCCCGTCGAGGACCCCTTCGGCGACCGCGCCAATAGGTCCTGGGGCCTCGGGTTGCTGCTTCCGGCCTTCTTCCTGATTGCGGAGCTGATGGGCGCCCTGGGACTCGTCGAGGCCTTTCCGAAAACCCGCCGTCTCTGGGGCGGCCGCCTCAGAAGGGGCATCTTGCCCCTGTGCATGACGCTATTCGGCTCGCTGTTCGCGATGGAGGGAGCCGGAATGCTCTCCGATGCCCTGTCCGCGGACCATCCCTCCGGCAGGGACTTGGTCCCGGTCACCGGGAAAGTCCTGTATACCGGCGTCGCGAGCCACCCGGGCGGCGGCGGGAGCGGGCATTCCAGGACCCTTTACTCCGCCCGCATCGGCTACGAATACGATTACCGGGGCAAAACCTACGAAAGCGACCGCGTGGACGGCCTCGCGGGCGAGTACGCGAGCTCCGGCAGCGCCCGCGCCCGCCGGCTGGCCCAATCCGTCCGGCCCGGCAGCACCGTCAAAGTCTGGGTCCTCCCCTCCGATCCGCGGCGCAGCACCCTGCACCGCTCCGGCGGACCGGACCTCGACCTGCTCGGTTTCCCCCTCTTCCTGTCCATCGGCCTTGTCATCGCCGGAGCCGGCATCTTCCTGCTGGTCCGGGCGTTGCGGCCGGGCCAGGGCACCGAAACGGGACGCTGGCCCCTCCGCCGCTCGCGCGGGAACACCCTTTCGTTCGGCGCCTTCGCCCTCTTCTGGAACCTCCTCGCGTGGCCGACCGCCATCGTGTTCATGTCCGCGCCCGGCCCGCACGACCCCATGATGCGGCTCGTGTGGGCATTCCCCCTCATCGGCGCAGCCGTGGCCGCCGCGTTCGCCGTCGCCCTGCGGCGCGACCTCCACGCCCCCAAGCTCGCCATGACCCTCTCCCGCTCCGGCGGCACCACCCAGACCCTCGACTGGAGCCTCGACGCCCCGTCCGCCTTCCATTCCCTATCCATCCAGCTCGAAGGCCTCGCCCCCGCCGGCAGGAAACAATGCCTCGTCGTCTCCATACCCGTCTGCAAACACGCCGCCCCCGTCCCCGGCACCCGGCGCGAAACCGTCCACATCCCGCCCCCGTTCGGCGAGGACGAACGATGGCGCCTCGCCGCCACCCTCGAACCCGCCTCCTCCCCCGGCCGCCCCATCCGCCTCGAATACCCTA
>CACXEY010000298.1 GCA_902766695.1 uncultured bacterium
GGGCATCCTTTCCGACACTTATCGGAAGAACGACGCCTAATCTAACACAGGTTCAAGGAACAAGGGGCCGACCTCCGGGCGGCCCGTACACGCCTTTGGAACGAGCCCGGCCCGCCCGGAGGTCGGGCCAGTGTCGCCCCGCAGCGCCAATGCTTGGAAACCCGGCGGGGCATCAGTGGAACACCCCGCGCTGAGGTGCCAGAGGAGGACGTCCCGGACGACGCGACCGTCGACGAGGAAACGGCTGTCCGGGGGCGGAGGAGGAGTGGATGCCGATGCGGTGGCGGACCTGAGGGCGACCGCGGGATACCCGCCCGCGCCCCCGGCGCGGCCGGGCTCACGCGCCGCGCAGATCGGGGAGAAGCCGGCGGAGGAGGTCGGCGCAGGCGGCGATGTCGGCCACGCGGTGGGTGGCGGCGGTGGGCTTGTCCTTGTCGGGGTTGGCGCCGGTGCCGTCGTCGTCGAGACGCACGGTGACGGCGACACCGGCCCGGCGGCCGGTCTCGACATCCTTTTCGCGGTCGCCGATCATCCAGGAGCGGGAGAGGTCGAGTCCGTGGCGCGCGGCGGCGGTCAGGAGGAGGCCCGGATTGGGTTTGCGGTCGGGATGGGTGTCGTCGGCGGCCGTGCAGACAAGGATGTCGAGGAGGGCGAGACCTTCGCCGGCGAGGGTGCGGCGGAGGAGGTCGTGCATGGCGTCCAGTTCGGCGGGCGGGGTCAGACCGCGGGAGACGCCGCGCTGGTTGGTGACGACGACGCACGGCCAGCCGCGGTCGGTGGCGGCGCGCACGCAGTCGATGAAGCCGGGGAGGATGCGGAAGTCGGCCAGGCGGTTGACGTAGCCGGGGCCGGGGGAGGCGTTGACCACGCCGTCGCGGTCGAAGAAGAGGGCGGGGCGGAGGGACTGGGAAACGGCGGGCATGGCGGGCGGATCAATAGCCGGTGCCGCGGAACACGACGCCGAAGGTCTTGAGGATGATCTTCAAGTCGAGGCCGAGGGACCACGTGTCGATGTACTTGAGGTCGAGGCGCATCCATTCCTCGAACGGCATGTCGTTGCGGGAACCGATCTGCCAGAGGCAGGTGCACCCGCCGCGCATGCTCAGGCGCCGCCGCTGCCAGTTCTCGTACTGCGCGACCTCGGCGGGAATCGGCGGGCGCGGACCGACGATCGACATGTCGCCGCGGAAGACGTTCCAGAGCTGCGGCAGTTCGTCGAGGGAGTATTTGCGCAGGAAGCGGCCGACGGACGTGACGCGCGGGTCGTTCTTCATCTTGAAGACGGGACCGCTGACTTCGTTCCGCTCCTGCAACTGGCCGCGGATTTCCTCGGCGTTGGCGACCATGGTGCGGAATTTGTACATGGGGAAGATGCGGCCGTGGTAGGTGCAGCGCTTCTGGGCGAAGAACACCGGTCCGGGCGAAGACCGCTTGATGGCCAGCGCCACCACGGCGAACAGCGGCAACAGCAACAGCAGCGCGGCGCCGGATATCGCGATGTCCATCAGCCGCTTGACCCCGAGCGCCCACACGGAGCGGATGGCGGTGGTGTAGAGCAGGACCGGATTGTCGCCGATTTCCTCGAGTTCCAGCCGGGCGATGGTCGGCTTGAGGTGGGAGGCGAGGACCAGCGTCTCGATCCCTTCCTCCTGGCACTGCCGGAGCCAGGCGGACACGCGGTCGGCCGGCAGGTGCGCGGGCAGGAGCATCACGTCGTCGACCACGGTCGAATGGAGGACGTCGGAGAAGAAATCGTCGGTGCCGAGGACGTCCACCCCGGACGGGGGAACGGTACCGGCGGGATGCAGAAGGCCGACCAGATCGTAATGGGCGGCATTGACGGGATCGCGCAACCACGCCAGGATGCCCGGCACGTCCTCCGGATTCCCCACCAGCAGCAGGTGGCGGCGGTTTTCCAGACGCAGCAGGAGCGGCTGGATCCAGGTCACGCGCATGGATACCGCCAGCGTCGCGAACAGCGTGTGCAGCACCAGCAGCGTGCGCGGGAAGTTGTGCAGCTTCAGCACGTAGAGCAGCCCCAGCAGCGTCGCCAGGCTCAGGATCCCCGCCTGCGCCACCCGTACTAGCGCGCGGTGCCGTCCCATGTCCAGCACCTGGTCGTAGAGCCCGCTGAAATCGAACACGAACGCCCACGCCAGGACGATCAGCACGAACAGCCACGCCTGGTCCCAGAAGAAATCGAACGTCCCCGCGAAGACCCCCGGGATCCAGTGGTCCAGCAGCTTGTGGAGCGCCAGTGCCGGCACCATCGCGAGGCAGACGAGCACCACGTCCACGAAGATGGCCAGTTGCGTCTGGAATCTGGAATTGCTCTTGAGCATGGCGGGAAACGGGCGGCGCCCGGGTTCAGCAGGTCTTCGGCGCGGCGGCCGGGCCGCCCATGTCCTGCTTGAGGTACGCCAGGACGTCCTTGAACTTCTGGACGTTGGCCGGATCGGCCCGCGTGAGCGTCTCGTGCGCGTCGTACATGAACGCCGCCAGGTCCGACCCGCCCAGCTCGTCCGCCGCCACCGGCTGGAGGTTCGCCACCAGCGCGTCGAGGCCGCCGAGGCCTTCCGGGAGCGAACCCGCCGGATACGTCTTGAGCAGGCGGAGCAGTCCGAGGCCCTTGAGGAGCCCCTGGGCCGACGGGGAGAGGTTGATGAACACCAGGCACGCGTCCTTCGCCTTCTGCACGGCGAATCCCAGCGACGCCATCCCGCCCATGAACGTGCTGTCCATCGACAGGCAGTGCGCCATGTCCACCACGATCATCTCGCTGCCGGCCAGCCGCGCCGCCTGCGTCGCCTGCTTGAAGGCCGGTGCCAGCCGGAACGTCGCCTTGCCCACCACCGCCACCAGCGTGCACCCGTCCACCGACGCCGCGAGGATGCGGGGCGCGGGGGCGGACGCGGGCGTTTGCGGGACGGGGTCGCTCATGGGATTCCTTTCCCCGCCGCGGCCCAGCCGGCCGAGGTGCACGTCGCGAGCGGGCGGCCCCGCCAGACGATCCGCACCCGCCACTGCGAGACGGGCCCCGCCCGGAGCGTGTCTTCCGGCGGGATGTCGAAACGGGACGTCATGTCGCCTTCGGATTTGGAGGGCATGCGCCGGATGCGGGTCTGTACCGTGGGTTGGCGGTCGGTGACCGTTTCCAGCATCACCAGCGCCCCCGGCGGAATCCCCGGCGAATGCGCGAACCACTGCACGACGAAATGCTCCGATTCGCCGCCGTCCGACACCGCCAGGTGCGGAGGACGGATGCCCGCCCCGAAGTGCGTCACCGTCTGCATCGGTCTGCGGTCGAGTTCCACCGACCGGATGTCGGCCTTCGCCGGCACCAGCCCCCCCGCGCCGCGGGCCGGCGCGATGGCCGCCGCGAAGCCCAGGAACGCCATCGCCAAACCTGCGGCGATGCCGCGGATGCCCCGTGGCGTCCGCCCCGCTTTCTTGGATGGAATGCGTCCAAACACGTATTCCATACTAGAAGCCCCCCCCCCACCTGTCAATCCCGTTCGGAACACGGGCCGCTCCCCCGCCTGCGTGGACGCGCCCCATTGCTTTTGCCTTGTCTCCGGCCCCTCCCTCGCTACACTCCGGGAGCAATCGGCATCTTCCCCAGCCCCC
>CACXEY010000299.1 GCA_902766695.1 uncultured bacterium
CCCCCGTTTGCGGTACAGTCCCCCGCATGATGAATCTCGTGAGCATGACCGGGCGCGGCACCGGGTCCGCGGACGGCCCCATCGGCCGCGCCGAGGCGGAACTCAGCAGCGTCAACCGCAAGCAGCTGGACGTCAACCTGTCGCTGCCGCGCGAACTGGCCTTCGCCGAAGCCGACCTCGTGCGGCTGGTGCAGCGCCGCGTCGCGCGCGGCCACGTCGGCGGCGAACTGCGCGTCGCCCGCGCCGAGGGCGCCCCCGCCTGCCTGAAGGTGGACCGCGCCGCCGCCCGCGCCTACGTCGAGACGCTCCGCGCGGAAGCCCGCGAACTGGGCCTGCGCGACGACCTCGGCGCGTCGCTGCTGGCGGAGTGGCCGCAGGTGGTGTCCTTCGAGTCCACGGAGGCCGACCGCGCGGCGTGGCTGGCCCTCGCGTCGGAGGCGCTGGCGGCGGCGCTGGATTCGCTCGACGCGATGCGCCGCCGCGAAGGGGCCGCGCTCGGCGCCGACCTGCTCGCGCGCTTCGGCACGCTCCGGGCGCTCTGCGCGGAAATCGGCGAGCGCGCGCCGCTGGTCCCCGCCCTCTACCGCAAGCGGCTGGAGGCGCGCTTCGCGGAAATCCTGCCCTCGGGCGCGACGGCGGACTGGTCGTCGGACGAGCGCCTGCTCAAGGAGGTCGCCATCTTCGCCGACCGCGCCGACATCACGGAGGAGCGCGTGCGGCTCGCGAGCCATCTCGACCAGGCGGAGGCGCTGCTGGCCGCCGGCGGGACGGTCGGCCGCAAGCTGGACTTCCTGGTGCAGGAGATGGGCCGCGAGATCAACACCATCGGCTCGAAGGCCAACGACGGCGAAATCTCGCGCCGCGTCATCGATTTCAAGGCGGAGCTCGAACGCGTCCGCGAACAGATCCAAAACCTCGAATAGAACGGAGAAACATGAACACCCTGCGACCCATCTGGAAGAACCTGATTTTCCTCGTCAGCGCCCCGAGCGGCGCCGGCAAGACGACCCTCTGCGACAAGTTGCAGAAGGAGTTCAAGGACATCCACTACGCCATCACGGCCACCACGCGCCAGCCGCGCGGCGACGAAATCGACGGCAAGAGCTACTACTTCCTGACGATGGAGAAGTTCGAGGCGATGCTCGCCGAAGGCGGCTTCATCGAGCACGCCCTCGTCCACGGCAACCGCTACGGCTCCCCCAAGGCCCCCGTCGTCGCCGCGCTCGAGGAAGGCTGCGACGTGCTGATGAACGTCGACGTGCAGGGCGCCGCCGCCATCCGCGAGTACATCCGCAACGCCCCCGACGGCGACCCGCTCAAGCGGCCGCTGGTGGACATCTTCGTCGTGCCGCCGTCCACCGAAGTCCTGCGCCACCGGCTCGTCGGGC
This sequence comes from uncultured bacterium, assembly GCA_902766695.1. GTDB lineage: Bacteria > Verrucomicrobiota > Kiritimatiellia > CAIQIC01 > Lenti-01 > CACXEY01. The sequence goes on from CACXEY010000299.1 coordinate 1,389, forward strand.
GCGGCACCGACAGCCTCGACGTCATCGAACGGCGCATCAAGCAGGCGCGCGAGGAAATCGCCCACTGGAGCGAATACAAGTACATGGTGGTCAACGACGACCTCGCCGAAGCCTACGACAACATGCGCTCCATCATCCTCGCCGAGCGCCACCGCATCGAGAACCGCCGCGAGGAATACCGTGGCTGAGGCCGCCGCCAGCGCCGCGTCCGCGCCCGCCGCGCCGAAGCTCGTCCTCGGCGTCACCGGCTCCATCGCCGCCGTGAAGGCGATCGAGCTGATGCGCCTCCTGCAGCGGCGCGGCTGGGACGTGTGGCCCGTCCTGACCGCCTGCGCCGCCCAGTACGTCACGCCCCTCGCCTTCCGCGCCCTGTGCGGGCATCCCGTCCCGTCGGGCGACTTCGCTTCCCAGCCCGCCGCCGCCCTCGCCGCCGCCCCCTACGAGCACCTCGACCTCACGGGCGGCGCCGCAGCCATGCTCGTCGCCCCCTGCACCGCCAACACCCTGGCCAAGCTCGCGGGCGGCTTCGCCGGCGACATCCTGTCCGCGGCCGCCCTCTCCCTCGAACCCGGCGTCCCCCTCCTCGTCGCCCCGGCCATGAACGTCCGCATGTGGCAGCACCCCGCCACCCGCGCCAACCTCGACATCCTCCGCCGCCGCGGCGTCCACGTCATCGACCCCGACACCGGCCCCCTCGCCTGCGGCGACACCGGCCAGGGGCGGCTCGCCCCGCTGGAAACCATCGCCGACGCCGTCCGCTCCGCCACCGGGCTGTGACGCGGTCGCTTGGCGAGCCTTTTTTCAAACAAATTTGTCAATAAAACAAAGATTTCAACAAAAAGGCCGTTCAGTCCTCCAGAAAACATTTCCATTGTCTCTTTTCTCCATTCCCATTTCCGGAAAAATCACCAAATAATTTGTTTCGAGTTGTTTTTCCTTTTGTTTGTTTTGTTTTAAAAATTCTATCCAAGCCTCCCCTCCCATGAACTTCCTCGTCACCGCCGGTCCCACGCGCGAACCCATCGACCCGGTCCGCTTCGTCTCCAACCGCTCCACCGGGCGGATGGGCTACGCCGTCGCCGAGGCCGCGCTGGCCGCCGGGCACGCCGTGCGGCTGGTATCCGGCCCCGTCGAGCTGCCGCCGCCGTCCCCCGGAATCGCCCTCGTCCGCGTCACCACCGCCGCCGACATGCTGGCGGCCGTCAAAGACAACCTCCCCTGGTGCGACTGGCTCGTCATGGCGGCCGCCGTGGCCGACTGGCGGCCCGCCCGCTGCGCCCCCCTCAAGCTCAAGAAGAGCGACGGCCCTCCGCAGATCGCGTGGGAGCCCACCCCCGACATCCTGCGCACCATCGCCCCCCTCAAGCGGCCGGGACAGCGCTTCTGCGGCTTCGCGGCCGAGACCGACCACCTCGCCCGCAACGCCCGGGCCAAACTCCGGGCAAAGCACCTCGACGCCATCGCGGCCAACGACGTATCCCTCCCCGACCGCGGATTCGCGTCCGCGCAAAACGCCATAACCCTTTACCTCGCCGACGGAAAAAAATTTTCCATTCCCCTCGCAAGCAAAATCCAGTGCGCCAAAATACTGATCGAAGCGCTGGAAAAGTTCGGCACAAGCTGAAATACAAAAAAATCCGCTTCACCCGCGGAAAACAGTTGACGCTGTTGATAACTCCGCATTATTCTTGCTGCCAGCAAGATAGGAATGCGGCCGTGCCGCGTTTCGGGCCTGCGATGAAAACGGAAAAACAAGTGAATACCGATTTCGGAAATACCCTGACCGCCTTTGAGCGTCAGGCGCGGAGAGGAGGTGTTTGACGATGGCAACCACGAAGAAAGCTCCGGCCAAGGCCGCTCCCGCCAAGAAGGCGGCTGCGAAGCCCGCTCCGGCCAAGAAGGCCGCCCCGGCCAAGAAGGCGGTCGCGAAGCCCGCTCCCGCCAAGAAGGCCGCTCCGGCCAAGAAGGCGGCTCCCGCGAAGAAAGCGGTAGCGAAGCCCGCCCCTGCCAAGAAGGCTCCGGCGAAGGCCCCCGCGAAGAAGGCCGCTCCGGCCAAGAAGCCCGCCCCGGCCAAGAAGGCCGCTCCGGCGAAGAAGGCTCCTGCCAAGAAGGCCCCCGCCAAGAAGAAGTAATCTTCTTCTCCGCGCAGGCGGCGGTCTCCGGACCGCCGCCCTTTTTTTGTCCCCGCGCCCGCGCTCTCCCCACTCCCGCCCCCTTCCTCCCACTCGAATCCCTTCCACACTCGCGATATCAAGGAAAATCCATGAAAATTCCCCTGTTCCAAGGCATTCATCCTACCATGAAAGAATCCGCCATGCCCATGCAGATAATCGCTTGACGGAACTCGTGTTCCTTGTATTATCGTTCCATAAAATGCCGACGAAAAGGAATCCCCACATGGACGAACAAACCAACATCATCATCTACCAGACCGAAGACGGCCAGACCCGCATCGCCGTGCATTTCGAGGACGAGACCGTCTGGTTGACCCAACAGCAGATGGCGGACTTGTTCCAGACCTCCCGTACCAACGTCGTCGAACACATACGACACATCTACGAGGAAGGCGAACTGGACGAAGCGGCAACCTGTCGGAAATTCCGACAGGTTCGCCAGGAAGGCGCCCGGCAGGTCGAACGCTCGCTTCCCCACTACAACCTCGACCTCATCCTGTCGCTCGGCTACCGCGTCAAATCCACTGTTGCCACCCGGTTCCGCTGCTGGGCGACCGGGGTCCTGAAGGAGTTCCTGGTGCGCGGCGTGGCGGCGAACCGGGAGCGTCTGCGCCAGCTGGGGCAGGCGGTGGAAGTGATGCGGCGGACGGCGGACCGGCTGGATGCGGCGCAGGTGCTGGACGTCGTGTCGGCCTATTCCTCCGCCCTCGAACTGCTCGACGCCTACGACCACCAGACCCTCCGCAAACCCCGCGCGGAAGGCCCGTCCGTCCCGCTGACCTACGAAGAATGCCGCCGCTTCATCGACGGCATGGCCTTTTCCGGGACGTCGGAGCTGTTCGGCCGCGAGAAGGACGGCTGCTTCAAATCCGCCATCGGCGCCATCCACCAGACCTTCGGCGGGCGCGACGTGTACCCCTCCGCGCGCGAAAAGGCGGCCAACCTGCTGTATCTGGTCACGAAGAACCACGGCTTCTCCGACGGCAACAAGCGGATCGCGGCCGCCCTCTTCCTCTACTACCTCCAGCGCAACGGGTTGCTTCTCCGCGAAGACGGCACGAAGCGCATCGCCGACCACACCCTCGTCGCCCTCACCGTCATGATCGCCGAATCGAAACCCGCCGAAAAGGACATGATGGTCACCCTCGTCATGACTTTCCTCGCCTGACCGCCGCGCGTCCCCCCGCGCTTTTGGCTTCCGCCGCGGCGCGGATGCGCTAACATGGGGCGCATGAACTATCCGGCACTGGCACCCTTGCAGATCGGGCCGCTCCGCGTGGAGTGGCCGGTCTTCCTTGCGCCCATGGCGGGCTACACCGATGCCGCCTTCCGGTCCCTCTGCTTCGGGCTGGGTTGCGGCGGGGCCGTCACCGAGATGGTCAACGCCTACGGCTACGTCATCGGCCACGACCGCACCGAACACTACCTCGACACCTGGGAGGGCGAACACCCCCTCGGCGCCCAGATCTACGGCTCCGACCCCGGCATGATGGCCGAGGCCGCCCGCCAGATCTCCATGCTCGGCCAATTCGACTTCATCGACATCAACGCCGGCTGCCCGATGCCCAAGATCCGCAACCGCGGCGACGGCGCCGGCCTCATCCGCACCCCCGAAAAACTCCACGAAATCGTCCGCCAATGCGTCGCCGCCGTCGAAGGCCGCGTGCCCGTCACCCTCAAGACCCGCGTCGGCTGGGACGCCGACACCCTCAACGCCCTCGAACTGACGGCGGGCGCCGAGGAAGCCGGGGCGGCGGCCATCTTCCTGCACGGACGCGTCGCCGTCGTCAAGCACGCCGGTCCGAGCGACTGGGGGCTGATCGGCGAAGTCAAGCGCGCCCGCCGCATACCGGTCATCGGCAACGGCGGCGTCAAGCGGCCCGTGGACGCCTTCCACATGGTGGCCGAGACGGGGGTGGACGGCGTGATGGTCGGCCGCGCCACGCTGGGCAATCCGTGGTGGTTCCGCGAACTCCGCGAACTGGCGGCCGGCACCACCGTCCACAAGCCGCGCCCCGACGAAATCCGCGCCGTCATCCGCGAACACCTCGCCCGCGAAGAAAACCTGATGGCCCGCCGCGGCCCCAAGGAACTCAAACTCGGCGTCGAACTGACCGCCTGCCTGGTCCTCCGCGCCCATCTCGTCCGCTACCTCCGCGGCTTCCGCGGCATCCGCCTCCTCGCGGTGCATCTCGAAGAGCGCCAGACCAAGGCCGAACTCCTCTCCCGCATCGACGAAGTCATCGCCACCGGCCTCAAGACCGACCCGTTGCCCGGCCCCGACCCCGCCGCAACGCCCGCGGAATAGCGCTCTGCACGGAACAACGCCTCCGGGCATCCGCGCGCCGGTTCCGCCCCGTCCGCCCGGAACAAGCCATGTGCGAAGCGTCGGGGCGGATGGCGCATGCGGGGGCTGGGCGGAAAGGGCATGGGGCATCCGCCCTTCACCGTTTCCGAACCCGCTCCGGGTGCAGGACGGAATTGCGACTTTGGAGGTGTCGGCGAAAACCTTGCGGTTTCTTGTCGGCCCCTTCCTCCGGCATCCTTTTGTTGTATCCAAAGCCACTATTCTGTCCACACCCCCCCGACCGCTCCGCCCCCTCCCATCCGTTCTTGCCAGTGGGGCGGTTTTGTGGCAGGGTATTCCGAGAACGGACCGTCAACCGAACGAGGGATCGAAAGCATGCAACCGAAACCCGTAAAAGCCAGCCAGCTCAAGCACCATTGGGAGATCTATCTCTTCATCATCCCCACCCTGGTGCTCATCGCGTTGTTCCAGTATTATCCGGCGAGCAGCGGGATTTTCCATTCGCTGTTCCGCTGGAACGGGTCCGACATCTCCGAGTTCGTCGGGTTCGAGAACTACGTCGACCTCGTCAAGAACCTCGAGTTCTGGAATTCGTTCAAGCTCGCCTTCATCCTGGGCTTCTGGAACGTCATCAAGATGATCCCCGCCCTGCTGGTCGCCGTATGCATCCACCGGTGCACGTCGGACAAGATGCAGTTCCTCTACCGGACGCTCTTCGTGGTGCCGATGGTGATCCCGGGGCTGATCACGGTGCTGATCTGGCGGTCGTTCTTCTTCGAGGCGACCAGCGGCTACCTCAACCAGTTCCTCGACTGGAGCGGGCTGATGGGGGCCTTGCAGCACGCGGGCGCGTTCGTGTCGATGAAGCTCGACACGCTCGGGCCCGGCCTGCAGCGGTCGTTCTTCGAGACGCTCGACTGGCTGACGGCCTTCAAGGCCGGCACCTCCCCGGCGTGGCTGGGCGACCCCAAGATCATCATCATCGCGTGCGTGGTGTGGGGCTTCCCGTGGGTGGGGTCGTTCGCGGTGCTGACGCACCTGGCCAAGCTCCAGGGCATCTCCAAGGACATCTACGAGGCCGCCGACATCGACGGCGCGAACTGGTGGACCCGCTTCACCAAGATCGAGCTGCCGCTGCTGATGGGGTCGATCTACCTGCTGCTGGTCTTCGCCATCATCGACACGATCAAGGACGCCGGCATGGTGCTCGCCCTCGCGGGCATCACGGGCGGCCCCGGCGGGCGCGCGACGGTGCCGGCGCTGTTCATGCTGCGCAAGGCGTTCATGGACCAGCAGATGGGCTACGCCTGCGCGGTCGGCATCGTGCTGACGGTCGTCGTCCTGCTCCTCCAGAAGATCTGCAACATGCTGCTCAACGCCGAGGAACACCCCGAGGCGCCGAGCAAGGGTTCGCGGTTCGGGCTGCTGGCGCTGTTCGCGTTCATCCAGACCTACTTCTACGTCAAGTCCACCCTCCTCGCGAAGGCCGCCACGGCGGGCAACCTGGCCCTCTTCACGGCCGGCATGGTGGTGCAGCTGGCGGCGCTGGTCGCCGTCGTGTACCTCGCGCAGAACCGCGGCCGCGCGTTCCGCCTGGGCGGCTACGCGGTGGGCGCGGCGGCGATGCTGGCGACCATCTTCTTCGGCGCGCCGGTGCAGGTGCTACTGTTCGGCATGGCGCTGGTGCTGATGCTCACGCCGCTCGTCTTCAAGACCCTGATCGGCAGCTGCGGCGGCATCCTGGTCGCCTACGGCGCCAAGGCGGGCAACATCGACATGATGGTCACCGGCGTCATCTTCATCATCCTCTCCGTCTCGTGGGGCAAGATCTTCAAGAAGGTCAACGACGCCTACCTCGCGCACTGCATGAAGCGCCCGCCGGCGGCCGTCAGCAAGGGCGACCGCTACGTCGCGCGCGCGTTCGCCCGGCAGCAGCAGCCCGCCTACCGCCTCGCCGCGGGCGCGGGCGAATGGGGACTGCGCTTCTGCAAGCACTTCTTCATCTGGTTCGTGCTGGCGTTCGCGTTCCTGCCGCTGTACCTGATGCTCGTCGTCTCGCTCAAGGACAACAACCAGTTCTACCTCTCCCCGAACACCCTCACCCAGCCGATGCACTGGGAGAACTGGAAGACCGCGTGGGCGATGGTCTCGCCGACCGTCGCGAACTCCATCTTCCTGAGCACGACGGCCACGTTCTTCATCGTCGTCTTCGGGCTGGCGGGCGCGTACTTCTTCGGGCGCCTGCGCGTGCCGATGTCCTCGTTCCTCTGGAACGCGCTCCTCCTGCTCATGATGATGCCCATGATCGCGAACCTCGTCCCGATGTTCATCCTCCTGCGCGACATGAACCTCCTCAACACCCTGACGGCCCTCATATTGGTGGGCGCGTCCGGCGGACAGGCCTTCGCCATCTTCGTCTTCCGAAACTTCATCTCCGACATCCCGCAGGACCTGTTCGAAGCGGCCGAAATCGACGGCGCCAACCACTTCCAGCAACTCAAGCTGGTGGTCATCCCGCTCTCCGGCCCGATCATGGGCACCGTGGCCGTCATGCAGTTCCTGGGGCAGTGGAACGAATTCGTCATGCCGCTGATCGTCATGCGCGAACAGGCCCGCCTGCCGGTGACCGTCCAGTTGATGCGCATGGCCGGCGAATACATCAAGCTCTGGGGTCCGCTGATGGCCGGCTACGCCATCGCGTCGATTCCGGTGATCGTCCTCTTCACCTTCTCCATGAAGCTCTTCGTCAAGGGCCTCACCGAAGGCGCCGTCAAGGGCTGAGAAAACCGGCCGACGGGCCGACGAAACGACGAACCGGCGAGGCGAGGCCCGCTCGGTTCGTCGTTTTGTCATTTCACCGTCCTTCGCCCTCGTCGCTTCGTCGTCCCGCCCCTTTTGGAAAGCACCCTGGCTACCTCCCTTGCGCGAGGCGCGGGCAGGGCGGCGAGTCCCTTCGCCGCCGGAAGCTGGAACGTGCAAGCGGATGTCTTTGCGCATGCGGATGCCATCCGGCCAGGCCCAGAAGAAAACATGCATCCGCACATCTCCGGTGCAAACTTTGGCATGACGGACTCCGGCGGGCAGGGGACTGCCCGCCCTACCAACCCTTCCCTGCGCATAGGTCGCGCGGCAGAATGGCCCATGACCGGCCAGCCGCACCATGCACAAGACAGGTTTTCACCTGGCAACCCCATACGAAAGGTGAAGCCATCCGCTGTACTGGCCCCCCCGCGTTTCGCCAAACTTGGCCGCCCTCGCCCTATTCGACCGTCTCCAGCAGCACGCGGACGCTCCCGAACACGCAGCCTTCGCCGACGGGGATGCCGTAGCTCATGCCTTCGGGATCGCCGGGATCGATGTCGCCTTCAATGGGGTCGGAAAGGAGGTTCGTCCAGACGAGCTTCTGGTAGCCACGCAAGGCGCTCGCGCCGGTGGTGCGCAACTCCAGCGTCCACTCCCCGGCGGCGACCGGCGTGAGGAGCTCGTGGGTGACCCGGAACACGTTGTTGGAATCGGTTGGATCGGTGTCGCAGACATATTCGTCCCAATTGCTGACCCCGTCGTTGTCGTTGTCGTCGGTAGTCGCAGTGGCGCAGGGGAGACCGGCAGCGGCAACGGCGCCCACCTTGCCTTCAAGCCAAGCGACATAGGCTTCGGGGGTACCTGGTTCGGGAACGGGAGCTTCCTTGGCGAGGGTAGTGATTTCGGCGGTCGAGGACCACGGACCAATCACTTCGCCCGCCGTCGCACGGACGCGGAAGGAATACGTTGTCTCCGCAACCAGCCCGGTCACGGCACAGGAGGTACCATCCACCGGACGCGCGTCATAGCCTTCCACGGGCACCACCGTGGTACCGCCTTCTTCTTCATCGACCGTCGACACCGCGATTTCCACGGCTTCCAAAATGAAGCGCTGGTTGCCGCCCGTGCTGGTCCACGACACATTGAACTCGCCGTCCACTCCCTCGAAGGTGTTGGTGTAACGTCCGGATTCGCCCGTCAGCGTGAGTGTCTGCGTCTGCATCCCGGTTGCTCCAATCGACAGTGCCGTCCCGTCGCTGCCCCACGCATGGGTTTGGGTCACCACGCGGAGGGTGCCCGTGGCGGTGTAGGTCGCCGAAGTCACCGCACCGCCCGCCTTGCCGGTACCGACCTTGATTTCGTTTGTCGAGGAGAACGCATTCGTGTATGTCCATCCCTCAATGGCAGTGGCACTCATCTTCCCCTGCCCGGTGCCGTTGATGTTGGTGAACGTGCTGGCAAAGAGGATGGTCTCGTTCGTTACCACGACACTTCCGCCCGCCGTCTCCGTCCACACCGACAGTTCGTATCCCGTCGCGCCGTCCACCGCGCTCCAGGCGGCGGTGAAGTCCGTGGCGTTCGTCGCCGAGGCCCACACGGCGGCGGGGGCCGCCAAAATCGGCTCCGTCACCGCGAACGTGCGCGTGACTTCGGACGCGGGTTTCCATTCGGCGTTGCCGGGCTGGCTGGCGGTCACGGTGACGGTGCCGGCGGCCGTGCAGGAGAGCGTGGTGCCGGAGAGGGTTGCGGGGCCGCTAACGGCGTATACCACCGCGAGGCCACTGGTGGCCGTCGCTTCCAACACCACCGTCGCCCCGACCGTCTGGTCGGCAATCGCCGGGAAGGTGATGGTTTGTTCCTGCCGGGTGTCCGTGCCCGAGAGTGTCGTCGCCCGCACGGGCTCGCTCCAGGGGCCTACGGCCGTCCCGAGCGTCGTCGCTTCACCTCGCACCTGGACATCGTAGCCGGTGCCGGCGGACAGCCCCGTCGCGCTCCATGTCGTCGCGGTGGCCGTCCCTTCGGCGACCGTTCCGCCGCCGCGCCAGATGGTCACGGCGTCCACATAACGCGCGGCGTTGCTTTCTGTCCGCGCGTCCACCAACCTCACGCGCACGGTCTGGCCGTGCCATGCCGAGAGGTCGATTTCGGCGGACTTCGCCACCGTCACCGCATCCGTCACGCTTCCCGCCGTCGTCCACGTCACGCCGCCGTCGGTGCTGACCTGCGCCGCCAGCGCCCACGCGGCGGCATTGCCGGAGCGTTTGTATTGGAACGTCACCGACGCCGGATTCTCCACGTCGCCGCCCCACGCCAGCCACGCCCCGTTCGTGCCCAGCGACAAGCCCCATGTGCCCTCCATCGCCGCGTTCGTCGCCACGATCGTCCCGACTGCGGACACCGTCCACCCGGCATCCACCTCCCCTCCCTCGAATCCGGCCGCCGCGGCGGCGACGTGCGTCGTCTCGCAGACGCGCACGCGATAGCCGTCCACGTAGTCAACCGCGTTCCACGACACCGTGAATCCTTCCGCCGTCTCCCCCGACACGGCCACGCCCGTCACCTGCCGCAACGCGAACGCCGTCGGGTCGTTCCCCGCCCGGTATTCCTGCCAGTTCGGCACGCCGTCGTCGTTCCAGTCCTCCAGCTCCGCCGCGTCCCAGTCCTCCTGCGCGACCGCGGTCGAGTTCGTCCCGTACTGCGCGAGCCACCACACCGGCGTCCCGAGCGCCGCCGTCTCCGACGCGAACACGACCGCCAGCGTCGAATTGTTCGACACCGCCGGGCACGTGTAGTTGTAGTACGACGCGTTCGTGTAGTACGCCTGCGGGACCACCGTCCCGTTCCACGCGATGCTCCCGATGTGGCAGTGGCTCGCCGCGTCCGGCTGCACGAAAAACGTCTTCGTCAGCCCGTTCGTCACGTCCACCGAAAACGCCGACGCGCTCCCGTTGACCCACCCCGCGCCCTCCACCGTGACGTTCACGGTCCACGTGATGGCCTCCTCCGTGAAGTTCGACGGATCGAACACCGCCCGCACCCACGTCGGGTGGTCGATGAACGGATTGCGGTTGTACTGGTACGTCGTGTAGATCAGCTCGTTGCGCCGCCGCTCGAAGTCGTCCGGCGGATCGAGTTCGTTCCACGCGATGAGCGTCGAGAGCTTGCCGAGCTGGTTGCCGTCGGTGCTGGTGCCGATGCTGTCCACCGTCTCCAGATCGACCTTGCCGTTGTACTTGTTCTCGTAGCGCACGTCCATGTACAGCACCGCGCGCGCCACGTCCCCCTTCGCGCTGTCCGGCGGTTCCCACGCCTTGCTCGTGTACCAGCACCCGTTGACCTCCGTCGCGCCGCTGACGTTCTGGCGGTTGTCGAAATCCTTGTCCCCGCGCGTGCTGTTCATCGTGCTGTTGCAGGCGCGAATGTGGTGCAGGTCGCTGTACGCCGGCCCCACCTCGTCGATGCCGTGCGACTGCGCCCAGATGTGCTCCTTGTTGAACGCCGTGATGCCGCTTTGCAGGTAGATGCAGCGCACCTGGCTGCTGCTGCCGTTCGTCGAATGGCGGTCCGTCACCTGCAGAATGTCGTCGAGCCGGCTCCCGTACGAGTTCGTCTTGACGCCCGTGTTGAGGATTCTGCACAGCGCGTCCTTCAGCTCGCTGCCGGTTTTCAGCACCCCGTTCTTGTAGCAGCTCGCGTAGTAGCTCGCGTTCGCGTCGTCGTCGTCCACGATCGTCACCGTGCACGTCGTGACGTCCCCGAGCGACGCCCCGCCCGTCACGTTGCCCAGTACCACCGAGAACGATTTGCTGTCCTCCGCCGACGTGTCGTCGAGCAGCGCCACCGAGAGCGTCGCCTCCGTCTGCCCGTCCGCGAACGCCAGCGCCCCGCCCCCCGCCACGTACTCGCTCCCCGCCGCCGCCGTCCCGTCAATCGTCGCCCACGCCACCGTCACCGCGCCCGCCGCCCCGTTCGTCCGCACCACCGTCAACGTCACCGTCCCCGCGCTCTCCCTCACGTGCACCCCGTCGCTCTCGAACGCCAGCGACCCGGGCCCTTCCGGCACCACCGTGAACGCCACCGTCCGGTTCGTCGTCCCGTCCTTGTCCGTCGCCGAGAACACCACGTTCCACGTCCCCGTCGTCTCCGGCGTCCAGATGAATTCCCCCGTCACGCTCCCGGTGGCCGGATCCTCCGCGTACCATGCATCCGCGTCCGGCAACCCGCTCGCCGACAACGTGATTTCGTCCCCGTCGTAATCCGTCGCCGTCACCTCGATCTCGCACTCCTGCCCCTCGAACAGCGTCACCGCCTCCACGTCCGGATCCAAATCCAGCACCGGCGGCTGCGGTTCCGTCGGCCCCCCGCCGCCGCCCGCCGAATACAGCCCCACGTCATCCAGGTAGAACCGTTGTTTTCCCGCGGTGTTCGACCACTTGAACATCACCGTCTCGCTCGCCGGAACGTCCACGCTGTATGTCGTCGGAGAATCCGCCGACGACAGCGACGTGTAGTTTGTCAACGCCAACCAAGTCGTTCCCCCGTCCACGCTCCGTTCCAGCGTCGCCGCCGCCCCGCTGTCGTGGCGCCACATCGAAAACTCCAGCCGCCCCGCGCTCCCGCCCAGCGTTCCGTTCGTCGACGTCACGTACCCTCCCCCGTTGCTGCTCCCCACCCGCACGCTGTTGCTGATGTTGTAGCACTTGTCCCCCGTCCACCCGTTGTAGTCGATGACCGTGCTGCTCCCCGACGTCATCCCCGCGAAATCCTCGCTCCACACCACCGTCTCCCCCTCGCCCGCCCCGCGCGCCTCCCGCGCCGGTTCCACGACCCGGAACCGTATCGTCCCGTGCACCTCCGCGTCCGTCCCATCGCACCACCCGACGGCCCGCAGCCAGTATTCCCCCGGCTCCGCGGTGTCAATCACCCACGTCCCGTTCCGCCGCCCCTCCGCATGCCCCGGCGCGTTCCCCTCCCAGCGCGAAATCCCGTACCCGCCCCCGTCCTCCACCCACGCCGTCACCGACGCCTCCGCCCCCCGCGGCACCGTGAACCCGCCCGCCCGGTCGAACGCCACCCTCGCCCGCGGTCCTTCCGCCGCGCCCGCCAAGGTCCCGGCCGCGAATGCCGCCGCCGCCAGCCAACACGCCCAACTGTTCGTCTTCATCGGATGTCCTTCCGTTTTCCGGTTTCCGGGCGGCCGTCGCCAGACCGTCCATCTTCCATTTTACCCGTTTCTCCCGTCCCCGTGCACCCCTTTCCGCCCTCCCTCCGGTAAAACGCTTGCCCATGGCGGACGGCCTCAATTGCCCGATGCATCCGCGGATCCAGTTTGCACACGGTCTCCCCCCGTCCGCACGACGGGCAGGGAGCGCCCGCCCCAGGGATTGCCAGGTGACAATCTTGTCTTTTGCATGGTGCGGCCGGCCGGTAGCAACTGTCTTTTTTGTAAAATTTCAATTTAAAACGGTCCAGTGTTTTTCTTGACACAATTTATACTCCATACCTTTTC
>CACXEY010000300.1 GCA_902766695.1 uncultured bacterium
CCACCTCGAAACCCTCGGCGACGCCCCCGCCTTCATCGTCGAATCCCTCTCCACGCCCGTTTGAGCGCCCCCCTCCCGCCACCCGCCCACTCCCCTCCGACCAACCGAACTCCCGAGCAACCCAACAACCGCCCTCCCAAGAAAACACCATGTTCCAGACCGACCCATTCCTGCTGATCGTTCTCTTCGTCGCCCTCTCCCTCCTGCCCTTCGTGGCGATGATCGCGACGAGCTACCTCAAGATCGTCGTCGTCATGTCCCTGATCCGCAACGCCCTGGGCATCCAGTCCATCCCGCCGAACATGGTGGTCAACGCCATCGCGATGATCCTGACCTTCTACATCATGGCGCCCGTCGCGAGCGAATCCTGGAGCATCGCCAGCGAAGAACTCGCCCGCGCCCGCGGCACCCCGACCGTTGCCGCCGCCGCGGCGGCCGAAGCCGAAACCCCGGACGGCCGCTACTTCGAGACCGACGCCATCGCCCGCGCGTCGGAGCCCTTCCGGCGCTTCCTGTCCGAGCACACCGCCATGCGCGAGCGCGCCTTCTTCGTCAACACCGCCGAAAACCTCTGGGGCCGTGACGACGAACCCGCCATCGTCGATCCCGAGAGCTTCTTCATCCTCCTCCCGGCCTTCTGCGTGTCCGAGCTCACCAAAGCCTTCCAGATCGGCTTCCTCGTCTACCTTCCCTTCATCGCCATCGACATCATCGTCTCCAACATCCTCCTCGCGATGGGCATGATGATGGTCTCGCCCGTGACCATCTCCCTGCCCTTCAAGCTCCTCCTGTTCGTGATGGTCGACGGCTGGACGCTGCTGATCCAGGGCCTTGTCCGGGGGTACCTGCTGTGAGCCAGGCCCAAATCCTCGATTACGCGCAGATGTGCCTCATCCTGGTCCTGCGCCTCTCCCTGATCCCGATTGCCGTCGCGACCGTCATCGGCCTGATCGTCTCCCTCCTGCAGGCCCTGACCCAGATCCAGGAACAGACCCTCGGCTTCGCCGTCAAACTCATCGCCATCTCCCTGACCCTCCTCATCTGCGCCTCCTGGATGGGCTCCACCCTCCTCCTCTACACCCAGGACATCTTCGCCCACTTTCCCCTCCTGAGGTAACCCATGTCCTCCCCCCTCCCCTCCCCCACCGCCCCCCTTCCTGACGGCGGGCTGTCAGCCCGCCGCTTTCCTCCCGCCTCTCCCCTCCCGTGACCTACGCCTCCTTCCATCTCTGGATCCTCTCCGCCGTCCTCGCGATGGCGCGCATCGGTGCCGCCTTCGCCATCTGCCCCGGCCTGGCCGACACCATGATCCCCGGCGTCGCCCGCCGTGCCGCCACCTTCGCCTTCGCCGTGCTCGCCCTTCCCGCCATCCACGCCACCATCCCGCCCGGCGAACCCGACCTCTGGCTCTTCGCGCTTGCGGCGTTCCGCGAAGCCCTGATCGGCTTCCTCATCGGCTTCTTCGGGGCGATTCCCTTCTGGGTGGCGGAGAACGTCGGCAACTTCATCGACAACCAGCGCGGCGCCACCATGGGCGAAGTCTACTCCCCCCTCTCCGGCACCCAGGTCTCCACCACCGGCATCTTCTTCACCCAGATCGTCTCCACCGTCTTCTTCGTCGGCGGCGCCGTCTTCCTCTTCCTGGGGGCCCTCTACAAGAGCTACGCCGTCTGGCCCGTCTTCGTCCCCGGCAGCGTCCCCTCCCTGGACTTCGCGCCCAACGCCCCCCTCCAGGTCCTCGGCACCCTCGACGGCATGCTCCGGACCACGGTCATCATCGCGGCCCCGGTGATCATCGTCATGTTCCTGGCGACGATCGGCCTGGGCTTCGTCAACCGCACCGCCCCGCAGCTGAACGTCTTCTTCCTCTCGATGCCGATCAAGTCGGCCATCGGCGTCGCCCTCCTGATCGTCTACCTCCCCTTCATCATGGACATGCTCATGTACACCCGCGACACCGCCATCCTCGACCCCGCCCGCGCCCTCCTCGGAGGTACCTGATTTTGGCACAAAAGGACAAAAAGGTGGAAAGCGTACCGGCCATGACCGAAAAAGAAGTCCGGCGCCTCTGCGATGCCGTCCGCCAGACCGCCTTCGACCTCCATGCCTATCTCGGGACCGGATTTCTCGAAAAAATCTACGAAAACGGCCTGGCCCACCGCCTCTCGAAGGCCGGACACGCCGTGCGCACCCAAGTCCCCGTCACCGTCCACGACGAAGACGGCTTTCTCCTCGGCGAATACGTCGCCGACATGATCGTAGACGGCCTGTTGGTCGAACTGAAATCCGTCTCCGCCCTCCGCCCCGAACACCTCGCGCAAACCATCAACTACCTCCACGCCCTTCGCATGGACCACGGCCTCCTCGTCAACTTCGGCTCCGAAAAATTCCAGTGCCGCCACCTCTACCGCCGCAAATGACCCTCCTCCCCTCCATCCTTTTCTCTCCCCCCTCTCTCCCCCCTCCAAGCCCTTTTTGTCCTTTTGTGCTAAAATCCTCCTCCGATGGCTGAATCCTCCTCAGGCGAAAAGACCGAACTCCCGACCCCGAAGAAACTCCGGGACGCCCGCGAGAAAGGCCAGGTCTGCACCTCCAAGGACATCGTCTCCACGGCCGTCCTCGTCGTCCTCTTCGCCGTCCTGGCCTGGATGGGCCTCGCGCTGACCGACGACATCTCCATGCTGATGGACTACATCGGCCAGCGCCTGGCCGGCAACCCCTTCGACGCGACGAAGCAGGCGATGGCGCTGGCGGCGATGGTCGTCTTCAAGCACTCCTTCATCTTCGTGGCCGTGGCGGCCCTGGTGGCGATCGTGGCCAACGCCGCGCAGATCGGCTTCCTCTTCACCCTCGAGCCCATCAAGCCCAACCTCGAGAAACTCAACCCCGTCGAAGGCGCCAAGAAGATCTTCTCCGCCAAGAACCTCTTCGAATTCCTGAAGAACACCCTCAAGGTCACCTTCCTCGGCTACCTCCTCTACAAGATCATCTGGGCGAGCGTCCCCGAGCTCCTGACCATGTGCTACGGCACCGTCGACGACATCTTCCCCTCCCTCAAGCTCATGCTCAAACGGCTTGCCATCTACACCGCCTTCGGCTACATCCTCATCGCCGTGGTCGACCGCCTCTTCCAGGGGCGGAACTTCACCAAGCAGATGATGATGACCAAGGACGAAGTCAAACGCGAATACAAGGAAATGGAAGGCTCGCAGGAAATCAAGCAGGCGCAGCGCCAATTCCGCCAGGAAATCCTCAACGGCCCAGACCCCGTCCTCTCGACCAAGAAAGCCTCCGTCGTCGTCACCAACCCGACCCGCCTGGCCATCGGCATCCGGTACAAGGCCGAAGAAGCGCCCCTGCCGAGCATCTGCGCCATGGGGGCCGGCTACTACGCCAAGATCATCCGCGAGACCGCCCTGGCCGAAGGCATCCCGATCCTCGAAGACGTCCCCCTGGCCCGCGCCCTCTACGCCACCGGCCGCATCGAAGACCTCGTCCCGGAAGACCTCCTCGAACCCGTCGCCGAAATCCTCAAATGGGCCAAGCGCCTCCAGGACGCCCAGAAAGAACAATCCGACCTCGACTCCGTCACCCTCTAGCGTTAAAACACCCGCCGATGCACAGGATTGCTCCAAACAACGAGATGGACGAAAACGCCACGACCCAGGACGTGCTGGATGCCGCGCTGAAGTTGCACAGGCAATTCGGTCCCGGCCTGCTGGAATCCGTCTACGAGCAGCTCCTGGCCATCGAACTCGTCCGCCGCGGCCACACCGTCGAACGCCAGAAACCCGTTTCCTTCGAATACGAAGGCACCCCCATTGAAAACGCCTTCCGGCTGGACCTTCTTGTCGACGGCAAAGTCGTCGTCGAACTCAAATCCACCGACCAGATGCATCCCGTCTATGCCAAGCAAGTCAAAACCTACCTGGTTCTCATGGACCTGCAAGTCGGCCTTCTCGTCAACTTCGGCATGAATCTCCTCAAAGACGGCATCATCCGCATCGTCAACCACTACCAAGGCCCCCCCCCTTCCTCCCTCCGCGCCTCCGCCTCTCCCCGCAAGCATCCCTCCTCCCTTCCCCCTCCCCCCCTCCGCGCCTCCGCGCCTCCGCGTGAGCATTCCTCTCCTCCTTCCTCCCTCCGCTCTTCCGCGTCTCCGCGCGAGCAACCAAAGGCCCTCCCATGAGCACCTCCATCGAAACCCACTACACCGCCATCGCCCCCAAGCTCCTCAACTGGCTCGTCGCGACCGGCTCCCCCCATGCCGAAGCCGCCGACCTGGTGCAGGAGACCTTCCTGCGCATCTGGCGCATGCGCGACGACCTTGCCGAGGACACCTCCGCCGTGAGCGGCCTGGCCTTCACCATCGCGCGCAACCTCCGCAAGAACCACTGGCGCGACGACGCCCGCCTGACCTTCGTCGACGAGATCCGCGACGGCGACACCGGCACCACCGCCCCTCCCGACGAACTCCCGTCCGAGACCGAAGAACGCCTGGCCGACCTCCGCACCCGGCTCACCGAAGCCTTCTCCAAGCTCCCGTCCAACCTCCGCGACACCTACACCCTCTTCCAGGTCGCGGGCCTGTCCATCCGCGAGATCGCGACCCAGACGGGCGCCACCGAAAACCTCGTCAAGGTCCGCATCTTCCGGGCCAAGACCAAACTCCGCCAAATTCTTTCCGAAATGGGTGTAACCATTCCCTGACCTGCGTGTAGACACGGCGAACACGGAGAAAACCAATGAACATCGACTTCAACAACATCGCCAAACCCGCCGCCGCCCCCATCGCCCCGACCGCGCCCCAGGCGGCCCCCGCGGCGCCGTCCGCCCCTGCCGTAGCGTCCGACCTGACCATCACGCAGGCCCGTCCGACCCCCGAAGACCTCGCCGTCTCGACCCTTCCCGCCGACGCCCTTTCCCGCACCGACGACCTCGGCCTCCTCGTCTCCTCCGCCTTCACCCTCCCCGCCCCCCCCATGCCCGACTTCACCGGCGCCTGACCCGAGAACGCCACCCACGGCCGGAGCCGCGGTACTTGCCGCGGCCCCGGCCGCATCGTTTTCCCCGTTCGTCCGACGCCGGAGGGGCACCTCCGGATTCCGCATTCCCGTTCCTTCGACATGACTCGCCCCTTTTCCCCCGCATTGGAGCTGAGAAGTGGGAAAAGGTGGGATTAGCCCGACTTTCCATATTCGAGGGTAAAATCCATGAGTTTCCTAAGATTTTGCTC
>CACXEY010000301.1 GCA_902766695.1 uncultured bacterium
CGAGAAGATCGGAGTGGATTACTCGATCATCATGGGCTACGACTATTATTATGCCGGTTCCGCCACGCCCGGGCCCGTCGCGCCGCTCTATTCGTCGGCGCAGTGGCAGGGGGCTTCCTCCTGGTGCAGCGTGGACTATTCGACCCGCTACTATCTCAACAAGATGACCAACGCAGCCCACCTCATGCTCGCGGTGCCCTATTACGGCCGCCGCTGGAAGTCCGCCACCACCAGCATCGGCTCGAAATCCTGCGGCTCGTCCTATTCGGCCGCCGTCACCTATCCCAACGCGGTCGCCGCCGCCGAAAACCACGGGCGCAAATGGGACTCGAACGGGTCCGTCCCGTACTACACGTACACGTCCGGCACGAATGCCTACCAGTGCTTCTACGACGACACGGAATCGCTCGGACTCAAGTACGACTACGCGAAGTCCAAGGGCCTCGGCGGCGTCGGCATCTGGTGCTTGACCCACGCGCCGGAAGCGGAGGAGCTGTGGGAACTCCTCGGCGAGAAGTTCGACACCTACTCCGGCGGCGGCTCCGGCGGCGGCTCCGGCGCCAGCGCCCCCGAGGCCCGCGCCACGGGCATCGACACCGCCTCCGCGCTCTTCTCCTGGACCCCCGCCGTCGTGGATCCCGCCGGCTACGTCGTCCAGTCCGCCCCCACGCCCGAAGGGCTCACGGACGGATGGTGGGAGGACGTCCCGCTCGTCTTCTCGAACACGTTTTCCACGGCGGAGGGCTGGGCCACCAACAGCGTCTCCCGCTACGCGACAAACACCGTCACTGTCAACGGCGCCCAGTGGACCCTCCGCGGCATGGAAGTCCGTCCCGGCCTCACGATTTCCGACGACCCCGGCTACCTCTACCTCACATATTCCAACTCCTACGTCCAGACTCCGCCCGTTTCCGGCACCATCACCCAGGTCGCCCTCCGCGTCAAATCCGCGGGTGCGGGAAGTCTCCCGGGGCGCCAGCTCCGCGTATGGGCCGCGCCCGCCGGGACCACCGACTTCAGCGCCGTCGGCACGTACCCCTGCAACGATTACTCCAATATCCTTTCCTACGCCACCGCCCGCACCATCTCCAATCCCAACGGCACGGTTTTCCGTTGTGAAAACGTCACCACGAACGGCAGCGGCACCACCGTCCTCCTCCACGAACTTGTCGTCACCGGCACGACCACCAACTGGGTCGCCGCCTCCGGCGTGACCCTCGCCGACACCTGCGCGACCAACCTCACCGGTCTCTCCTCGCCCGTCAGCCTGCGCGTCCGCAACGCCTCGTCCACGAACTGGTCCGACATCGTGACGGTCACCCCCGGCATGGTTCCCTCCGGCCTGGCCGCCGAGCCCGCCGCCACGAACATCGCCCTCTCCTGGACCGCGGCCCCCGGCGCCGCCGCCTACCAGGTGGACGTCGCCAGCGGCCCCTACACCAACTGGACGGCCACCTGTCCGTCGGCCTCGCTCGGCACCAACCAGTTCCTCTCCGGCCAGTCCTGGTGCTACACGGGGACTGTCCGCACCGTCACGACCTCCAGCAACCTCGGCGCAGGCCCCGGTTACTGCTCCACGGCCAAATATGCGGGCCACTACCTGGCCGGCCATCCCGGACAGGCGCTCCAATCGTGGGACTTCCCGCTCTACGGGGCGACCAGCGCGAACCTCTCCTTCTCCAACTGCCCCTGGAACGCCGCCAAATCCACCGTCGGCATCACCTGCTCCGTCCTCCGCGTCTATTACCGCCTCGACCAAGGCCCCTGGAACTTCCTCGGCGAGTGCCGCGCCGCCTCCACCGACGACGAAGACTGGTCCGCACAGTCCTACGACCTCCCCTATCTCGACGGCGAAACCCTCGCCGTGAAGATTGTCGCCCCCTACGCCGAACGCCACGCCGACTCCACCTCCGGCTCCCTGCGCGGCGCGGGCCTCAAGAACATCCGACTCTCCTTCTCCGGCACCACCGGCCGCTACTGCGCCGCCAACCGCCCCGAAGGCTATCCCAAGACCGTCACCTCGCCCTCCGACACCATCGAAGGCCTCTCCCCCGAAACCCCATATTGGATCCGCGTCCAGGCCCTCACCGAGAACACCCGCTCCGTCTGGGTCGAGACCATCGCCACCACCACCGAGGAGACCGGCGGCGACGAACCCTCCACCGAAATCACGCCCGTTTCGACCACGTGGGACTTCACCGTCCCCGAAGGATGGACCGAATGCAACGACGCCCTCTACAGCGGCGAAACCAACGTCAACAACCACGCGTGGAACCTCGGCAATTGCTACGTCCGGCCCACGGACGAGACGAGCGGAGACACCGGCTACGTCTACCTCTTCAAACCCACCAATTCCTGGGCCACCACCCCGGCCTTCGCCGGCGTCGTCACGCAGGTGACCACCCTCTTCCGCCCCGCCTCCGCCGCGGACACCCGCCAGGCCACCCTCTACGCCTCCACCAACGGCGGCGCCAGCTTCTCCCCCGTCGGCGTCTGCGCCACGCCCCTGAAGCAGACCTACACCAACACCTTCACCTTCTCCCCCGCGCTCGACGGCGGCGAGCACGGCGTCATCTTCTGCGCCAGCAACTCCGGCACGGCGGGCTCCATCCAGTGGCGCCGCCTGACCATCGACGGCACCTCCACGGCCCCCGAGGAACCCGACGCCGACTCTTGGTCCCCCTTCGGCACCTCCACCGCCGAGCAGCCGCACGGGGCGCTTTCCGGCATCGTCCTCTACGTCGCCGCGGGGCACGGCTTCACCGCCAACGGCCAGACCAACGCCTGGGCGGCCGGACGCGGCATCACCTACGGCATGGTCGAGGACATGGGGACGATCGACCAGCTCAACTACTTCGCCCTCCAGGCGTGGAAGGCGGGCGCGACCATCGTCCCGATGCGCCCGCTCGGCTGGCAGACGAACGAAGTCGTGATCGACAACGTCGACACCGCCGCCTCGCTCGTCTCGCGCGTCACCTACGGCGGCAACTGGGGCAACACCGGCCAGACCGACTACTACCACGGCAAGGCCGGCGAAGTCGGCTACCGCTGGGCCAACACCTGCGCCACCGCCACCACCGCCTGGGCCTCCTTCCGCCCGTCCCTCCCGGCCGCCGGCGAATACCCCGTCTACGTCTGGGCGCGTCCCGGCTCCGACCGCGTCCCGCAGCTCTACCGCGTCCACCACGCCGGCGGCGTCACCGACGTCCGCGTCGACCACCGCCAGGTCGGCAACGGATGGGTCTGGCTCGGCAACTACTGGTTCGACGCCGGCACCAACGGCTGCGTCAACATCTCCAACTTCGCCCCCGGCTTCGACGACGGCACCGTCATCGCCGACGCCGTGCGCTTCGGCAACGGCATGGGCGACATCTCGCGCGGCACCGCCGGCAAATCCGGCTACGAGCGCGAACTCGAAGGCGCCCGCTACTGGACCCAGCGCATGGTCCTCGACTCCCAGGGCCTTCCCGACAGCATCTACAACTCCACCGCCAGCCACGACCAGGACGACAACGTCTCCGCCCCCAACCGCATGGCCTACGCCATGTGCCGCACCAACGACTGGCCGCGCTGGCGCCGCCTGTACCTCTCCTTCCACTCCAACGCCTCCGGTTCCCAGCGCGGCTGCATGGGCCTCTACGACACCCGCGTCACCGGCAGCTACCTCGCCGGACAGACCAACCTCGCCCGCTGCATCGCCAACTCCATCGTCACCAACATGACCGCCGCCCACGCCCACGGCCTCGTCGCCACCGCCTGGCAGCAGGACTGCGCGCGCACCCTCGGCTCCCACTACGGCGAAATCTACGGCGGCTCCATCTGGACCAAGATGGACAACACCATCGCCGAAGTCGCCTTCCACGACAAGGAACTCGACGCCGCCATCATGAAGTCCCCCACCGGCCGCGAATGGCTCGCCCGCTCCGCCCTGCGCGGCATCCTGCGCCACCTCGTCACCCGCTACGCCACCGACTCCACCCTCACCGTCCGCGAAATCTGCTCGCCCGACGCCCCCATCGCCGTCGCCGCCACCAACTCCGGCCTCAACTGCGTCACCGTCTCCTGGCAGATGCCCCACGGCACCAACCGCATGTCCGACCCCCACACCGGCTTCGTCATCTACGTCTCCACCAACGGCTACGCCTTCGGCAACCCCGTCGCCATCACCTCCCCCGCCGACGAATACGCCCACAAATTCACCGACCTCCCCGCCGGCAACCCATACTACTTCCGCGTCTGCGCCACCAACCTCGGCGGCGAATCCCTCTCCTCCCCCGTCGCCGGCGCCGGACTCTCCCAGAGCGGCTCCACCGCCGACGTCCTCGTCGTCGACGGCTTCAAGCGCAACGACGGCGCCCAGTCCCCGACCCGCTACTTCGCCAACAACCTCAAGGGCGACGTCACCCTCGTCCGCCCGCGCATGATCAACTCCTTCGACTACGTCAAGGAACACGGCAACGCCATCGCCGCCGCCGGACGCTCCTTCGACTACATGGACGCCGCGCGCGTCACCTCCTCCGACCTCGCCCGCTACCCCAAGGTCGTCTGGTGCCTCGGCGAAGAATCCACCGCCGACGAAACCTTCACCTACGACGAACAGCAGCTCCTCGCCGCCTTCCTCGCCAACGGCGGCGCCCTCCTCGCCAGCGGCGCCGAAATCGGCTGGGACCTCTGGAACAAAGGCTCCGCCGCCGACAAAGCCTTCATGACCAACTGGCTCCACTGCACCTGGGTCAACGACGACGGCGGCAGCGGCACTGTCAGCGGCAAGTCCGGCACCTTCCTCGCGAGCACCCGCGGCGACTTCAACCGCTCCGGACTCCTCCCCGACATCTACGCCGCCGAATACCCCGACACCCTCGCGCCCGTCGGCGAAGCCTTCGTCGCCGCCACCTATGGCGGAACCTCCGGCACCAACGGCGCCATCATCGCCTGCTCCAACTCCGTCTGCCGCACCGTCGTCATGGGCTACCCCTTCGAGACCATCCCCGACGCCGCCCGCCGCACCGCCCTCATGAAGAAAATCCTCGACTGGTTCGACGCCGCCCAGACCGCCCCCTCCTGGACCGGCGAAACCGCCTACACCACCGGCGTCGGCGGCGAAATCACCATCGACCTCAAGAGCCAGGTCACCGGCTTCCCGTCCCCGGCCATCACCCTCGCCCGCACCTTCGACTCCCGCACCGGCGACGAGGTCGACGAACACACCTACATCGTCGCCGAAGACGGCTTCATCTTCGAAGCCTCCCCCGACGATGGCATCGGCGTCGGCACCTACACCTTCACCTTCCGCGCCGAAAACGCCGCCGGGACCATCGAACAGGACGTGGTCATCGACGTCGGCAACGTCCCCGTCTGGCAAGCCATCCCCGATGTTCTCGTCGATCTCGACACCGACGCCACCGTCAAACTCTACCAATACCTCTCCGGCGACCCCATCCCCGCGCTCGTCCTCGACCCCGCCCATTCCGACGCCATCGAAGCCACCTACGCCTTCGACGAAGAAGAAGGCTTCCTCGTCATCGGCCCCACCTCCAACCCCGCAACCAACATCTTCACCTTCGTCGCCACCAACACCTACGGCACCGCCGCCGTCACCTTCACCAACGCCATCCGCCGCCTCGACACCGACTCCGACGGCATCCCCGACTGGTGGGCCATCGCCCACTTCGGCGGCGCCACCTCCTGCAACCCCAACCTCGACCCCGACGCCGACGGCTTCGACAACCTCTCCGAATACCGCCTCGGCACCGACCCCAACGACGGCAGTTCCTACTTCCGTCTCCAAGCCATTCCCGGCGACACCGAAGGCGAAACCTGGCTCTTCTGGCCCTCCGCCACGGGCCTGACCTACACCATCTCCACCTCCACCAACCTCCTGGACGGCATCGACTCCTTCACCCCCGCCTTCATCCACCTCCCCGCCGATCCCCCCGACAACCTCCTCCCCGTCTCCCCCACCGACCCCGCCACCTTCTACCGTCTCCAGGCCGACTGAGCAACCGCTGGCTCCGATTCCAACCTTTTAGAGCGGGTAAAGACGTTGGACCGAGTTTCCATATTCGAGTCCATTTCCAGATTTTTCAGGGGGCAGCAGTGGAGTTTTCTATGTAATTCGCATATCCGGCCTCCCGAAAACCGACAAAACGGCGTGTAGTGAAGACCTACCTTCTTGCCTCGCCGCAGGGACGTGTGACAATGCCCCCATGTTTCTGCGGGCCATCAAACGACACAAGGACGGAAAGCTCCACCGCTACGGGACGCTGGTCGAATGCGTGCGCGCCGGCCGGCGCGTGTTCCAGCGGCAGGCGCTGTACCTCGGCGAGCTGAACGATTCGCGGCGGGCGGAATGGCCGCGGGCCATCGATGCATTCGACGAGAAGGGACGCGCCCTCCAGCTCAAACTCTTCCCGGCCGACCGTGTGCCCTTGGAGGACGGCGGCGGGGACATCGTGAAGGTAGAGTACGATGAACAACAGGCTCGTGGTCAGTCGGAGGCAGGGGAATCGGCGAAGTCCACGCCCATGCGGAAGTAGCGCCAGTCCCCGGAGGAGAGCTCCGGCTCGCCGGTGACATCTTTCCAGACGGGGGGCGTTTCGGCGGTGCCAAGCAGGTTGGTGGTTCCGTGTACGCGGTACACGCGGCCGGATTCAGCCGTCGAAGGTTCCACGACCAGCATCCCGCCGCGGGTGAGGATTCGCGCCTCGAAGCAGTCGGCCGGGTCGAAGGGGTCCGTACCGGCCACGCACTCCTCCCAGTTGGAGGCGCCGTCGAAGTCGGCGTCGCCGTCCATCGGCAGGGAGTCGGCGGTTTGGCCGAGGGTCTCCAGCCAGTCGGCGTAGCGCCGTTCCGCGGCCGTGGGGTAGTAGATGACCGTGCAACCCGGTGCCACGCCGCCGGAGTCGTCCAGCATGGTCGTCGCTTGCCACGACGAGGGGAGGTACAGCGTTTTGAGTCCGTTGCACCACCCGAAGACTCCGGCCCCGATGGCCGTGACGCTTTCCGGAACCGTCAGGGTGGCGACGCGGCCGAGGCACAGGGAGAAATTGCCGAGGTAGGTCACGGTGGGAGGAAGGGTCAGGGAGGTGACGGAACTGTTCGCCGCCCCGAAGGCGAAATCCGCAACGGTTTCGGTGCCTTCGGGGATGGCATAGGCACCGGCCTTCCCCGGAGGGAAGCAGCAGAGGGTTTTCATGTCCTTGGAAAAGAGGACACCGTCCCGGACCGCGTAATTCGCGGCATCGGGAGATATGGAGAACGACGCAAGGGCATCGCACCCGTGGAAGGCCTGCGGTTCCAGCCCGGCGAGGGTGGCGGGCAGCGTGGCGGAAACCAATCCGGTGGCGCCCGCGAACGTCCACATCCAGAGGTTCGACACGCTGTCGGGGATCACCACGGAGGTCATGGCGCCGCACGAAGAGAAGGCTTCGGTCTCTATTGCGCCGACGGGGCAGCCGCCCAGGACGGAGGGAATGACGACATCGCCTTCGACCCGGGCCGAGGTGATGATGGCCATGCCACCGGAAAGGGTGTAGGTCCAGCGGGGATCGTCCGGGGGGCCGTCGCCGCCCCCTTCGCCACCTTCTTCGCCGTCGCCCACCACGACGGTGCATCCTTCCGGCACTCCGGCATCGGCCCATTTGTCCGGGGTCCATCCCGCCGGGACGTGGAGGGTACGAAGGCCGCTGCATCCCGCCAGCGCATCCGCGCCGATGGATTCCACACTGTCCGGGAGGGTCAGTTCTTCCAGTCCGCTGCATCCGGCGAAGGCTTCGGCGCCGATGGCCGTCACGCCGTCGGGAATGGCGATCTCCTTCAACCAATCGCAGTTGAAAAAGGCGCGGTCGCCGATGCGGGTCACGGGCTGTCCCCCGACTTCCCGCGGCAGGGCCAAGCCCAGTCCGGCGAGCGTGGCGGAGTCGCCGTCCTGGGCATACGACCACATCAGGCCGTCCGCCTTTTCCATTCCGGCCAGCGCCGGTGCAAGCGCCAAGGTCCAAGCCGTGCAAACCGCCGCCGCTACCGAATGCCATGCCGTGTTTTTCATGCGTGACCTTTCCCTTTGTCCCGAACGGGAAATCCGACGCCCGTTCCGAGTCCAGTTCATCTTCTTTCAGCCTCCCCCTTTGCATCAAGACCAAAGTTCGGAGGTTGGATGGAGGAGAAGACCAGTGCGGGATTGCCTACGCCTTCGCGACCAGCACGTCGGCCCAGCGCGTGGTCGGGCATCCCGACAGCATCTCCCGCTTCATCTTCCACTTCCGTTCCGTGCCTTCGGCGGCAAAAAACACCGTTCCCCGGCCGAACCGGGCGTTGATGGCATCGGCCACGGCCGAGAGCTTGGCCGCGGGGCGTTTGGCCGGATCGCCGCGGAACAAATCCAGGGCCAGCCCGGCCCGTTCCAGCCCGCACAGCAGGACCCCGGCGCGGCGGTAGCGCTTTCCCGAGACGAAGAGCCGGCCGACCGCGGGACGCACCGCGGACAGGATGTCCGGCGTTGCCGACGTGGGGGCCGCGAAAGGGACCGTCACCGTCAAGAACGGGGTCCACCAGTTCCGGTCGTTCCAGCCGCCCGTGCCGGGCGGCGCGCATTCCTGGACATACACGTTGGCCACGGAGGCCACCATCCCCGCCTTCCGCAGCTTGGCCGCCGCCGACGCGGCATGTCCCGACACGGCCTCTTCCAGCCCCTGGGCATCCTCGACAGGCGTCCCGAACATCCTCGACACCCCCACCGACTGCATGTCCTCCCGTTCCAGCGGATCGGCTTCCGTGGCCGGGATCCCGCGCAGCTCCATGGCCGTCCGTTCCAGCGTCACGGCGAACTTCCAGCGCTTGAAGAACTCCCGGCCGCACTTGGCCAGAGCCAGCGCATCCCGGATCCCGGTGCGCTGCAACCTCTCGGCCAGCCGCCTGCCCACGCCCCACACTTCCCCGACCGGAAGGCCTTCCAGCACCCCGCTTGCATCGTCCGGCATCACAAAGACGCCTCCCGGCCGTTTCTTCCCGATGTGGTTGGCAATCTTGGCGAGCGTCCGCGTCGCGGCGAACCCCACGCCGCACGGTATCCCCGTCCACCGCTTCACCCTCCCATGGATGATTCGCCCCAGGGCTTCCCAGCCGCCAACCCGGTCCGCCGGAGCCGTTCCGTTGAAATGCAGGAAGGCTTCGTCGATGGAGTACTGCTCGACGTCCGGCGTGAAGGTCCCCAGCGTCGCCACTATCCTGGCCGACATGTCCCCGTACAATTCGTAGTTCGAGGAGCGGAACACGATTCCCGACCGCTTCAGCTTGAAGTAGGGCGTCCCCATCCCGATCTTCAGGGCCTTGCATTCCGGCGACCGCGAAATCACGCACCCGTCGTTGTTGCTCAGGACCGCAACCGCTTGCGCTTCCAGCTTCGGGTCGAAGACCCGTTCGCAGGAGACATAGAAATTGTTGGCATCGACCAACGCGATCATGCAGTGGCCTGTTCCCCCTCGCCATGGAACCGGTGGATGACCGCCGTGACCACGCCGAACACCCGCAGTTCCATCTCATCCTTGAACCGGATTGGCTTGTACGCCGGGTTTGCGGCTTCCAGCCTCACCCCGCCCCGGCCCTTGCGGAACGTCTTGACCGTGAACTCCCCGTCCACGCACGCAATGACCACCGCCCTGTCCCAGGGGGACAGCGACCGGTCCACCACCAGCATGTCGCCCGACCGGATGCCCACGCCCTCCATCGAGTCCCCTTCGGCCCTGACGAAGTACGTCGCCGCCGGCCGCGCCACCAGCAGCTCGTTGAGGTCCAGCGGACGTTCCACGTACTGCTCCGCCGGTGAGGGGAATCCCGCCATCACCGCACTTGCCATGAAAGGGATCTCCACCCGCCGCACGGCTTCCGCCGCCCGTCTCGCACCCTCCGGCATCGTTCCGGGTTTTTGGGTACATCGTGTTCTTTCGTTCAGTTTCATGCCCCCACCATACTCCCCGGCATCCCTCCATGCAAGTCCGACTTCACTGCAAGAAACCAAGGCATCTCGTGTTGCCCTCCAACCAAGTGGGGAGTCATCCTGACCCACGGTTTTGTCCTCGTTTTGCGGTCCGGGAATGGGTGGAAAACAGTCGGACGCCCGAAAATGGCAGGAACCAGAACAAAAGAAAACCCCCGAAAATCGGGGGTAAAAGGTGGTGGGCGATACAGAACTCGAATCTGTGACCTCTTGCATGTCAAGCAAGCGCTCTAACCAACTGAGCTAATCGCCCGCATTTCCTGTCATCATGCCAGATTCCGCCGGAAGTGCAATCTTTTTTTCTGGAGATGTTGGCGAGCGCGGTTTGTCATAACAGAGGACACTCTTTGAAAACGGGCGAGGGAAGGGAGGGGAGCCCGTTTGTCAAAAAGTGGACACCCGA
>CACXEY010000302.1 GCA_902766695.1 uncultured bacterium
CGCCGGGCGCGCGTCGGGCGGATGGATGCCGCGCCGCTCGAAAAGGGGGCGATCCCCGAACGAGCGGACTTCCTGCACGTAGCCGCGCCGGTGCGCCCAGTTGACGAGCGCCATCCCCAGCACCACGCCCACGATCATCCCCACGGTCGCCACCGTCACCCCCAGGTCGATGCCGTCCGGCCAGCCGCACGCCCGGAAACTCTCCGCCATGCCGCCGACCGTACCGTGCCCGCCCTGGAAGCCGATTTCCAGCAGGTTCCCGAACGCCGGCGGCACCCCGAACAGCGGCGCCAGCAGGAACCCCGCCAGCCCCAGCCCCAGCACGTACTGCCCCCACGCCAGTAGCTGCCCGAAGCACAGCTGCGGAAATGCCAGCCGCAGCGACGGCCCCAGCGACGGCGCCGCCACCCCGAGGAACAGCGCCGCGAAGATGATGTTGATCAGGAACCCCGGGCACGACCGCACCGCCGCCCCCCATTCCTCCGGCACGAGCCCCGGGAACGCCGTCATCAGCGCGAGGCCGAGCAGGCCGCCGATGACCGAACTCGGCAGGTACAGCCGCTGGAGGAGGGGGATCCGCACGCGCAGGATTTTCCCGCACACGAGCAGCACGGAAAGGAAAACGAAGACAGGAACCGCAATCATGCCGCCGACTCTACGGCCCCCCCGCTCCCCCGTCAAGCCGTGGCCGCGGCAGCGGTTCGACCGGTCCGCGCGGCGGAAATGTTCATGGGGGGGAGGATGGGTGGAAACAGGTGGAAAATATAATGGTTTACCGTGTTATCAAAATGGATGGCGACGGGGCGGGAGAGGGGGGCGGAGGAGGGTTTCCCGCGTTGCAAGCGGGGTGGGGTTGGTGTAGAAAGGGGGGCATGAACCCGCACGACAACCGCCCCCTCCCCCCCGACCCCGCGACGGCCCCCGACGTCGCCGACCTCATCCGCCGCGCCCTCGACGAGGACGTCGGTCCCGGCGACGCCACCACCGAAGCCCTGGTCGATCCGGCCCTGCCCGCGTCGGCCGTCATCGCCGCGCGCGAACCCATGACCCTGTCCGGCCTTTCCGTCGCCGCCGCCGCCTTCCGCGCCGTAGACCCGCGCACCGCCTGCACCCCCCTCGCCCGCGACGGCGATGCGGTACCCGCCGGCACCGCGGTCCTGCGCGTCGAAGGCCCGGCGCGGGCCCTCCTCACCGCCGAGCGCACGGCGTTGAACCTCCTCCAGCGCATGTGCGGCATCGCGACCGCGACCGCCGCCCTCGCACGCCTCCTCGACGGCCTCCCCACGCAGCTCCTCGACACGCGCAAGACGGCGCCCGGCTTCCGCCGCCTCGACAAATACGCCGTGGCGTGCGGCGGCGGCACCAACCACCGCATCGGCCTGCACGACGCGATCCTCATCAAGGACAACCACCTCGCCTTCTGGCGCGCGAACCACAAGGGCACCCTGGCCGACGCCGTGCGCGCCGCCCGCGCCGCCCGCCCCGGCCTGAAGATCGAGATCGAAGTGGACACCCTCGACCAGCTCCGCGAAGCCCTCCCCGGCTCCCCCGACTGGGTGCTCCTCGACAACATGCCCCCGCCGCTCCTCCGCGAAGCCGTCTCCCTCTGCGCCGGACGCTGCAAAACCGAAGCCTCGGGCGGCATCACGGCCGCGACCCTGCGCGCCGCCGCCGAGACCGGCGTCACCGCCATATCCGTCGGCGCCCTGACCCACTCCGTGCGCGCGGCGGACCTCGGACTGGACTTCGACTGATGCCTCTCTGGTACGACACCCACGCCCACCTCGACGACTTCGCGGCGGCCGGCACCCTCGACGCCGTACTCTCCCGCGCCGCCGCCGCCGGCGTCACCCGCGTCTGCGCGATGGGCGGCTCCCCCGACGCCAACCGCCTGGCCGTACGCCTCGCCACCGACCGCCCCGAAACCCTCGTCGCGGCCGTCGGCTACGACCGCGACCTCGCCGCCGCGTCCCCCGACCTCGCCGAACTCCGCGACCTCGCCCAGTCCCCCGCCGTCCGCGCCATCGGCGAAATCGGCCTCGACTACTATTACAACCCCGACGGCGCCGCCGCCCAGCGCGCGCTCTTCGAAAAAATGCTGGCGCTGGCCCTCGACCTGCGCCTGCCCGTCTGCGTCCACTCCCGCGACGCCGATTCCGACACCCTCGCCGCCCTCCGCGATTTTTCCAACCATTGGAAAAAAAGTTTCCAATCATTGGAAAAAAATCCCGGAATTTTCCAACCATTGGAAAAAAATTTTCCAATCATTGGAAAAAATCGCGAAAATTTTCCAACCATTGGAAAAAAATTTTCCAATCATTGGAAAACTCTTCCGCCGCCCGGCATCCTCCACTGCTACACCCGCGGGCCGGAGATGGCGGAAGAGTTGCTCGACCTGGGCTTCTACATCAGCTTCAGCGGCATCCTGAGCTTCAACAACGCCGGGCCGCTGCGCGACGTCGCGTCGCGAATCCCCCTCGACCGCCTTCTCGTCGAGACCGACAGCCCCTACCTCGCGCCCAAACCTTTCCGCGGCAAGACCTGCGAACCCATGTACACCGCCCGCACCGGCGAAGTCCTCGCCGAGTGCACCGGCATCCCCCCGGACACCCTCGCCGCCGCCACCACCGCCAACGCCCACCGCGTCTACGGCGGCCCCTTCCGCCCATGACCCAACCCACCACCCCCATCACCCCCGCGGATGCCGCCGCCCGCCTCCTCTCCGGCGGACGCCTCACCGAACCCGAAGCCCTCCACCTTCTCCAACACGCCCCGCGCGCAGACCTCCGCGACGCCGCCCACCGCGTCACCGCCGCCTACGCCCCCCGGCGGTTCGACTTCTGCGGCATCGTCAACGCCCGCTCCGGACACTGCTCCGAAGACTGCCGCTGGTGCGCCCAAAGCGCCCGCTGGCCCACCGACGCCCCCTGCCACGGCTGGATCGGCGCCGACGCATGCCTCCGCGCCGCCCGCGAAGCCGAAGCCGCCGGCGCCGTGCGCATCGGCATCGTCACCTCCGGCCGCGCCCCCGGGCCCGGCGGCATCGACGCCCTGTGCGACGCCCTGAGCGCCCTGCGCCGCGGCACCGGACTGCACCTCTGCGCCTCCGTCGGCCTCCTTACCGAGAGCGACCTCCGCCGCCTGCGCGACGCCGGACTCCAGCGCGTCCACTGCAACCTCGAAACCGCGCCCAGCCTCTTCCCCTCCCTCTGCACCACCCATACCCAGGAGCAGAAGCTCGCCACCCTGCGCGCCGCCCGCCGCGTGGGCCTGGAAATCTGTTGCGGGGGCATCGTCGGGATGGGCGAGACCGACGCACAGCTCGTCGAATTCGCCTACGCGCTGGCCGCCGTCGCCCCCGATTCCATCCCCGTCAACATCCTGCACCCCATCCCGGGCACCCCGCTGGGGACCCTGCCGCCGCCGGCCGCGGACCACATCCTCGACGCCGTCTGCATCCTGCGCCTGGCCAACCCGCGCACCCCGCTGCGCTTCGCCGGCGGACGCACCCTCCTCGACGACGCCACTGCCCGCCTCGCCATCCACTGCGGCATCGACGCCGGCATCGTCGGCACCCTCCTCACCACCCCCGGCGCCTCCTACGCCACCGACCGTGCCCTCGCCCTCGAAGCCGGCTACGACATCCCCCCCGCCTGACGCGGCGGCCCGCCGTCGCGGACGCGCGACGGCACGGAATATCTTGTTTCCATCCCGGTGCTTTGCCGGAAGCGGAGAGGGCGGTCAGACCGGGGACTGGGCGAGGTCGGAGGGGAGGCGGCGGAGGAGGGATTTGGGGTGCTTTTCGAGGTAGTAGGAGAGTTCCCAGTCGGCGGTGAAGAGGACGACGGGGCGGTTCAGGGCGTCGAGCGCCAGCGCGGAGGAGGAGGGGAGGTCGTCGGGGGCGACGGGCGCGCCGGCGGGATCGATCCAGCGGATGACGCGCCAGGGGGCCGGGACGAGACGGCTTTCGGCGCCGTACTCGGTCTGGATGCGGTACTGGAGCACCTCGAACTGCAAGGGGCCGACCGCGCCGAGGAGCGGGACGCGGCGGGCGGAGCCGGGTTGGCTGAACGCCTGCACCGCGCCTTCCTGGAGGAGCTGGTCGAGGCCTTCGCGGAAGCGTTTGTACTGGGCGGGCGTGGTGTGTTCCAGCCAGGCGAAGCATTCGGGCGCGAACTGCGGCATGGGCTCGTATTCGATTCCGGCTTCCTCCGCCAGGGTGTCGCCGATGCGGAATTCGGGGTGGCCGACGATGCCGATGACGTCGCCGGGCCAGGCTTCGTCCACCGTCTCGCGGTCGCGCGCGAAGAACTTGCGGGAGTTGGACATGCGGACGGTCTTGCCGGTGCGCGTATGCAGGACCTTCATGTCGCGCCGGAACACGCCGGTGCAGACGCGCAGGAAGGCGATCTGGTCGCGGTGGTTCGGGTCCATGTTGGACTGGATCTTGAAGATGAAGCCGCTGAAGGCGGGGTGCTCCGGCGGGAGGAGGTCGCCGCCGACGGTGCGGCGCGGGGAGGGCGGCGGGGCGTGCGCGACGAAGTCGTCGAGCAGGAGCTGGACGCCGAAGTTGTGGATGGCGGAGCCGAAGTAGACGGGGGTCATGTCGCCGGTGCGGACGGCGTCGGCGTCGTAGGGTTCGCCGGCGGCGTCGAGCATCTCCAGGGCTTCCACCACCGCCGCGTGGGCGAGCGGGTTCATGCGCGATGCGACGGCCGGGTCGGTGATGGAGTGCAGGCTCTCGGGGGCGCGGTAGGCGCCGCCGACCGTCCGCTCGAAGAAGTGCGCGAGGCGGCCGGCCCGGTCGTAGACGCCCCGGAATTCGGGGCCGTCGCCCAGTGGCCAGTTCATCGCGTGGACCCGCAACTGGAGGGTGTTCTCGATTTCGTCGAGCAGTTCGAGCGGGTCCTTCGCCGGGCGGTCGAGCTTGTTGACGAAGGTGAAGATCGGGATGCCCCGCATCCGGCAGATCTCGAAGAGTTTCAGGGTCTGCGACTCGATGCCCTTGGCGGCGTCGATGACCATGATGACGGAATCAACGGCCATGAGGACGCGGTAGGTGTCTTCGGAAAAGTCGCGGTGGCCGGGGGTGTCGAGGAGGTTGACGACGCAGCCGGCGTAGTCGAACTGGAGGACGGTCGAGGAAACGGAGATGCCGCGCTGACGTTCGAGTTCCATCCAGTCGGACGTGGTCGCGCGCTGGTTCTTGCGCGCGGTCACGGAGCCGGCGAGCTGCACGGCTCCGCCGTAGAGCAGGAGCTTCTCGGTGAGGGTCGTCTTGCCCGCGTCGGGGTGCGAGATGATGGCCAGGGTGCGACGGCGGTCGAGTTCGTTCATGGTCGGAAAGGAACCAGCAATCTAGAAAATCCGGAGATTCCGGAACGAGGGCGGACGCGCGGGCCGGGCGTCACTCCCAGACGTGCGGCTGGCCGGTCGCGGCGATGACGGAGGTCCAGAGCGAGCCTTCGGGATCGACTTTCTTGCGGGAGGAGGTTGCCGCCGGGATGGGGACGTGGACGTAGACGCCGTGCCAGTCGCCGATGATCAGGTCCGTCTTGCCCGCCATCGCGGCGTGGACGGCGTGCCGGGCGTAGCTGTCGCAGATGCGCGCGTCCTGGGAATTCGCGGGGACGGAGCGGATGATGTAGGACGGGTCGATGTACTTGAGGTTGATCGGCGTGTTCTTCTCCTTGAAGTACTCGTTGATGCGGTCCTTCAGGAAGACCCCGATGTCGAGCTTCTTGGCGTTGCTGATGCCATCCGCTTCCGTGGCCCCCATCAAGTCCTGTCCCGCCCCTTCCGCGACCACCACCACCGCGTGCCGCCGCTCGGTGATCCGCCGGTGCAACGTCGCCATGAAGCCTTTCGGGCCGTCCAGCTTGATCGGGATTTCCGGGATGAGCACGAAGTTCACCTCCTGCGAGGCGATCGTGGCGCCCGCGGCGATGAACCCGCTGTCGCGGCCCATCAGCTTGACCAGCCCGATGCCGTTGGGCGCGCCCTTGGCTTCGCAGTGGGCGCCGTCCAGGATGGTGCGGGCGGCCTCGATGGCGGTGTAGTAGCCGAACGTCTGGCGGACGTACTGGATGTCGTTGTCGATCGTCTTGGGCACGCCCACGACCGCGATGGGCAGGCCGCGCTTGCGGATTTCCTCCGCGATGGAATGCGCGCCGCGCTGGGTGCCGTCGCCGCCGACGCAGATCAGGATGTTGATGTCGCGGTTGACCAGGAAGTCCACCATCTCCTCGGGCGAGCGCTGGCCGCGCGAGGAGGAGAGGATGGTGCCGCCGACGCGGTGGATGCCTTCGACGTCCTCGGAGCTGAGGGTGATGGGCGGCGGGGCGTTGAAGGTCAGGCCCTGGTAGCCGTAGCGGATGCCGAGGACTTCGCGGACGCCGTAGTTGTGGCGGAGTTCGAGGTAGGCGGAGCGGATGACGTTGTTGAGGCCGGGGCAGAGGCCGCCGCAGGTCACGATGGCCGCGCGCGTGCGGGCCGGGTCGAAGAAGAGTTTCTGGCGGGGGCCGGCCTTCTCGAAGAAGGTTTCGTTGTCTTCCGGCTCCCCCGCCGCCAGCTCCACCTGGTAGCGGACGCGGGTGGCGTCGTAGGTGAAATTGCCGATGTGGTCGCCCTCCACGTTGTTGAGCGCGAGCGGCGAGGCGTAGCGGCAGGCGCCGAGGGTGGCGATTCGGGTGTCGAGTGCGGGGGCCATGGTTGTCTCCTGTTGGTTTGCGGAAAATCTGTCCCTAGCGTAGCGCGCGCGCGCGCAGCGGAAAAGCAAAATCCGTCAGCTGCCGGACGGAGCGCGGTTTGTCATAACAGAGGACACTCTTTGAAAACGGGCGAGGGAAGGGAGGGGAGCCCGTTTGTCAAAAAGTGGACACCCGA
>CACXEY010000303.1 GCA_902766695.1 uncultured bacterium
AACGCGCCTGCGCCTAGGTTCCCGCCTGGCCGACCTCGATCCCACGCTCGACCGCACCATCGCCCGCTGCACCCTCCGCAACGGCAAGACCGTCATCCGGTCCAATCCCGGCGGAATCAAGCAATGGCTGTCGGACCGGCGGGTCGCCGTCCCTTATTCCACGGTCATGCGCTACAAGAAACTCGCCCAGCGCCTCCGCCTTCTTCTCGCCCTTGACGACCGCATCCCCCTCGAATGGGTGATGGATGGCCTCCCCGCCGGCCGCACGCTCCCCGGCGGACTCGACGGCCCGTTCTCCGCCGCACGCCGACGCCTGGCGGGGCTTCTCCGCGAGAACCGGTCGCTGGCGTCGCTCGTCCGGAGTGTCGAAGCCAAGCTCGGCATCGTCCGGCTCGTCGCCGTCCGGCGGGTGAAAGGCGGGAGGGGGAAGAGATGCGGAAAGAGGATGAAAACGGAATGTTTTTCTGCAATATCGCGAAACCGTGCGGCGAGGGCGACGCCGGAGCGGACCGAGGCGACGAAAGAGGCCATCCTCCGCGTGCTGGCGGAGGAAAACCCGACGGGGGGCGTGCGCCATTTGCAGAACCGGCTCCGTCGCTGGGTTTCCACGCTCGCCCCGCCGAAGCGGTAGGGGCGCGGAGAAAAGCCGGCGGGCGGGTTCGGGCATGAGGATGGGGTGGGGGAGCCGTCGCCCTGGCGCGCATTCGCGGTTTTCGCGCTTGCGCGGCGGAACCGCGGGGGTAAAATCCTGCAACGCGAAAGGAACATGCAATCGTGAAACACGACATCCCGGATCCGGTCAATACCGCGGAGCGCGGCGACTACCTCTCCCCCGCGGCGGCCTGGGCGCTGGCGTTTGGCAGCGCGGTGGGCTGGGGCGCGTTCGTGATGCCGGGGACGACGTTCCTGCCGGTGGCGGGGCCGTTGGGGACGCTGCTGGGGATCGTCGTCGGCGCGCTGGTGATGGGGGTCATCGCGCTCAACTACCACTTCCTGATGCAGCGGCATCCGGACGCCGGCGGCGCCTACGCCTACGTCAAGGAGCTGTGCAACCACGACCACGCCTTCCTCTGCGCGTGGTTCCTCGTGCTGACCTACGCGGCGATCGCCTGGGCGAACGCGACCGCCCTGGCGCTGATCGGCAGGACCATGTTCCGCGGCGTCTTCCGCTGCGGCTTCCACTACGGTTTCGCGGGCTGGGAGGTGTGGGGCGGCGAGCTGCTGCTTTCGGCGGGGGCGCTCGTGTTGTCGGGGGCGTTGCTGGCGCACGCGAAGCGCTGGGCCGCGCGCGTGCAGCTGGCGCTGGCGGTGGTGCTGGCGGCCGGCGCGGCGGTGGCGCTGGGGGCGGTGCTGTGGAAGGCTGGCGGCGGGCTGGCGGCGCTGGCGCCGGCCTTCCCGGCGGGCGGCAAGCGGGCGCTGCCGCAGGTGCTGGGGATCGTGGCGCTGGCGCCGTGGGCGTACGTGGGGTTCGAGTCGGTGTCGCACTCGGTGGAGGGTTTCCGGTTTTCGCGGCGCCTGGCGGGATGGGTGATGGGGGCGGCGCTGGCGGTGTCGGCCTTCGCCTACGCGGCGCTGGCGGCCGTCGCGGCCTCGCCCCTGGCGCGCCCGGAGGGGGTGGCGGGCTGGCCGCAGCACGTGGCGGCGCTGGATTCGTACCCGGGGATCGCCGGGATGCCGGTGTTCAACGCGGTGGAGAACGCGCTGGGCCGTCCGGGCGCGGTGCTGCTGGCGGTGGCGACGCTGGCGGCGGTGTTCACGGGGCTGCTGGGGATGCTGACGGCGGCGAGCCGGCTGATCAACGCCATGGCGCGCGACGAGCTGATGCCGGCGTGGCTCGGGAAGCTGACGCGCGGGAAGAGCCCGGCGGCGGCGGTGTGGCTGCTGGTGGCGGTTTCGTGCCTGGTGCCGCTGGCGGGGCGGACGGCGATCGGGTGGATCGTGGACGTGACGACGATCGGCGCCTCGGTGGCCTACGGCTACGTCTCGTGGTGCGCGCTGGTCGCCTCGCACCAGCACGGCGGGTCGCGGCTGTACGCGGCGACGGGGATCGCGGGGGTGCTGGCGTCGGTGGCCTTCGCGGTGTACTGCCTGGTGCCGCACCTGGTGTCGGTGGTGACGTTCGCGACCGACTCCTACCTCATCCTGGCGGTCTGGGGCATCCTCGGCTCGCTCGTCTTCCGCCACCTGCTGGTGCACGACAAGACGGGGCGGCTGGGCAAGTCCACCGTCGTGTGGCTGGCGCTGCTGCTGCTGGTCTTCTTCGCCTCGCACATGTGGGTGCGGCACGCGACGTACAACATCGCCGACGACGTCGTCACCGAAGTCGGCGCCCACTACGCCGCCGAAACCTCGCACGAGGCGCCGGTCCCCGACGACCCCTTCCTGCGGCAGCAGGAGGACACCATCGAGGACGCCCTCACCCGCTACCACCTCGTCCAGCTGGCGATGGTCGTGCTGGCGCTCGGCGTCATGTTCAGCATCTACGCCGTCATCGCCCGCCGCGAACACGCCGCCGCCAAGGCCAAGGACTACTTCTTCTCGACCATTTCCCACGACATCCGCACCCCCATCAACGCCATCGTCGGCTTCACCGAGACCCTCCGCCTCGCCCCCCCCACCACCCGCGGCGAACGCGAAGAAACCCTCGCCGCCATCCTCACCTCCTCCCGCACCCTCCTGCGGATCGTCGACGACATCCTCGAACTCTCCCGCATCGAGACCGGCAGCTTCGTCCTCGACCCCGAGCCGACCGACTGCCCCGTCCTCGTGCGGCGCGTCGCGCGGGCCTTCGCCGAACCCGCGCGCAAGGCCGGGCTCGACCTGCGCGTCAAGACCCCGGCCATGCCGCGGCTGCTGGTGGACGCCGTGCGGCTGCGGCAGA
The DNA here is from genome assembly GCA_902766695.1 of uncultured bacterium. Taxonomy (GTDB): domain Bacteria; phylum Verrucomicrobiota; class Kiritimatiellia; order CAIQIC01; family Lenti-01; genus CACXEY01. Next base: position 2,882 of record CACXEY010000303.1, read on the forward strand.
TCGTCTTCCAGCTGGTGGGCAACGCCATCAAATTCACCGAAAAAGGCTTCGTCGAGGTGCGCCTCACCTACACCCCGGCCCTCGGCGCCATGGTCGGCGACCTGCTGATCGAAGTCGAAGACAGCGGCGTCGGCATTTCCGCCGAAGACATACCCCGCATCGCCACCGCCTACGTCCAGCACGGCGCCAAACTCGCGCGCAACGGCGGAACCGGCGTCGGGCTGGCCGTCTGCCGCCAGCTCGCGACCGCGATGGGCGGCACCTTCAACGTCCGCTCCGCGCTGGGCCACGGCACCACCTTCTCCGTCTTCCTCCCCCACCTCAAGACCGCCGAAGACGACCCCAACGCCGTCCCCGAGGACGACGACGCGCCCCTCGACGCCCTGTCCGTCGCCGCCCCCGCCGCCCCCGAGCCGCCCGCCCTCGAAGCCCCGGCGCCCGCCGCGACCGAAGCGGCCGCCCCGGCGGCGCCCCTTCCGCGCATTCTCATCGTCGACGACGCCAAGATGAACCTCATGGTCCTCAAGGCCCTCCTCAAGCGCCTGGGCAACTTCGACATCACGATGGCCTCCGACGGCAACGAAGCCCTGGAACTGCTGCGCCACGCCGGCGACCGCCCCTTCTCGCTGGTCCTGACCGACTACTGGATGCCGAACCTCGACGGCGGCGCCCTGGTGGGGGCCATCCGTGCCGACCCCCATCTCGCCTCCATCCCCGTCCACGTCATCACCGCCGACATCGAACTCCAGGCCGAATACGTTTCCAAGGGCTTCGACTCCCTCCTCCTCAAGCCCGTCACCCCCGACGCCCTCCGTCCGCTTCTCCCCGCCCCCGAGGCCTGAAACGGCCCCCTCAAGGCCCGGCTTGGAAAAATGCAACCGCCCAACCAACCCCAACCCCCAATCCCCTAGCCCCCTAGACATCTAGATATCTAGACACCTAGAAAAGAAAGCCCCCCCCATGCCCTCCATCAAAATCCTCCCCGTCCGCTTCGCCGAAAACGGCTTCATGACGCAACCCTTCGCCCTCGGCGGCGAAGGCGCCGACGGCCTCGACCCGGCCGTCAAGTACCGCTCCTGCCTCCAGAACTGGCTTCTCGACACCGGGAGCGAAGTCATCCTCGTCGACACTGGCCTGCCCGCCGAGACGCCCGACTTCGCGGCGGACCCCGACGCCGCCATCTTCGTCGGCACCAAGATCAAGACCTACCTCGAAGCCCTCGCCGACCTCGGCTACAAGCCGGAACAGGTCAGCAAGATTCTCATCACCCACAAGCACTCCGACCACACCGGCGAACTGCGCGCCTTCCCCAACGCGCAGATCATCTGCTCCGCCGCCGAAGCCGAAGCCGACGAAATCAAGCCCTACCACCCCACCGTCGCCACCTTCGCCGACGGCCCCTACCACGAATTCCCGGCCTCCCAGCGCATCGCCGACGGCGTCTGGTACCTGCCCGCGCCCGGCCACACCAAGGGCAACTGCGCCGTCGCCGTCGAGAGCGACGGCCTGACGTGGCTCATCCACGGCGACATCACCTACACCGACGTCGCCCTCTACGAAAACAAACTCTCCGTCGTGTACGAAGACCTTGCCGCCGCGCGCGAAACCCTCGACCGCGTCCGCGCCTTCTGCGCCGCCCGCCCGACCGTGTACCTCGGCACCCACACCCCCGAAGCCCTCGAAAGCCACGCCGCGCGCCGCACCGTGGACCTCGCGAACCCGCCCGCCGTCATCCCGCCCGGCGACATCGTATTCAAGACCCCGACCGGCAAATACGTCTGCTCCGTCTGCGGCTACGTCTACGACCCCGCCGAACACGGCGGCATCCCCTTCGAAGAGCTCCCCGCCGACTGGCGCTGTCCGCGCTGCCGCCAGCACAAGGACAAATTCAACCGCGCATAGGGCCGTCCCCGCGCGAAGGCCGGCCACAAGATCGACGCCCTGCGCCGCGACCCGCGCGCCTGCTTCACTGCCTCTGCCGCCGCTTCCCGGTGGAGTTGTCAGGCGAAGAACTTGTGTTTTCGTTCGTGCAACGCCGGGTAGGGCGGCGAGTCCCCTCGCCGCCGGAAACCGGAACGTGCAAGCGAATGTCATGGGTGATGTGGATGCAATTCAGCCTGAACTTGGGAAAACATGCGTCCGCACATTTCCGGCGCCGTCCTTCGGCATGACGGACACCGGCGGGCAGGGACTGCCCGCCCTACCCATCCTTGCACAGGGGAATCGCATGGTTTTCGCCTGACAACTCCAATGGACGAAGAATCCATCGAGAAGAAGATCCGCCTGGCCGGCGCCTCCGTCCCTCGGCTTCGCACTCGTCCCCGAACACGTCACCGGCAAGCGCGTCCACGAGGCGTAACACGGATCCCGTCCCCCCCCCGGAGCGGTAGCGGAGGGAATCGGATCAATCGGAGTTTGTCTTCCCGGGAGCGGCGAGAGCGGTATCGGAGTCGCGTCTCCGTTGCTCGTTTTCCACCGCGGACGCGCAGAAGCGCGTCCCTCCCCGTGGAGAGTCCCGCGGGAGGGTCGCGCTTCCGCGCGACTGCAGTGGGTGGGAAACTTCCGGGAAGCGGCAGGAAATCCGGCCCCGCTCTGAACGATTCCCGGAGCCGCGCAAAGCCTCCGTTCCCGCCGGCGTTCATGGGCATCGTCATGCACGGAATCCGGCGGAAATAACGGCATTTTCCATAATCTCGCAAACATCCAGCTCCCGGCCTCCCGCACACGGGAAAGCAATCCATGCCATGGCGTGCTGGCGAAGGCCGAAGACGGGTAAAAGCAGAATCGCTTGCGCATAAAAGGTGGCGGGGACGGGCCGGGGTCGCTATAACCGCCGCCCATGGATAGGAAGGTCCGGATTGGCGCGGTGATCAATGCGTCGGTGAAGCCCAGCAGGGATTTCCTGCTGGCGCTGGAGGGTGCTGTCTTCGACCGGAACGGGGCGGGGAAGGCGTTGGAAGTCCGCTTCTTCCTCGGCAGCGCGGCGACGACGCCGGGGCATCTGGCGGAATTCGTGGCCACGGGGGTGGATGTGCTCGTGTTCTGCGGGCTGGCCCGTGGAATGGTCTTCCGCTGCCTGGAGGCCGTGCCGGGGCATCCGCCGGTGGTGTTCTGCACGTATTCGGCGGTGTCGGCAGAGGAGTTCGCGCGGTTCGGCCGGTGCGCGGTGGTGATGAGCGACAATGCGGCGCTCGGACGCAAGGCCGCGGAGTTCTTCCTGCGGCGGGGCTTGCGGAACTTCGCGTTCCTCGGGCGCAACGGCCACCGCGAGGACATCGCGGGGGTGATCCGCGAACGGGCCTTCCGCGAACGGCTGCTGGAGGTGGCGGGAGGCGGGATCGGGTATTCGAGCCTCATGATCGGCTCGTTCGCGGGAAACGAGGATTACTGGGAGACGGACCGCGAAGGGACGGTGCGCTGGCTGCGCTCGCTGCCGGTGCCGTGCGGGCTCTTCGTGAACGGGGACCATCTGGCGTTCCAGGCCGCGGACAACTGCCGCCGGGCGGGGATCGCGGTGCCGGAGGGAGTGGAAATCCTCGGCATGGACCACCGGGACGGCTTCTGCGAGCGGGCCATCCCGGCGATTTCGTCTCTCGACCTTTCGCCGGAGGCCATCGCGGAGCGGGCGCTGGACCTGGCCCTGGAGCTGGCGGAAGACCCGGCCGCGGGACTGGACCGCCGTACGGTGGAGGTGGACACGTGCGCGCTGCTCGAGCGCGGTTCGACGTCGCTCGGGCGCGGTTACGGGCAGGTGGCGGTGAAGGCGCGGGAATTCATCCGCCTCAACGTGGCGCGCGGGATCACGGTGGCCGATGTCGTGGCGGCGGCCGGCGTGTCCCGGCGCACGCTCGAACTGCGCGTGAAGGAGGCGACGGGGAAGAGCGTGCGGGACCTGATCATCGACTCCCGGATGGAGCGGATCTGCAGGCTGCTCGCCACGACGGAGCTGCCGATCGGGCAGGTGGTGGAGGCGGCCGGCTGCCCGGCGTCGTCCAGCGTGCACGCGCTCTTCAAGAAACGCTACGGGGTCCCGATGGGGCAGTACCGGAAGGCGGCGGGGCGCCGCAACGGGTAGCCAACGCCGTCCGGCTTGCGCGTGATTCCCTCCTCCCGGCAGGGCAGACTCCATGACCTCCATTTCCGGACGCCCCCCCAAAGACCGCATCCTCCCCGTCCGCCTGGATGCCGCCACCAAGCAACGGCTGGCCACCGCCGCCGAAGCCGTCGGTCTGACCACCTCCGCCCTCGTCCGCATCCTGCTGGTCTCCTTCCTCCGCTCCTACGGGGCCTCCGGCGGCCGCCTTGTCCTCCCTCCCGAATGGCCCCGGAAACGGTCATGACCGGGAGCTCGGGGGCCGCTGGCGAAGGGGGCCCGGCGCGTGCAAAAGCAACAATCGTTGCGCATGGAAGGTGGCGGAGGGCGGGACGGGAATTGTATGGTGCCGGTCGTGGTGGGGTGGCGCGGGGCTTTCCGCGCCGCCGGACCGCCGGGAGGCCGGCCGCCGCGTCCGTCCGCAGGCGCGGGAACGTCCGTGGTTTCTTGCCCTCCGTTCCTTGCTTCATGGATGGGCTTTGCGCACGGGCGGGCGTGGCGTCCGTCCTCCCGGCGGCCGGACGCGCGACACCGGCAGGCCCATCGGAATAATCGGAGTGCACATCGGCTCTCCGGAAACATGGTTCTTCGGGGACTTTTGTGAAACCGGCTCCCGAATTCCGCGAATGCAAGGATCAAGGAGGGTGCCAGGAGCCGCCCCCCTCCGAGAGGGGGGCGGCGCGGCCATGAATGGGATGTCCATGCCTGGAAGAAGGAAAACGGCAGGGGCCGCGACGGGGGGAGTACTGCGCTTGGCCGTCGCGGCAAGCACGACTCCGCACCGGCAACGAACGAATCAAGA
>CACXEY010000304.1 GCA_902766695.1 uncultured bacterium
CATCCCGCCCGAGCCGCAGCACGGGTCGTAGATGACGCCGTCGATCGGTTCGATGATGCTGGCGATGAGATTGACGATGGAATGCGGAGTGTAGAATTCCCCCTGCTCCTTGGCGTCCTTCGCCTGGATGGCGAACGCCTGGAGATAGTATTCGTAGACGCGCCCGATCAGGTCGCGGTCGGGGAATGTCTTGTGCGTGACCTTGCCGATTTCGTCGATGACTTTCTTGAGGTCGTTCGGGCTGATGGCGGCGTCCGTGAAAATCTTCTGCGGGAGGGCGCCCCTCAGGCTCGCGTTGTCCGTTTCCAGGCGGTTGATGACGTTGTCCAGGTCGACGTTGAGGCGGTTGTCCGCCGGGTGGGCCGAAATCGTTTCCCAGCGGCATTCCTCCGGCAGGAAGAAACATCCCTTGTTCGCGTAGCGGGCCGGGGCATCCATCTGGTTGAGGAAGAAGGCCTCGTTCTCCTTGGCACCGAGTCCCAAGAGCTCCTGCCGCACCTCCTCGCGCCGCTGCGAGAACTTCTCCCCCACGAAACGGAGGAACACGAGCGTCAGCATCAGGTCGCGCTTGTCCGCCACGCTGGCCTTGCCGCGCAACAAATCCCGGCAGTTGTACAGGATGTCCTCCAACCGCAATTCCTTGGCCTTGCCTGGTTTCCTGGGCATTTCGCGTCTCCTCTTCCGTTTGACCCACCCTCCTTCCCGCGAAAGGCTCGGACATTGGAGGCGGACAACAAAAGGCGCACGGCCCAATCCCGCCCAGCGAGAGGCCCTAGGAATTGCCTATTAGGGGGCGGTACAACGGGACGCGCGCGTGGAAACGCGCGAAGCCCGAAGTGTCGCCCTGATGAGAAATTTCCTAGGTTTCTCGTTGCAACATCTTCGCGTTTTGCGAAAATTCGGATGTCCTGCCCGCCAATTTCCGGCCCAAACGCCGTCCACCGGCGGACACGTCCCTTCATACCCCACCCTCCCACCCCAAGAAAAGCAAAAACGCCACCCCGGTTATCCTCGGATTTTTCGCATTGGAGTCGTCAGGCGAAAACGTTGCGATTTCCTGTCGGGCGCTCGCGCCGGGCCCGACCTCCGGGCGAGCCGTACGAAAGGATTGCCCATGACGGGCCGCCCGGAGGTCGGCCCCTACCAACCAGCCTCACCATGCAAAGGACAAGGTTTTCAGCTGACAATCCGAAGGAATTGAGGCAACACTTTTTTCAACCGCTCTAGCGGATGGTGCAGGGGGCAGGGAGCGACAGGGCGTTGAGCCAGAACGCAAACGCACGCTCCTGCACCACGACGATGGCGCGGGGGGCGGCGTGGAGGGCCGCCAGCAGGCGGCGAAGCGCGGTCGGGTCGAGGGCCCCGGACAATGTTTCGAACAGGCCGAGTTCGTCGATGACTATGGGGCGGGCGGGGTCGCCGTCGAGGGTGGAGAGGGCGGCTCGCCAGTAGGCGGGGGCGTCGAAGGACCATGGGAAACGCGGGGTGGAGGGAACCGGAAGGGAGGACGGAATGGGAGGCTGGACGTGGAAAGTGGCAGTCGGGGAAGCGCCCAGGAAAACGGCATCAAGAAAAGCATCCAAGGCCGGGGCGAAGGCGGGGTCCCAGGCGGATGGTGGACATGGGGTGGAGGATGGTGGAAAATCGCCTGAAAAAGCCGGTTTTTCCGTAATCTCGCAGATGCTTGCGCCCTCCTTCCACGGGGCGAGGCGGAGGGATGGCGGGGAGCCGTCGAAGTAGGTGCGGAAGCCGCGCGGAGGCATCCAGCCGCGCCGCGCGAGCCAGTCGCGCAACGCCGTGCTTTTCCCGCAGCCGCGGGGACCGTGGACCACCGCGATCATGCGGCGGGCGCGGAAGCGGCGGGCTTCTTCGCGGCGCGTTTGCGGCGGAGGGCCTCCATCACGAAGCCGAGTTCCGGATACCGGAACAGCCGCGCGATCGCAAAATAGACCACGACGCCCGTCCCCAGCGCCGCCGCGACGCCCGCAATCCGCGCGAGCTGGAGGTCCATCCGCACGTAGAGCCACGGCGACACCGCCCGCTCGACGCCCCACGCCGCCGCCCCCATCACCGCCGACGCCGCCAGCGCACGGAGCCATCCGCCCACCA
>CACXEY010000305.1 GCA_902766695.1 uncultured bacterium
GTTGGAAAACATGGGGGAGGGGGGGAGGGAAAACCCAATCCTCGCGGCGGACGGATACGGGGAAGGGGTGTCGGGCAAAATGATCGGCTGTCCCGCGCGCCTGGCCGTTCGGCCCGTGCGCCCTCTACGCGCGTCCCTGAGGGGCGATCCGCGGCAGGGTGGACAGGTGCCGCCCTTCGCCGCGTCGGCCCCGTGTGGGGCTTCCAGGGGCCTGCATCCGGCATCCGTCCGCAGGTGCGCGGAGAGGGGCGGCGAGAGGGCCGGGGAAGGGCCGTTCGGCGGCGTCGGCGGCCATGCGCGGAAGGCGACGGAACGGCCTCGGCGTTTTACCAGGGGGACAGGTGCAAGGGGCCGCGGTGCAAGGGGTTGCGGCGGGGTGGCGTTTTACTGAAACGGCGGTAAAACGTTGCGGTTTGCGCCAGCGTCAGAAAACAGGCAAATTTCCTAGAAAACTGCGCAACGTCGGATAACGCGGATACTGTTGTATAACGCCCTTCGCCCCCGGTGTCGGGCGGTCAGGGTGACGGGGTGGAAGGGGAGAGTTTGGCCCGCCACTCGGCAGCGTTGGCGGCCTCTTCGCCTGCCAATGGGCGATAGCGCGCAGCATCATCGCAAGGGGCGATCCCGTCGAGGACGGAGGGCCGCGGGACGCTGATCCGCGAGAAAGACCTGCGGGCCTTCGTCGAACAGCACCCCCACCACCTGCGCGGAACCCCGGCAAAGTAGGCCAGCGTCCCCGCAGACGAGCGACAGCGCATCCCCCGCACCATCGCCCATCCGCCGCCGGCGGCGCCCCTGCGGGCCTTCTACCGCCTACCGCCTCTCCACAGGCCGCCGGGAAAAAGTGTTCATATGAACATCGCTATCGTGCCCCGATAGATGCTAATTTGGCATCTAGCGTGCCCCGGTAGGTGGGGCCGTCAGAAGTAGCGCCACAACGTCTGCAACCGTGGTGTGCCTCGCCCTCGCCAGCTTGACGAGCGTTTCGGCATCGCCTTCGTACACCTTCACGCGTCGCACCCGGCTCCGTCCTTTCCACCGCTTCTCCGCCCCCATCTTCCCCGACCAAACGCGGAGGGCGTGGGCGCGGAGGGCCTGCATCGTCCGCATCGCCGCAAGGCGCTCGGCCTTGGCCTGTGCAACTGCATCCTCGTTGACCATGTTCTCGTCGCTCATTCCGTCACTCCTTCATGGTGTGCATTCTGCGAAACCCGGCGCCCGCGTGCGCCAAAGCTACTGACAGCAACGCCTCTCCGCGCCGTTTCCGCCCCGCGTAGGCGCGAGCGCGTGCGCGGGTGCGCGTCTTCGGGGAGGCTGGACGCCCGCACCGCGCGTGCGGAAGGCGGCTGCTGCCGGGGCCGATGCGGTGCGGGCTGGCTCCCGGAAACGATCTGCATGATGAAGGAATGCGCCGTCCACTCCGGGAGAACGATGGGGGAACATGGAGGAGGAGGTGGTGACACGCGTGACTCCCCCTTTTCTCTTCTTAAAAAATTCATCCCCGAATTATTTGGGTATTGGAAAGAGAGAATCATTCTCTGGGGGGATTTTTTCGCGGGGGCAAACCCCGTGTCTCACTTGTCACCAATCGGGCGGTCGGGGGCCTCCGGCGGCGTCTCTCCGCGAGAAGGAGGAGGGGGTGGCGTGGGCCTCGGCGCCTCTGGCAACGGGGCCAGGTTGCGGAGACCCCGCTCTTGCACCCTGCGCCTGCCTTCACGTGTGATCCATGCCCGGTCGACTATCACCGGCGGCTTTGCATCCTTGAACGCGGCGGCGACTTCGTTGACGGTGGGAACCCGTTTGGGATCGTATCCCTCCGCAATGGCGAACTCCCGGAAGCCCGTGTGGATGTCGGCAATCGGCGTGAAGGTTCCCGCCTTTGGCACGTATGCGGACGGGAGGAAAATCCGGGACGGGTTGCTTTTCACGCGGAGGGATTCAGCAACGGGTTTCCCGTCCTCACACTTCGGAAAGCGGTTTCCGTACTTGTAGCGCAACAGCCCCAAGCCCCGGACCGCCCATGAGAAAATCCCCTTGTGCTCGGCTTCCCAAATCTCACTCCACAAGTCCCCTCCCTTGTCGCGCGGGGTATCCCGGAAGTGGACGGTGAAGGGGATTACGTCGAGACGCTGCAACAAGGCTTCGTCTGCAATGAGGAGCATGGGGTCATTCTGGCAAAAGAAGTGTCTGGCCTTGGCCCTCCGGGTGGTCTTGGCATTGACGAACTTGGGCTCGTACTTCAGGACCGCACCGCTCCCGCCCGTGGACGCTTTCAAGATGGTCGTTGCCGGACCCGACAGCCAACCGGCGGCGTAGGGGCCATCGTCAACCA
>CACXEY010000306.1 GCA_902766695.1 uncultured bacterium
AACTTCAGGATGACGGCACTCAACCTACGCGTCCGATTTCAGATGTCAACCAAAACGGCAAAATCGTTTGAAACGAAAAGGTATGTGGTATAAATTGTGTCAAGAAAAACATTGGACCGTTTCAAATTGAAATTTCACAAAAAAGACAGTTGCTACCGGCCAAGCGCACCAGGCAAAAAAAGGAGTTGAACCTGACAACCCCTGCGGAGAAGATTTGCCCGATTCAGGAAGACGACGCGTTGCGTGGCTGGCCCAGCACAGGATGTCGTGGATGCCCTGCGGGCCGACCGCCCCCGCGACTTTTCGGTTGCCCTCCGCCCCGAACGGCGTATAGAGGAACCCAAGGAGTTTCCGAACATGATCCCCATCCTCAACCACCAGGACCAGGAAGGCATGCGCCTGGCCTGCCGTCTCTCCGCCCAAGTCCTCGCCGAAGTCGCCGAGCGCGTCGCCCCCGGCGTCACCACCGGCGAACTCGACCGGTTCGCCGCCGAACGCATGGCGTCCCTCGGCGTCGCGAGCGCCTTCTACCAGTACAACGGCTTTCCGGGTTGCTGCTGCATCTCCATCAACGAGGAAGTCGTCCACGGCATCCCCGGCCCGCGCATCCTCAACGAAGGCGACATCGTCAGCCTCGATCTCGGCGTCAAGACCGGCGGCTTCAACGGCGACAACGCCACCACCGTCCGCGTCGGACGCGTCTCCCCCGACGTCGACCGCCTCTGCAAGGTCACCGAGGAATCGCTCTGGGCGGGCATCGACCAGGCGCGTGCCGGACGCCGCGTCGGCGACATCGGCCACGCCGTGCAGAAGGTCGCCGAGGCGGCCGGCTTCGGCGTCGTCCGCGACTACTGCGGGCACGGCGTCGGCCGCCACCTCCACGAGGACCCGCAGATTCCGAACTTCGGCCATCCGGGCCGCGGCGCCCTTCTCAAGGCCGGCATGTGCCTGGCGATCGAGCCGATGATCACCCTCGGCACCTACCGCGTCCGCGTCCTCTCCAACGACTGGACCGTGGTCACCCGCGACCGCCTCCCCGCCGCCCACTACGAAAAGACCGTCCTCGTCAAACCCTCCGGCCCCCCCGAAATCCTCACCCGCACCTGACGCGCACCCCCCCACCGTCCGCAAGGAAGGACTACGCCGCGGGATTCCGGGCCGGGCGGACGCTTTCCGGCCCGCCGCGCGGCTTCTTCCGTTCGCCGGAGGGAAGGAAAACCTTGACTTCAAGGGAATATCTCTCCACCTTCCGCGGCATGGAAAAACGATTCGGTCACATTCTCCGCGGGGGCGGCCCCGCATGAAGGGAACATCCGCGCCGCGGGCGGGGACGGGAGGAGGCATCGGCCGGAAGGCTTTCGCGGGGTGCCTGACGTTCGTCACGGGCATGTGCCTGCACTTCATCAAACTCCTCTACGGCGCGCCCAACCGCCAGGTGTACCTCTGGACCCGGCTGGACACGGTGGCGTTGTTCCTGGACATCGCCATCGTGGCGGGCCTCCTGGCCGGCCTGTACGCCTTGCTGCGGCGCCGGCTGGGCGCGGAGCGGCTCCGTACGGTGCTGGAATGGCTCTTTCCGGCGGCGGTCGTGGCGGTGGGCCTCCAGGCCAATCCCTTTCCCCGTTCCGGCAACGCCGCGTGGGGCGTGGGTCTGGCGGCGGTGGCCGCCACGCTCTGGGCGGGCCTTTTGTCCACTCGTTTCCGGCGCATCGGGATTCCTGGCAGAATCATGTGTTTCTTTTCGCTGACGTACGTCGTGATGTTTGCCGGGATGCTCCGATTTCCCTCCCTGCCGACACCCTCCGCCGGGATGGCGTCCGGCGCCGGCCCGGCCCCGGACGGAGGAGGCGCGCCGGGCACCCCCGTGTGGGTGGTGCTTTCCGACGCGGTCGGCTTCGGCGACTGCACGGAAGCGGACGGCGGCTGGAAGGCCGACCTCGCCAACCTTTCCGCCATGGCCGCGGAGTCGGTTTCCTTTTCCCGGGCCTTCTCCGGAGGCATCCAGACCTTTCCCTCGGTTCCGAATTTCATCTTCCAGGAACGGATGCTGCCCGGCCAGGACGACCTGGACGAGCCCCGCGATTGGACCGATGCGTGCCTCTCCTGGCGCGACCGCCCCGCGGGCGGCGATCTGTTCGGGATGGCGGAGGAGGCTGGATACGCGACGGCGTTCGTGACGGCCTACCTGCCGTGGTCCCGGATTCTCCCGACCGTGCCCGGACGGCTCTGGGGCAGCCCGTTCGCCCGGTTCGTCCGTTCGGAAGGGTTTCTGGCGCGGATGGCAAACGCGGCCGCGGGTGCGCTCCTGCACATCCAGGGACTCGATCTGATTTCGAAGCGGCCGATCCAGGCCATCCTGGACCGCTACGCCCGGAACAGGGCCCTTTTCGTGCTGGATGGCTTCGACCGGATGCGCGGTCTGGCGGCGGACATGCCCCCGCGCATGTTCGTGGTGGCCCATACGCTGGCCACCCACGACAACGTCTTCCTCCCCTCCGGGGACATCGCCGGAAACACGTCCGTCCTGGATGAACTGCGCTTCGCCGACGCGCAATGGGGGGAAATCGCGGACATCCTGCGCGGACGCGGCCTCTACGATGCCGCATGGATCGTTTTCACCTCCGACCACGACCATGACCATGCCGGGCGCCGCGTGCCGCTGCTCGTGAAGCCGCCGGGGGGGCTTCCGGGGCCGATCCGGGCGGATTCCGAAGTGCATGCATGGGAGATGCGTGACTTCTTCCGGGGCGTCTTCGCCGGAGCGCCGGTTCGGGAGTGCCTCGGACGGCTGGGGGTGGTCGTGGACTGAGCGGGTGCCGGGGGCTGGCTGTCCGGCTTCCGGCGCGTCCGCCGCTCAGCGGCGTTCCAGCAGGTACAGCGTTCTCGGCGAGTGTGCCACCGGCCGGCTTTCCAGCGGCGCGAACGCCGGCGCGAGGGCGCCCAGCACCGCTTCCGGCGTCAGGCCCGCATGGAGGTCCTGCCGGAATTCGACGAGCTTGCGGAACATCGGGTCCGAGGGCGGGACGAATTCGAGAATCAAGTGCCGCCGCGCGAGCGCCGCGAACAGATCGCGCACCATCTCCAGGGTGAAATTCGCCCCGACCAGCAGGTGGTGCAGGAGGGCCAACGCCATCACGCAATCGCAGCCGACCCGCTCGAGGAAGGGCGGGCGTTCGCGGTTCATGAATCCGAAGCCCGGGGTCGGATTCGCGATGTCGAGGACCAGGGGGGTGATGGCGGGATGCGACTTGTCCGCGCGGATCCGCCGGTAGAGCTGGTCGATCGCGGAAATGTCGAAGTCCGCCGCCAGCACCTCGGCACCCGCCCCGGCCGCGATGGCCGAATAATCCCCCGTGTTGCATCCCAGGTCGAGCACGGTGCGCGGCGCGGCCGTTCGCAGGAAGGCGGCGACGGTCTCTTTCTTCGAGCGCTCCGCCGTCCCGTCGTACGAACACGTCCGGACGTAGTCGCCCCAGACCGTGTCGGCCCGGAAGGACGACGCGAGCTTTCCGATCTTCGCCGCCAGGCGTCCGAGCGTCGCGCGCTGGATGTCCGGATTCCCGGGGGCCGCGGAGACGGGGTGCGTGGCCGCGGGGGCGTTCCGGATGCGCCGTTCCATGTGGTACGGCAGTCCCAGATCGAGGAGCAGGGACGGCGACCAGCGCCGGAAGCGCGAAAACGCCTGCCCGACCTGCAGCGTCGTCCGTCCGTCCAGGTTCGCCAGGAAGTATCCCCTCAGGTCCCCGCCGGCATGCCGGGCCAGGAGCAGCGGATACAGGAACATCCGGTAGAACTGTCCGAGCGCGTGCCACATGTCCAGGCGGGCCGGTTTCTCCACGGAAGAGAGGTCGATGAACACCGGACGCCCGCGGCGGAACTGGACGTTGTAGGCCGTGGCATCCTTCAGCGACAACCCCAGGCCCAGCAACTCCTCCTGCAGGCGCAGCGTGAGCAGGGCCGCGTCCGCCAGCATCGCCGGCGACCATTCGCACGGGTAGGTGACGATCGGCAGCCGCTCGTGGGCCAGGAACGCCGGCATCCCCGGGTACAGCGCCGAAAGGGTGTCGGCCAGCGGGCCGGGCGGAACGAACGCCGTCCCCACGGCAAGGCCCTCTTCCGCCCAGCGCCGCAGATGCCCGCCCCGGTCGAGTTCCGCCAGGATCGCGGCCTCCGGGGCCGAAAGCGCGCGGTAGATTCCGCCTTCGTGCTCGAACACGAAACCGTCCGGATCGCGGAACGATCCGCCCACGCGGCTCATGGAGACTCCTTGCCGCTATCGCCGTCCGCGTCCCCGGAAGGCGGCAGGTCCTTTTTCCCGCCGCGGCGGCCGGCCCCGAAGAGCCGCTTGATGCGTTTCCAGAACACGATGATTCCGCCGAAACACGACGTGATCAGCAATTGCACGAGGATGCTTCCGCTCCCGGGGTCGATGTAGGCAAACGGTGGAAGGATCATGCCGCACCGCCTTTTGTCCCGTCGCGGAGGGGGCCGGAACCGGAAACCGCGCGCGTCGCCCCCGCCCGCTCGGAGGAGGAGCGGGAACCCGCACGCGATGTATCTACGTAA
>CACXEY010000307.1 GCA_902766695.1 uncultured bacterium
CCCCGCCCGGCCGATGGAGCGCATCTCCTGCCTTAGGAGTTCATAAGGTGGGCGCCTGTCGTCCGCTTGCTGGTCCAGCCTCTTCAGGCCAGTCCATCGACGAGCGAACCCCGGCTCCCGATTTTGTTTTAGTGTTGGGAAGGAGAATGGGGCTCCGGTCGCACCGGTCAGGGAAGCTCAAAGAACTGCTTGCAGTATAGCCCCCCCCGCCCGTTTTGCAACCCCATTCCCCGCCCTCACGGGGCGTAGACCAGAGTGCGGCCGTCATGGCGCAGGGTACGCAGGGGAGTTCCGTATAGTGCGGTGAGGGCGTCCGCCGACAGGACCTCGTCCGCGGGCCCGGCGGCCAGCAGGCGACCGGCGCGCAGGAGCGCGGCGTGGGTCGCTTCGGCGGCGGCGAAGGACGGATCGTGGGTCGTCCAGAGCAGCGTGGTCCCCCGGTCGCGCAGGCTGCGGAGGATGCGGGCGACGCGGGCGGTGTTGGCCGGATCGAGCGCGCTGGTGGGTTCGTCGAGCAGCATCAGCGGCGTCTGTTGCGCCATCGCCCGCGCGAGCAGCAGGAGCTGGCGCTCGCCGCCGCTGAGGGTCCCGACGTCGCGGTCGGCCAGCGCGGCGAGGCCGACATCGCGCAACGCGGCGTCGGCCGCCCTTTCGTCGTCCGGCCCCGGCATGGCCAGCGCCGCGACGTGCGGCGCGCGGCCGAACAGGACATACTCGCGGAGCGTGAACGCAAACCGCGCGACCTCCCCCTGCGGCACCAGCGATACGGCGCGTCCGAGTTCCGTGCGCGCATGGCTTTCCAGCGGGCGCCCGGCGAGTTCGATGCGGCCGGAGGAGGGCGTCTTCCAGCGGAGCAGCAGGTCGAGGAGGGTGCTTTTCCCGGCGCCGTTGGGTCCGAGGAGCGCCATGCTGGCGCCGCGCGGGAGGTCGAACGCGACGCCGTCCACGGCGGGGAACGCGGCCCCGGGATAGGTGTAGGTGACGCCGTCGAGGCGCAGGGCGGGCGCGGAGGTCATGCGTCGCCTCCCCCACCCCGCAGGGGCGGACGCCGCGAAACCATGACGGCGAATCCGGCGGCCCCGAACAGGCTGGTAAGCAGTCCCAGCGGAATCTCGCCGGGAAGGACGGTACGCGCGACGGTGTCGCACGCCAGCACGAGCGCGGCGCCGAGCAGGATGGAAGCGGGCAGGGCGCGCCGGGCGTCGGCCCCGTACAGCGCGCGCGCCAGATGCGGCACGAGCAACCCCACCCACCCCACCAGGCCGCACACGGAGACGACCGACGCGGTACCGACGGCCGCGGCGACCAGCAGCACCGTCTTGTCGCGCCGCGGGGAGAGGCCGACGGAGTGCGCGGTGCGGTCGTTGAGCGACAGCACGTTCAGCCGCCACCGCATCGCCCACAGCACCGCCAGCGACCCCAGCGCCGCGGGGGCCACCGTCGCCAGCGCCGGGAAGCTCGCGTTCCAGAGGCCGCCCATCATCCAGAACGTGATGTCCTGCAAGTCGCGCGTGGGCTCGGCGACGAGCTTGACGAAGGCGAGTCCGGCCCCCGCCACAGCGGATACCGCCATGCCGGCCAGCACCAGCCGCAGGATCCATCCGCCGAACCGGAACCGCCGCGCCAAGGCGCACGTCGCCCCCAGCCCCAGCATCGCGCCGCCCGCCGCGGCGGCCTGCACGCCGGCGGGGGCCCAGCCGTAGGCGACGATGACCGCCGCCGCCCCCAGCGCCGCACCCTGCGACACGCCGAGGAAACCCGGCTCGACGAGCGGATTGGCGAACACCATCTGGAACACGAACCCCGCCCCCGCCAGCACGCCCCCCGCCAGCAGCGCCAGCAGCACGCGCGGAAGGCGCACCTCGATCAAAATCGTCCGCAGCAGCACGTCGTCCGCCAGATGCCCCACCGGCACGAACCCCGCCTGCGGATAGCGTCCCAGCGACACCGCCAGCAGCGCCAGGAACGGCAACGCCGCCAGCAGGATCCAGAGTCCGCCCCGCCCTCTCACGTCACATCCCCGCGACGGTACTGCCGGAACATTTCCCGCCGCCGGCAGTACAGGAACCACCACGCCCACGGCCACGCCCGTGCCAGCCGCCAGAACGGGGGATGGAACGCGACGATGCCGAGCACCGCCGTCGTGGCCTTCACCGCGCTCCAGAACGCGGCCCCGCCGGGCAACGCGCCCAGCACCGCGTCGGCGCGCACGCCGCGGGCCGGGGCCGCGTTTCCGCCGCGCAGGAGCCGCAGGGTTCCCTCGGCGTACCAGCGGGCGTGCTGGCGAAGGCTTTCCGGCGTCGTGCGGCCGCTGCAGTGCTTCACGGCGAACGACGGATCGAACCACACCGGCATCCCCGCCGCCACCGCCCGGTGCAGGAAATCCGCGTCCTCCCCGCTGCTCAGCCGGTCATCGAAGCCCCCCAGCCGCCCGAACGCCTCCCGCCGCACCGCCAGGTTGTTCGTCCCGATTCCCCACGCCCCGCGCGGCCCCGCCCGGCGCGACACGTGTACCGCATGGAAAATCGCCAGATTGTCCCCGCAGTCGCACGCGTTCTCCTCGGGGAACCGGATTCCCCCCGCGACGATCGGCCTCTCCGCGGTGCACGCCGCAACCGCCCGCTCCAGCCAGTCCGGGTCCACGATGCAGTCCGAGTCGGTGAACAGCAGCACCTCCCCCTCCGCCCCGCGCGCCGCCAGGTTGCGCATCGCGCCGGTACCCAGTCCCTCGCACGGCACGAACCGTTCCGGCGCCCGCAACGCCCCCATCCCCGGCGGCAGTTCGCCCACGACGACCACCTCGTACGCCACCCCCGTCCGCCCGCGCCGTATCGACTCCAGCGCCGCCTCCAAGCAGGGGCGCCGGTTGCTGGGAATGATGATGGACGCGCGCGGGGTCATGGTGCTTGCGTTGCCGCCGCCGGTTGTGCCATGATGGCCGCGATGGGCCGGCGCCGGCCCGCAATCCTCCACCATAGGCCCCACCCGATGGACAATCAAGAGCAATCCCGCCCCGCGCGCAGCCTTTCCGGCTTCTTCCTCCTCTCGTTCGGCTACGTCGCGCTCCGCTTCCTGCTCAGCCCCGTGCGCTCGCGCCTGCTGACCGGGCAGCTCCCCAAGGAACTCTACGGCTCGCTCACCCTCGCCGTCACCACCATCACCTTCCTCGCCACCCTCCTCGCCCTCGGCGCCTACGAATTCCTCGCCCGCCGCCTCCCCGGACTCCCAGCCGCCCGCCAGAAGGGCTGGCTCTCGCTCCTCCTGCGCCGCCTCGCCCTCCCCGGATGGCTCGCCGCCGGTGCCGTCGCCGCCGTCCTCCTCGCCATCGGCCGCCTTCCCGGGATCGCCCCCGCCGACCTCCTCTGCCTCTGGGCCGACCTCGGCCTCACCCTCTGGCTCCTCTACCGCGTCTTCTACGCCCTCGGCTGCAACCGCATCGGCACCCTGCGCACCATCCAGCTCTTCCAGAACGACCTCTGGTTCGTCGCCGTATTCGCCGCCGGCGCCTGGGCCGCCGCGTCCTTCTCCCACTCCCTCTGGATCTGGACCGCGTGGCTCGCCGTCCTCGCCCTGGCCGTCCTCGCCTTCGACCGCCACCCCGGCCCCGCCGAGCCGCCGCCCGGCGAAGGCGTCCGCGACGTCCTCGCCTTCGGCATCCCGCTCCTGCCGATGATGACCGGCGAAATCCTCTTCCGCCTCGCCGACCGCTACCTCCTGCTCGCCTTCCGCGACATGGCCGTCGTCGCCGAATACACCCTCGCGATGAACATCGCCATGATGGCCTACGTCACCGGCGCCAGCCTCCTCGACCTCGTCATCCCCCACCTCTACGCCGCCGCCAACCGCCGCAACGCCGGCGCGGGCGCCGCCGCCGCCGCCCTGCCGCCCACCGACGGCATGCGCCGCCTCTTCAGCCTCATGGTCCGGCACATGACCGGGCTCGGAGCCATCCTCGGCCTCGCCCTCCACGTCTTCCGCCACGACATCTTCGCGATCCTGGCCGCCCCCGACTTCCGCAACGCCGCCGACCTCATGCCCTGGATCGCCCCCATCCCGCTCGCCTTCCTCCTCTCGATGGTGGCCAGCCGTGCCCTTCTCGCGCAGGACCGCTCCCGCCTGGTCGGCGGCGCCACCCTGGCGGCGGCCCTCCTGAACCTCGCCGTCGACTTCGCGATCGTCCCCCGCTGGGGCGCCCCCGGCGCCGCGGTGGCGACCTTCGCCAGCATGGCCGCCCTCACCGTCTTTCTCCTGGCCGTCCTCCACGCCCCCCGCTGGCTCGTCCTCGCCGACCTCCGCCCCGTCCGCCTCCTCGCCGGAATCCTCGCCTGCGGCGCCGCCTACCACCTGATCGACCGCCTCCTCCCCGATGCCTCCCCCTGGCTCCGCATCCCCCTCGCCGGCGTCCCCACCCTCCCCCTCCTCTTCCTCTCCCACATCTTCACCCCCTCCGACATGGCCCTCCTCAAGCCACCCCAAACCTGATTCCGCCGCCTTCTTTCCCGGCAATGGACCCGGGGCAACCGTGCGCATGGCATCCCCCCGCACGACCGCATTGATTCCTCCCATCCCTTGCCCCTCCCCTTCGCCGTGTATGCAATCCTAGCCCGACTTTCCATATTCGAGGGTAAACCCCATGCGTTTCCTAAGTTCACCGTCTTTGCGGGGCGCCACGGCTCCAGATGAAAAACCGTAGCGCTTTCCGGGATTTGACGATGATTGGGGTTGAACAGCGGCCCGCGAACAGGTAGGCTCCGCACCCGAGCTGGAAAGAGGTTCCGGCAACGTCAAAGAAAGTGAGCCAGTCCGACATGGAGAAGGAAGCAGCAGTCGCGCCGGAGAATCCGGTTGCCGACCTCGAAGCGTTGCTCGCGCGGGTCCGCGCGGCGCAGGCGAAGTACGCCACCTACACGCAGCGGCAGGTGGACGCGATTTTCAAGGCCGCCGCCCTCGCGGCCAACCGCGTCCGCATCCCCCTCGCCAAGATGGCGGTGGAGGAAACCGGCATGGGCATCGTGGAAGACAAGATCATCAAGAACCACTACGCCGCCGAATACATCTACAACGCCTACAAGGACACCAAGACCTGCGGCGTCGTGGAAGAGGACGCCGCCGCCGGCATCATGAAGGTCGCCGAGCCCATCGGCGTCATCGGCGCCGTCATCCCCACCACGAACCCCACGTCCACCGCCATCTTCAAGACGCTCCTCGCGCTCAAGACCCGCAACGGCATCATCATCAGCCCCCACCCCCGCGCCAAGAACTGCACCATGGCCGCCGCCAAGGTCGTCCTGGACGCGGCGGTCGCCGCCGGCGCCCCCGAGGACATCATCGGCGTCATCGAGGCCCCGAGCCTCCCGAAGACGAACCTCCTGATGAAGGAGGCGGACATCATCCTCGCGACCGGCGGCCCCGGCATGGTCAAGGCCGCCTATTCCTCCGGCACGCCGGCCGTCGGCGTGGGCGCGGGCAACGCGGCCGCGATCCTCGACCCGAGCTGCGACCTGGTGAACGCGGTCAGCTCGATCATCCATTCGAAGACGTTCGACAACGGCATGATCTGCGCCACGGAGCAGACGGTCATCGCCGACCAGCTCATCTACGACGAGGTCAA
>CACXEY010000308.1 GCA_902766695.1 uncultured bacterium
GCCTCCCTCCCGGCCCTGCCGCCCCCCTGAGCACCCCGCTCAGGTTCCCGGGCGAGCAAAACTGGACTCCATTCTTCTTAACTCATTCCGCCACAACATAAATCCTCCCAAAAACCTTCCACTTTTGCTCGCCCGAACCCTTCCACTTTTGCTCGCCCGGCAACACCTCGCCATCGCCCTCCTCCCCCGCTTCCCTCCACAAGGGACCATGCGGCCCTGCGGATTGTTCATGAGGGGAGACATGCATGGAAAACGGTTAGTTTCATGGAGTTTTTCCGTAATCTCAAGAAATGCGGGCGGCGCGATCCGGCGGCAGGAATCGTCAAGTCGGGACGTGGATGGTTGTCCCTGTCGGTCCCGGACGGAAAGCCCATCGAAGATGGACTCGTCGTCCGAGAGCGCACCGCAGGGGCTACTTGCGGAGGCGGGGACGGAGGGCGAGGGCGCCGAGGAGGAGGAGGGCGAGAGTGGAGGGTTCGGGGACGATGGAGCCTTCGGCGGAGAGGTTGTCGAAGTGCAGGGTTTCGGCTTGGGTGGAGCCGGCGACGAGGGCGGCGACGGCGGTGACCGCGGAGGAGGTGTCGAGGGTCAGGTGGAGGGTGTCGGCATAAGGGCTGGAGTCAATCGAAAGATCGATGGACATGCCGCTGGAAAGGACGGACCAGGAGATGGAGTAGTCGGCGTCGAGGGGGGCGGAGGAATCGATACGGGAAATGAGGGTGGACTCGCCGTCGTGGAAGTACCAGAAGCCGGTGGCATAGCCGCCGCTTTCGCGGTCTTCGGCGGTGGCGAGGCCCCAGCGGAAGATTTCGGCGTCATCGGCGCCGTAGATGGCGAAGCCGGAGAAGGCGTCGGCGGAGCCGTGGACGGCATGGACGGCGAAGGTTCCGGATTCGAGAGCGGTGCCGTCGGCGAAGGAACGTCCGATGGCTTCCACGCCGACACCGGATTGGGCGTAGATGGCGAAACCTTGGTCATCGACCGAATGAGAGGGTAGTCCGGCGGAGGCGACCTGGCGCCAGACGTCGAAGCCGGTACCGTGGTTGTCGCCGAGGTTCCAATAGCCATCGTAGTTTTCGGCTTTGTCGGAGGCGGTGAAAGCGGGAGTGGCGGAGGGTGCGGAGCCGTGCGTGGCGAACGCGGAGGAGACGCGGGTGGCGATGAGGTCGGTGCCGCTGGAGGAGGGTGCGTCGGCGGCGCCGGCGGGGGCGGACGGGGCGGTCGGGGCAGAGGTGTCGTCGTGGAGGTCGCCGGTGGCCAGGACGGCGAGGCGGTCGAGGAGGAGGTCGGTGTCGCTGACGGGGACGGTGAGGGTAGAAAGGTCCTGGGGGGCGGGGGCTGGCGAAGACAGGGCCCCGTCGGAGAGGAGGTCGGCGATTTGGGAGTCGAGGGTGGGAGCCGTGGGGGCTGGCGTTGCGGGAGAATCGGTGTCTTCGGTGTCTTCGGAAGGGGATAGCGGTTGGGTTCCGAGGGTGGCAGGCGGCGCGGACGGGGAGTCCCAGGAGTGCGTGAGGTCGGCGCGGGATGCGGTGGGACGGGTGAGAAGGAGGGCGGAGGAGAGAAGGAGGAGTACGGTGAAGAGGCCCGCGGTTCCGCGGACGCGCGGGACGGCGGGGGGGAGGTGGATGGGGATGGAGAAGCGGGGGTTCATTGGATGGAGAGGCGCCAGAGGGCGGTGAGGGAGGTGGTGTCGAGGTAGAGGGTGACAGGGGAGCCGGTGCCTTGGAGGCGGGTGTGGGTGGGGGCGGTGGCGTCTTCGAGGGAGAAGGGACAGGGGGTCCAGGCGAAGGCGCCGGTTTCGTCGAGGGCGAGGGGGGCGGTCTGGACGGTGTAGAGTTTGCCGTAGGTGGTCGGGAAGGTCAGGGCGTACATGCCGCCGGGGATGAGGGCCAGGGCGGAGGTGCCGAAGCGGTCGCTCGCCAGCCAGGGAAGGGTCCCGGCGCGGTATTCGGCGAGGTTGGTCTGGCCGTCGCCGTCGAGGTCGGCGGTGGCGTCGGCGGGGTCGGTGGGGTCGAGGCCGTTGGCGCGCTCCCAGGCGTCGGACATGCCGTCGGCGTCGGCGTCTTCGCCCGCGACGATGCGCAGGGCCACGGCTTCGCCGGGGGCGCCGACGGGCGGAACTTCGCAGCTCTCGACCTGCCGGGTACCGGCGGAGTCGGTGACCCAGACGGTCAGGATGTCGCCGGCATCGACGGCGTAGGGGACGTAGTTGGCGTCGGCCGGGTCGCTGTCGTAGGGGACCGCGAGGCGGAAGTTGATGCCGGGAGCGATGGCGCCCGCGATGGTGGTGCGGGCAACTTCCTGGGTGCCGCGCAGGAGGAAGATGTCGGCGCCGGATTTGTAGACCTGGCCGTAGCGGTCGCAGGCTTGGCCGTAGTAGAGGAGCATGGGGCGCGGGATGCCGGCGCGGGAGAGGGTGGAAGTGAGAGCGACGGCGGTGGCTAGGGCAAGAGTGACAAGTGACAAGTGACAAGTGACAAGTTTGCGGTGCGCGGCGGCGTTCGCCGCCGCGGGAAGGATGGAATGATTGGAGAGCATGGGTGGGTCCTTTCTGAAATATTGTTTACCGCATCTTGTCACTTGTCACTTTTCACTTGTCACTAATCGCCCGAATACGAGTACGTCTGGAAATACAGCCGGATGTCGGTGACGCCGTGGCCGTCGCGGGTGCCGTCGGGTTGGAGGGCGCCGTGGATGAAGCGGTTGAGGCCTTCGTCGGGGTCGGCGAGGAGGGAGCGGCCGGGGATAATCAGGACCCAGTCGGTGTTCCAGACGCTGCGGCCGATCAGGCGGGCATTGGTGCAGAGTTCGTCTTCGGTGAAGTTCCCGGCGTCGTGGTGGGCGCGGAAGGCGCTGTGGCGGCGGCGTTCGCCGGTGGCCGTCGCCAGCGGGCTCAAGTCGGCGGCGCCGAGGCCGCTCGGGAGCGGGAGGATCTGGTCGAGGACGGTCCAGGTGCGGCGGGTGGTGCGGGTGCGGTCGGCGCCGCTGACGATGGTGTCGGTGCCGGCGGGGACGAGGTAGACGTTGGGGGTGTTGGCGAGACCGGCGCCGCTGGCGTTGTTGGTGTTCCAGGTGATGTTGTAGCCGGCGAACCAGACGCCCACGGCCCGGATGCGCGTGGAAAGCCACGTGGGGTCGTAGAAGTTGTCGCCGCCGCCCACGGGCCAGCCGAAGTAGTTGGCGTCCGGGACGATGCTGCCGCTGAAGTGGATGACGAGGCCGGGTTCCTTGTTGGTGGAGGCACCGCCGTAGGGGACGCAGTAGCGGGTGTAGGCGTCGACGGTGTTGAGGTCGTTGGTCACGCACCGGGAGAGGGCGTCGGCCCACTTGGCGTCGGAGCCGGAGGAAGGGGAGATGCGGAAGAGTTCCTTGCGGAGGGAGAAGCGGGTGGTGGCGCTGTCGGGGTTGTCGATGCCGTATCGGGATTTGACGGTGTCCCAGTCGGATTTGAGGCGGGCGAGGGCGTCGGCGAGGCCGCCGTCGCCTTCGGTGCCGGCCTGCTGGGGCTCGCCGTCGACGACGAGGCCGAGGGCGCGGGCGGAGGCGATCTTGGAGAGGAACCGGGAGGCGGCGGTGTTGCCGGTGGCGTCGAGGAGCCCGGTTTCGTAGTCGAAAGCCATGGCGGCGAGCCAGGCGCGACGCGCGGCGACGTCGAACATGCTGGAGTAGCGCTCCAGGGCCTGGTTGCGGAAGGTGCGGTACATCATGTCGGCGTAGCGCGCACTTTCGAGGCGCTGGGCGATGCGGTTGCGGGCCATGGCGCGGTCCGCCAGTGTCCGCTCGCCTTCGGCCTCCAACGACTTGACGCGTTCCATCGCCACGTCCATCGCCGCCAACCGCGCCTGTAGCTCCTGAATCAGCGGGAACTGGTCCGCCATATCACCCAGCAAGGTGATTGCCTCCTTCTGCACCCCTCCCAGTGCGGTGGATTTGGATATTTTGGATTCAAGGTCAAGAATGTGGTTTTCCTGGGCCGTGGTGTTTGCGTCACTGGCATACGAGGTGAGGGTATTCATCCCTTTCATGACAAACCAGAAGAGGGCCGCGGTGATACCCGTCGTACTTTCGCCAATGTCCTCTTCGACGCCGCCCAGGACCGTAGCGATGACTTTCGGGATGCCCTTGCCAAGTTCTTCGGTAGTTTCCTTTGTGGCCTCGGCCGCGAGATCGGTGATTTTTTCGACGAACTCCAGCATGACTTCGGCCGTGTTGATTGCACGCTGTGTATCGGCGATGCTTTCCTCATCCCCGATGCCGGAGAGGGCAATTTCTGCGTCAGATTTGAAAATGGTAAACTCATCCCGCAAGGTAGCCTGGCGATTCTCAAGTTCGGCCTTGGCCTTGAGAAATCCGTAGTAGGCCTCGACAAAGTCACAGAAGGCACCCTGTATTTCGCCCTGTGCACGGCGACGGCCAGTCCACCTAGAAGACTTGACCTGCAGACCGAGGGAATTGAACGAACGCTTAATCACAACATATGTGTTGGTGCCGAACGAGGTGCCGTTGACCCAACCCTCGACATCCGATGCGCTTTTTTCGTGGAACTTCACATCGTAGAATTTCGAGAGGTTAGTGCC
This sequence comes from uncultured bacterium, assembly GCA_902766695.1. Lineage (GTDB taxonomy): Bacteria > Verrucomicrobiota > Kiritimatiellia > CAIQIC01 > Lenti-01 > CACXEY01. The sequence goes on from CACXEY010000308.1 coordinate 4,578, forward strand.
CTTCACTTCGAGGATGTTGATGACGCTCGTAACAGTAACACCGGGGACGGGCGGATCGCCGAACGAGTCGAGGTCGAGGATGGCGTAGTTGACGAGGTCGGGGCCGTCGTAGCCCTGGGCGTAGGTGCCGCCGACGCCGATGTCGTCGGCGTAGGGGTAGCCGTAGATCTCGATGAGGCGGTTCTTGAAGGCGATTTCCTCGGCCTGCGCGGCGGCGACGGCGGAGGCGGCGGAGTCGTACTGCTTGCGGAGGGCTTCGGAGGCGTCGCGCGCGGCGGAGAAGGTGGTCCGGGCGGCGGCGAGGGCCTCGAGGGCGCGGTCGTACATCTGCTCGAAGTGGCCGCGCCCGGCGTCGAGGGTCGCCGCGGAGATGTCGAAGGGAATGGCGTTCTCGCCGAGGCCGAGCGGGTTCATGCCGGCGTCGGCGGCGTCGAGGCGGGTCTGGATGCCGGAGAGCGCGGCGGCGACTTCGCCGATGGCGGGCGCGTGGGCGCGGTCGATGACGTTGAGGGCCGCGGCGGGCTCGTCGTCGCCGCCGACCTGGGAGAGGTTCGTCACGGTGTCGAGCAGCAGGGAGTTGGCGACGGCCCAGTCGAAGTAGGCGCCCTGGCCGGCGCGGGCGGCCCAGCCGTCGACGTCCCAGCAGCGGTTGGTGTCGGCGTCGGGCGTCCAGCGTTCGAGGCCCTTGGCGCCGAAGGCGTAGTCGCGGCGGGCGGTGAGGGAGAGGATGTCGGCGCCGGTGCGGGCCTTGGCGGCGGCGGCGAGGGCGAAGGCTTCCTCGTCGGCGTAGTCGACGCCGACGGTGGCGTTGCCGACGAGCGTCGCGCCGGGGAGGGTGTTCCAGCCGAAGTTGGTGTAGGCGAGGAGGGTGTAGTAGGGCGCGAGGGCGGAAAGGTAGTGGCCCCAGGCGTCGCCGTGGCCCTGCGGGTACATGCGCTTGGCGTCCTCGGCATTGATGTCTCCGGTGGTGTTGGTGGCGACGCCATGGATGCCGTAGTTGCAGGCGTAGGCGACTTCGCCGCCGTCGATGCCGTAGGTGTAGTTCCAGATGAGGCGGTTGTAGACGGGGGAGACGCGGACGGACGGCTGGGAGGTCTCGTCGCGCCCGCGCAGGAGAGCGAGCTCTTCCTCGAGGAGGCTCGTGACCTGGTTCTGGAAGCAGAAGAGCGTGGTGTCGAGCGCGGCGTAGCCGTCGTACCAGCCCTCGGCGCCGGTGCCGGGGTCGATGGCGACGGTCGGGTCCATCGCGTCGGCGTAGGCTTCGTTGCCGAGGATCATGTAGAGTTTGTTGAGGCGCGTGGCGGCGAAGAGGAGGGAGTCGTTGGTGTTGGGATCGGAGAGATCGGCGTCGAGGGAAAGCGAGAGGGCGCGGTCCATGACGGTCTGGTAGATCTGGATGAGGCCGGCGTCGTTGATGGCCTCGTCGTTGAGCGCGACGGGGCCTTCGTAGGGCGGGCCGGCCTGCTCGATGACGCTCTGGCCGAGGCCGGGGGCGTACTCGGCCATGTCGGCGTAGCGCTGGTCGTAGGGGTTGAGGGCGGTCATGACGCGCTGGATCCAGCCGGGTGCGAGCGAGGAAACCCACGGGCTCCAGTTGGTGGAGGTGGGGCCGAGGCCGCCGGCGCGGCGGTAGCGCACGGCGAAGTAGTGGTCGGAGAGCATGAAGATCGTCCCCATGTCCGTGCCGCCTTCGATGGTGATGGCAGAGGCACCGTTGGAGACGGAACCGTCGGAGTTCCTGAAGTACGGCTTCCAGTCCTCCTTCGCCGTGCCCGGCTCCGAGCCGGCGACAGGATCGGACCAGCGCCACTCGAACTCGTAGGCGCCGGCCTCGCCGCCGAAGTCGTCGGGGTAGGACAGGGTGAGGGTTTCTTCGAGCGCGTCGGCCGGCTCGATGACGTCGAGGTACTGCGCGCCCCAGAGGTTCGTCGAGACGCGGATGATCTGGAGGCTGACGGGCAACCCCTCCGCGACGCGCGCGGTGTTGGTGGAGTTGTTGAAGGCGAGGGTGACGTAGCCGTGCGCGGTCCGGTTCGTCGGCGGCGCGCTGGAGAGGGCGGCGTTGACGTAGGCGGCGTCCGGGGCGATGCCGGTGGCGGTGTCCACGGGGAGTGTCCCGACGGCGGCCTTCCAGGCGGCCTGGGCGTCGTCGGACAGGCCGTCGCCGAGCGCGAGCAGGTCGTCGTTCTCGCTTTGCGTGAGCCAGTTGGGGAGGATGTACGGATCGCCGGTGAGCGGCGCGTGGAGGAGGCCTTCGAGGACGAGCTGGCCGTCGGGGCCGCGCGTGGGGTCGTAGTGGAGGCGCGCTTCGAGCGCGGGCGGGATGTCGCCGAAGCGGTAGCGCGCGCTGGTGGTTTCCTTGCGCGCCTTGGAGGCGGCGGCGAGGTCGTCCACGACCGACTTCGCGAGGTCGGCGGTCTGCTCGACGGCGGGGTCGTAGAGCACGACGGAATCGCCGTCGCCGTTGGCCGCCGACTGCTGGTAGATCACGTCCACGCTCGCCTGGTTCCAGATGTCCGGCAGCCCGCCCGACGCCTCGGCGAGGGTCTGCGCGACGGCCATCTCGGGGACGTTCTGCGGCCAGGTGACGGCATAGTCCAGCTCGATGGGATCGCCCGTGGTGCCGCCGTCTTCGTGCTCGGTCGGGAGCCACGGCACCTCGGTACCCTCGGCGGGCTGGGTGGCCAGCTCGGGGAAGCTGAAGTCGCTGCGCATCTTGTAGTAGAAGCGCATGAGGACATTGGTGGCGCCGCCGTCGTCTCCGGCGGCCTTGGCCCACCAGAGCTGCTTGCGGTCTTCCCAGCCGGGACCGGAGACGCAGACGGTGTTGCTGCACGCGGGCCACGCGGCGAGCGGCATGGGCGGAGTCACCGCGGCGCCGGCCTGCGTGGCGAAGTGAAAGGTGTGCTGCGCATCGGTGCGCACGACGGAGAACACCGACATCGCGGGGCGCCCGTCCTTGCCCACCGTGTCCACCAGCACGAACGGCTCGCTCGCGCCGCCTGGGGCGTTGAGGTCGTCGCGAACCGCGTAGGCGGTGTTCCCGATCATGACGGCGTGTTCCTCGTTGGGGTTGTAGCCGGGGAGCGACGGGTCGTTCTGCACGTAGATCGACGCCCCCTCCAGCTTGGCGTTGCCGCTGCCCAGGCCGGATGCGATGACGATCTCGGGTGCGTTGGCCGGCCAGCGGCTGTCGTAGTGGAGGACGAGGGAGGGATAGTGGATGGCCGACGGCATCTCGCCGGCGTGCCGCGAGGGGCGGCCCCACCAGATTTCGAAGTGGTTGGTGTTGACCGCGAAGAGGTGCGAGTCGGGGGCTTCTTCCCACGCGGTCGGGTAGTGGTAGCGGTTGGCGTTCCAGGCGGTGCCGGAGTAGGCGTAACCGGGGTAGGCCGCGAGGTCCTTGAGGTGCGAGTTGTCGGCGAGGTGGAAGGAGGCGATCCACTTCGCGCCGCCGTACACCGTGCCGTAGGAGCCGTCCACCACGTCGCGGATCGTCGTGCCGCGTCCCTCGTTGAGCGGATAGCTTTCGAGCAGGTTCGTCACCGCGCCGCGGATGCTGCGGTTGAGGAGGGCGGCGATGCCGGCGGCGCTGCGGGCCTCGTTCCAGTAGCGGACCTCGTCGATGCGGCCGCCGAAGTGCGCGCCCGTCCGGAGCGAGCGGCCGATCTGGATGTGGCGGAACGCGCAGTCGCCCGACCCGGCGAGGGGGGCCGCGTTGGTGGCCGTCGCCTGTCCGTCCACGTAGAGCACCAGCGAGTCCTCGGTGCGGACGCCGGCGAGATGGTGCCATCCGCGCATGCCCTTGCCGGTCACGGGGGCCGTGACGCTGCCGGCGGGCGTCTCGAAGTAGGCGTTGCCGTCGGCGTCGAACCCCATTTCCCAGGCGTCGGGCGAGGTGTCGGCGTCGTCCTGGTAGAGGCTCATGACGGGCTGCGGGCGGCCGCCGTCGCGCAGGCGGAACGTCCACGCCTCGATGGTGAACGGGCGGTCGTTGGTGTGGAAGTTGTTGCGCGTGCCCTCGGCGTAGTCGTCGTCGCCGTCGAAGACCAGCACGTAGTTCTCGTCGCTGTAGGGGAGGATTTCGCGGCCGATCGGCCATGACAGGCCGGTCGAGTCGAACTCGCGGATGTCGTCGTGTCGCACGCCCTGGAGGGGTTCGAGCCAGAAGTCGTCCTGCGTCGAGTACCGCATCAGCGCCAGCCCCGGCGCGTCGAAGGTCAGCGCCGAGCCGTCCGACGCCAGGTCCACGTTCGCGGCCTCCTTCTTCGGGGCCTCCACCGTCGCCTGGCTCGCGATATCCACGCCGATGCCGCCGGGCAGGTACGCCGGCACGCCGTTGCCGTTCTCGGGGTCGATGGCGACGCGGATGGTGTCCAGCGGCCAGTCGATTTCGTACCAGTCCACCTCGAAGGGCCACGTCACGCCGCGCGAATCCACGTGCTCCCAGTACACCTCCGCGTCCCACGGCGTGCCCGCGGTCGAGCGGATGGCGTAGAGCCAGTTGCGCTTGTCCGCGTAGCCGCTGTTCGCGTCCACGAGGAACATCTTGTCGCCGTTGCCGCCGGCGATGCCGGCGGTGACCTTCGGCACCAGGTCTTCGGTCCCGTAGTAGCGGTCCACCGGCAGCAGGCGGTCGCCCACCGACGCCGCCACGCGCTCGATGACCGGCGCGAGGACCTGCACGGGCTGGACGCCGAGCGAGGTTTCGTACTTCCCGTCCTCGTAGTATTCCAGCAGCAGGATGCCCTCGACGCCGTTGGCGCGGATGCCCTGGGAGAGGCCCGTGCCCTCGAGGAAGACGCCCGACACGAGGTTGGTCTCGACGGTGCCGATCATGCCGCCGGGGGCGAAGTTGGTGACGACGTCGAAGACGGGCTCGGGCACGTAATTGTTGTAGTGGAGCGTGGCGTACACCTGCTGGTTGTTCGCGCTCATGTACACCTGCGGCGCGTTGTACGGGTCCTCCGTCCAATAGACGCGCGCCGGGCGGTTCGTCGGGACCGACGAGACCGTGTACACGATCGGGTTCGTCATCCCCGCCCACAGGATTTCGATGTTCCCGCCCGCCGCCGCCACCAGCTCGCGGCGCGAGGGCAGCCAGATGGCGCTCCCCGCCTCGTTGCGCCAGTACGCCGCCTCGTTGTTGCCCACCCGCACCTGGACGAAGCCCTGCGGCTGCTGCGTCGCGTCCGCCCCTTCCGGCGCGGGGATGACGTCCCCCATCGCGTACTGCGCGATGGCCGACTCCACCGGCTGGCCGTAGGCGAAGAACGGCATCACGAGCCCCCCGTCCGCCGACGCGAACGACACGTCCGACGCCTCCCCCGTCACCGGGTCGGCCCACCGGTTCGTCCCGGTGCCGCCCGCGAACGAGGCCAGCCCCGCGCCGCCCGCGTAGAAATTCGTGACGGTCTCGGGCACGTCGTCCGCGAACCACGCCATCCCGTACCGCGTCGTCAGCTGCGGCGTCGAACCCTCCGCCCGCGCCTCGCCCGCCGCCGCCACGGCCATCGCGACCGCCGCCAACAACCAAACTCTCGCTCGCTTCATCGTTTCGCTCCTCGTCAAATTCCGCTCTGGCACGGCTGCCGCCGACTGCATTCGACGGCAATCGACCGCAATCGATTCCCCACGCCCGCCGCCGTCCACCCGGCGCGTTCTGGTTTCACTTGTCTCCGCACTCTTGTCACTTGTCACTCGGCACTTGTCGCTCGCGCCCACCGGGCGCGCTCGGGCGCGCCTCACTCCACCCTCTTGATGTAATGCAACGCCCGGTATTGAGGCAGGTTCTCGTGGGCCACGGTGTTGCCGTCCTGGTCGCCGCCGGCATAGGAGGTGTCCGCGGAAGAGGAGCCGTGCCAGACGCCATCGTTGATGTCGGAACCTTTTTTGTAAAGGTTGTTCGTCGGCGATCGCTGGAGCATGCCGTGGGAGTGGCTGGGCATCTGTTCCATGGTGAGGGCGACTCGTGCCAGCCCCCCGGTGTCGCCGGCCTGGTATTGCCCGCCCGCGCCCACCGGAAAGCGTCCGGCGAGCTCTCCGCACAACGCCCAGCCCTCCGGCAGGTCCTGGCTGTCGCCGTACCACAGGATGACCGCCCCCACCGGCACCGGTCCGACGCCGTCCAGCATCGCCGCCTTGAGCCCCCCGGCCGCCGACAGGTTCCCGTCCACCGAAAGCCCGCCCGTCACGGTCACCGGCCCCCCGGCGGTTGCGTCCCGCGCGGAAAAATCGGTCACGCGGGTTTCCCCGGCCACCACCAGCGAAGCCGCCACCGCGAAATCGGAGTCCGCCCCCGCCGCCGCGCCCGCGAAAAGCGCATAGGGGGCCGCGGCGACCGCCGCTCGCGGCTGCATGGCCGACGGCTCGCCCGCCAGCGAGCACTCGATCCACACCGGGCCCGCCAGCAGCACCCCGGCCAGCGTGGATTCCGGCGCGCCCTCCAGCGCCGGAAGCGCATCCATGAGACGCACCGAAAAAGTTCCGTCCCCGTCCAGCAGCACCGGCGCCTGGCGGCCCCAGAGGACATCGCCGCCCTCCGCCGCGCCGTAGAGGCGGACTTCGAGCGTTTTGGCCCCCGTCACCGGCGCGCCATTCCCGTCCGCGATGCGGCCGACGTGTTCCCATTCGAGCGGGGCGACCAGACCGCTCTCGGCCGCCGTTTCCGTCCACCGTCCGTCCGCCACCCGCTGGAAGCCCGTCGCCGCCGCCACGGCGGCCAAGCCGGACACAACCGCCAAACCCGCGAAAAACATGCGCTGTTTCATCGTTCCCTGGCTCCTTTTCCTAGAAAATCCGCATGATGAAGCACACCGCATAGTACGGTGGCCGGTTCTCGTGTCCCTGGGTCGCGCCGTCCGCCCCGCCCGTGGCGGCGGTGTTCCCGGTTTCCTCCTGATGCCACCAATCCTCGTCCCACGAGTTGTCGTCCGTGCCGTCCTTGTATCTGAAGTCCCGGAGCGAGGAAACCTGGTACGAGTGGCAATGCTTCGGCAACTGGTTCTCGGTTAGGACCACCTCGTTCGTGCCGCCCGTCCCCCCCAGCTTGTAGGTGCTCCCGTCGACCCCCACCGGGAAGCGGTCCCGCAGGTCGGGCGTCTGGATGCCGTTGACGCATCTCCCGTCGCATAGAGCCCAGCCGTATGGAATCGTCTCCACCTGGTCCGGCCAAATCACGATGCTTCCGACCGGCGGCAGCCCGTGCCCCGAAAAAACCCCGCCGCTCACGGTGTTCGACACGGTCAGGGGCGCCGCCTCGTTCGTCCATGCCACGTCGCCGGAAACGGAGAGACTGCCGAACGTCGCGCCGGCCTCAAATGCCACCGCGTCCGCCACTTCCGCCTTTCCGGCCGAAAGCGCCCCGGAAACCGGGAATGAGATCGGCGATTGCCTCGCGCGGCAGGCGAGCAGCGCCTGCGGCACCGACGTGAACGCGATCCGCGGCGCAATCGCCTCCCCGTGCCCCTCCACCTGCACCTCCAGCAGGCGCTGGGGCTTCGAGAACGCATCCAGTAGCCTGTCGTCCCCCGCAAACCACGCGTGGAACATCCCGTCCGCCGAACACCACACATCCAGGTTCGTGCTCCACTGCGCATCGCCGCCCGACGCATCCTCGAAAATGCGGAAGGCGGCCCTCTGCGGCCCCGAAAGCGGCCCCGACAGCGGATCGCTCAAAATCCCCTGGTACGCGAACCCCCGCGGCACCGCATCCCCACCCGGCGACGCTCCCCGCGCCGCCACCGCCATGCATGCCACGCACGCCAAAATCGCCACTTTCTTCATCATCGCCTTGTCTCCGTTCCCGTTTCCAGCCGCATCTTGTCACTTTTCACTTGTCACTTTTCACTCGCGCCCGCAGGGCGTGTCACCACACCCTCATGATGTAATACACCGCCCAATACGGCGGCCTGTTCTCGTGTCCCTGGCCGTCGCCCATCGTGTTGGAATCCTTCATCTCGTAGGCTTGGTCGCCACGGTCCCCGTCATATCGCCAGATGTCGCCCCCGGAGCCGTGGAGCATCCAGAGCGTGCCCTGGCCAGTGCCGGCCCGCGTCGTGTACTTGTGGTTGTGCCGCGGCATCTCGGACTCCGACAAGGCCACACTGTTCGCGCCGCCCGTCGAACCGGCCGCATGGCTGTCGTCCGCGCCCATGACGAACAAGCCGCGCAAATCCGGCGTCTGGAGTCCGTTCGTGGTGCCCCCGTCGCACACGGCCCAGCCATCGGGAATATCCTCCTGCGTCCAAATGAGGATGCCGCCGACGGGTATCGCGCCCTTGCCTTCGACCAGTTTGTTGGTTGGCACCAGCACGTCTCCCGTGACGGTGGCGCTGCCGAGCGACCCGCCGGCCGCGCCGACGGTAAGGTTCGACAACGACGCGCTGTCGGCCACGACCGCCCCCCGGAACGTCGCGTCGTCGGCCACCGACAGCGTCCCTCCGACCTCGAACCCGGCCTCCCCCCACAGCGCATACTGCGCATTGAACGCGTACGGCGCCGTCGGGACCCGCATCCGAGGCTTGAGCGTCCCGACGCCCTCCACCTCCAGCTCGAAATACCGCTCCGTCCCCTGGAACGCGTCCACGAGCTTCTCCTCTGCGGGCGAGCCCAGGACCGACCCGCCGTCGTCCAGCACGATGTTGAACGTGCCGCCCACCGTGCACGTCACGGGGAACGCCCTCGCCCACACCAGCGTCCCCCCCTCCGCCGCATCGTACAGCCTGAACGCCACGTGCTGGATGCCCGTCAGCGGCTGCGGCGCCCCCTCCACGACCCTCGCCAGCCGCGCCTGGAAATTCACCGTTCCCGGCACGATCGCCCCGACCTCGTCCGCCTGCGCCGCCGCCGCACCCAGCAGCGCCGCCGCAACCATCGCCCAAACACTCGCTCTCATTCTCTTCACCTCTTTCTCGGAACTTCCGCGCCCGCAGGGCGCACCGCAAACTTTTCCCTGTTCAGCATTCACTTTTCGCTCCCCTCGCGCCTTCCGGGCGCGTCCTCTTCCATGTGGGCCAGCTCCGCCTCGATTTCCTCGACGGTCGGCAGCTGGCTCTTGAAATCCTCGGGCACCTTCCGCAGCAGCTCGTAGTCGGACACGCCGATGGGCATGTCGATCTTCCCGAGCAGGTATTGCGCCAGCGGCGCGTTCTTGCCCCGGCACACGAGCAGGCCGATGGCCGGATTCTCCTGCGGCGTGTTCAGCGCCATGTCGCAGGCGGCCACGTAGCCCTGCAGCTGGCCGAGGTGCTCCGGGCGGAAGCCCGTGTTCTTGACCTCCACCACGAAATAGCGGTGGAGCGGGATCACGTAGAACAGCAAATCGATCCGGTACTCCTCCCCGGCCAGCTCCACCTCCACCTCGCGCCCCACGAACGCGAACCCCTTGCCCATCGCGTTCAGGAGCCGCACGATGTTGTCGCACATCGCGCGCGTCAGCTCCGTTTCGCGGTATTCCTCCGCGAGCCCCTGGACCTCGAAAACGTACGGATCCTTCGTCAGCTGCTGCGCCAGGTCGCTGTCCGGCTTCGGCATCGTCAGCGCGAAATTCGTCACCGCCTTCCCCGCCCGCCCGTACAGGTCCCCCGCGATTTCGATCCCCAGCACGTTCCGGCTCCACCCGTTCTCCACCGTCTTGCGCACGTAGAAGAGCGCCTTGGCCGCGTCCCCGCCGCACTTGTCGATGATGATCCGATGGTGCCCCCACGGGACGCGGACCAGCCAATCGGAGACAATCCCTTGCCCGGTTCCCGTGGGATCGGCCACTTGTTGGCCGCAACGAGGTCCGATGGGCCCCGGTTCGGAAGCGGCTTTCCCCGCTCCGGAAGATTGTTCCACAAGTTGCGGAACGGTTTTGGGGGCCGAATACAGTCTGTAGAACCGGAGGCAATAAATGAGGTTGACCTTCCCCAATCCTTTCGCGTCGGGAATGGCGGTTTTCAGGTCGGCGCCGAGTTTTTCAAAAAACTTGCTGCCGTATTCCGGCCCCGCATACCGCTCGCTGATGTCCCGCCCCAGCTCCCAATAGAACTCCAGCAGCGCCGCGTTCACCGACACCGCCGCCTTGATCTGCGTCGCCCGGTACCGCTTCTTCAGCTCCCCGATCCACGCGAAATACGCATCGCCCTTGACCAGCCCGCTCATTCCGTCAGTCCCGTCCGCTTTCCCGTTCTCTCTTTTCTCATTGTTCTTTCCGCGCCCTCCGGGCGCGCACCGCTCACTCGTCACTCGTCTCTCGTCACTCTTCACTCTCGACGAGCTCCCCCTCCACCACCTTCTCCAGCCGGAACGTCCCCTTCACCAGGATTTCCTGCGCCCGGAGCCCCGTCAGCTTCTCCTGGTACGTCCCGGAAACCGTCCGGTCGCTGTCCTCCAGCCCCTCGGCGTCTGCGACCGCGAGCGTGATCTTCCGCGACACGTTCCGCGACTCCACGGGCCCGTCGTACGGCTCGAACTGCCCGTTCTTGTTGTCGAACATCGGATGGTACCGGTGCAGGAACGGATTCACCGGGTCGTCGTACGCCAGCTCCACCGTCCCCGAGAGCGTCCCCGCGAGCCCGTTCGTGCCGAGCGCGAGCGGCGCCATCCGCGGCAGCGTCGCCGAACTCGCCCGCCAAACGTTCGTCTCCCCCGCCGGGACCAGATCCCTCGACGCATAGACCGCCATCCCGCTCCCGTTCGTCGCCGAGGCCACCCACGCCTCCTTCAGCAACCGCACCGCCCCCGAAGCATCCACGTGCGCGATCAGCCGCAGCGACGCCGCATGCTGCACCGGCAGCAGCGCATTCGTCGAGTAATTCGGGCAATTCACCTCCGTCAGCGTCGCATTCCCCGTCCAGAGCCCCGCCTGGCCGTGCGTCGACGCAACCACCGAATGGATGGACTCCGCGGCCCCCGCCGCGGCCGCCGCCGACTCCCGGACCGCCCGCACCGGCACGTCGATCGCGATCTTCCCCTCCGCGTCGCGCACCTGCAACACCGATTGGTAGGCACTGTTCGTCTCAGCCATCGCCTCCCGGTACTCCATCTTCGCCCGGTGCACCCCGAACGACCACGACCACGACTCCCCCGGACCCAGCTCGACCGTCTTCCCCGCGAACGCCTTCCATTCATCCCCGTCCGCCAGATACAGCGGCACCGCTCCCGCCACCTGCTCCTCCCCCTCCGGCGCCGCCTCCGACGCCGCCAGCCGCAACTCCACCTTCCGCGCGCGCGTCCCCGAAAGATTCTCCAGCCTCAGCTCCATCTTCGCCAGCCTCGCCCCGAAATCCAGTCCGCTTCCGTTCCCCGCCGACACCGCGAGCGGCCCCGCGTACCCGCTCGCCCCGTTGCACCGCACCCACACCGCCTCCCCCGCCGACAACTTCTGCACCGCCGGACTCGACACCACCCGCTCGCTCCCGTCCGCGGCCACCTGCCACGCCGGATTGTCGTACCCCTTCGACAGATCCACCGCCGCGTCCGCCTCGAACCACTCCCCGAACGACACCCCGTTCTCCCCGACCGCGAACCCCACCAGATTCAGCGCGTTCGGATACCACTCCACCCTCGGCAGCCGCGCCTTCCCCTTGATGGCGACCGACTTCGTCCCCGCCCCCTCCTTCACCTTCACCAGATAGCACTGCCCGCCCGAGAGCCCGCCCAGCGTCGACAGCGCCCCCAGCTCCTCCCCCGGATACCACACCTTCCAGTGCGGGTCCTTTGCGAGCGGCGTCCCCTCGTCCACGACATACTCCGCCGTCGAAAACCGCTTGTCCCACCGCCAAATCCCCTCCACGTTCCCTGCCCCGACGCCCTCCACCAGCTTCTCCAGCGCCCCCGCCTCCGGCTCGGCCTGGAAATTGACCGCATTCCACCCCTCGTGCACCACCACCGTCTGCACCACCCACTGCGCACGCGCCCCCGCGCACATTGCCGCCAATGCCGCCGCAACCAACCAGCCATACCGTTTCATCGCGCAAATCCTTCCATTGAAATGGACTTATCTTTGGATTTTCCCACTCCCCCCCATCCCGTGCAAGGCCAAAAACCGTCATCCTCCCCGTGCGAATCCCGGTTCCGCGCCGCGCCCGGACCGGCGCGTTCCCCACATTCCCGCTCGCCATTTTCCCCGCGCCCGTGCATACTGATCTGAAACCCTTGGAGACACCCATGCAACGCGACATCGACACCCTGCAAAGCAAGACATTCGACATCCTCGTCGTCGGCGGCGGCATCTACGGCGCGGCCCTCCTGCGCGAAGCCGCGGCGCAGGGCCTCTCCGCCGCGCTCGTCGAGCAGGCGGACTTCGTGTCGGCGACCTCCGCCAACAGCCTCAAGATCGTCCACGGCGGCCTCCGCTACCTCCAGCAGGCCGACCTCCCGCGCGTCTTCGAATCCATACGCGAGCGCTCCCTCCTCCTCCGCACCGCGCCGCACCTCGTCGCGCCCTTCCCGTGCCTGATGCCGACGACCCGCGCCCTGATGAAGAGCCGCCTGGTCATGTGGGCGGGCCTGCTGATCAACGACATCCTGTCGTGGAACCGCAACGCGGGCCTCGTCCCCTCCCGCCGCATCCCGCGCGGACGCACCCTCTCCCGCCGCGCGCTGCTGGAGATCCTCCCGGCCCTCCGCGACACCCCGGCGACGGGCGCCGCCACCTGGACCGACGCCTTCGCCTACGACTCCGAGCGCCTGCCCCTCGCGATGATCCGTGCCGCGACCGCCCGCGGCGGCATCGCCGCCAACTACGTCCGCGCCGACGGCTTCCTCCTCGACGGCGCGCAAAAGCGCGTCCTCGGCGTCCGCGCGACCGACCTCCTGGCGGGCCACCCCCTCGAAATCCGCGCCGCGGTGACCATCGACGCCGCGAGCGAATTCTCCCGCCGCCTCCTCTCGACGCTCCCCCTGCGCACCACCTCCCCCGACGTCCACCTCGCGCTCGCCGTCAACCTCATCCTGCGCACCCCGCCGCCCGCGCAGTACGGCCTGGGCCTGCAGTCCGCGGGCAGCCACCGCCTCTACTTCATCGCGCCCTGGCGCGGCCTGACCCTGGCCGGCACCTACTACCGCGCCCACGCCGGCGCCCCCGTACCCGCGGCGTCCATCGTGGCCGACGCCGACATCGACGCCTTCCTCGACGCCCTCAACCGCTGCATCCCGGGCACCACCTGGACCCGCGGCGACATCGTGGGCATCCACGCCGGACTCCTCCCCTGCGCGCGCCCGCCCGAACCCGACCGTGAACCCGCGCTGCTCCACCACTCCCGCATCACCGACCACGCGCGCGCCGACGGCCTCGAAGGCCTCGTCAGCGTCTGCTCCATCAAATACACCACCGCGCGGGGCATCGCCGAAGACGTCATCCGCCTGGCCGCCCGCAAACTCGGCCGCCATACAAAAACCTCCCCCACGCGCACCGAACTCCTCCCCGGCGGCGACTGCGGCGATCCGGCCGACTACGAAAAGACCCTCGCCGCCGCCCGTCCCGACGTCCCCCCCGCCGAACTCGCCCGCCTGGTCCGCCTCTACGGCTCCGAAGCCCGGGCCATCCTCGACGCCGCGCCCGCCGGCTCCCCGCCCGACGCCCTTCTCCGCGCCGAACTCCTCCGCGCCATCCGCGAAGAAGCCCCCGCGAACCTCGGCGACCTCCTCTTCCGCCGCACCGCCTGGGCCTCCTCCGGCGACATCCCCGACGGCCGCCTCGACCTCGCCGCCGCCGTCATGGCCGCCGAGCGCGGCTGGGACGACGCCCGCCGCCGCGCCGAGGCCGACGCCGTCCGCGCCACCCGCACCCTCTGGTATCCCGCCCTCGCCGCGCGTCCATGAACATCCTCCTCATCGCCCCCCATCCCTTCTACCAGGAGCGCGGCACCCCCATCGCCGTCGACCTCCTCGTCTGCACCCTGGCCGACCTCGGGCACCGCGTCGACATCCTGACCTTCCCCGAAGGCGAAACCCGCGACTACGGCCCCCTCGTCCGCCTGTTCCGCATCGACGCCCCGCCCGGATGCCGCAACATCCGCCCCGGCTTCTCCCTCAAGAAACTCCGTTGCGACCTCCGCCTCCTGCCGGCCGCGCGGCGCCTCTGCCGCGAAAACCATTACGACCGCATCCACGCCGTCGAAGAAGCCGCCTTCGTCGCCCGTCGCCTCTCCCGCGAAACCGGCATCCCCTACATCTTCGACATGGACTCCTCCATGCCCATCCAGATCGCCGACAAAATCCCCCTCGCCCGCCCCTTCCTTCCCCTCATGCGCGCCATCGAGCGCCCGGCCATCTGCGACGCCGAAGCCGTCGTCCCCGTATGCGACGCCATCGCCGACCTCGCCCGCGCCGCCGGCGCCAAGCACATCGAAATCCTCCGCGACATCTCCCTCCTGCCCACCGACGTCCCCCCCGACCCCTCCCGCGGCTTCCGCGCCGGCCCCCCGCCCATCACCGGCACCACCCTCCTTTACGTCGGCAACCTCGAAACCTACCAAGGCATCGACCTTCTCCTCGACGCCTTCGTCCTGGCAGCCCCCGACGCCCCCGACGCCGCCCTCGTCATCGTCGGCGGCCGACCCGACGACCTCGCCCTCTACCGCGCCCGCGCCGCCGCCCTACCCGGCGACCTCCCGGCGCGCATCCACTTCCTCGGCCCGCGCCCCGTCGCCGACATGCCCTACCTCTTCCGCGACGCCGACATCCTCGTCTCCCCGCGCACCCAGGGCAACAACACCCCCATGAAAATCTACTCCTACCTCGACTCCTCCCGCCCCATCCTGGCGACCGACCTCCCGACCCACACCCAAGTCCTGACCCCCGACGTCGCCCTCCTCGCCCCCCCGTCCCCCCGACCCTTCGCCGACGCCATGCTCCGCCTCCTCCGCGACCCGACCCTCCGCACCACCCTTGCCGCCTCCGCCAAATCCCTCGCCACCGCCCGCCACACCCTCCCCGCCTACCGCGCCACCCTCTCCCGCCTCTATCCCCCCGCCTGACCAGGCTTCCCCCTCCCCGCGGTCCTGCGCCCCGCCGGAAACGGCGGGGTCCCCCTCACCTCCCCCCGTCAACCCCGAACGTCCCCGACACCCCGTACCGCCCGCCCCCCACCTGCTGCACCAGCACCCCGCTGAACGCCCCGTTCGTCGCCCCCGGGTTCCACCGCAGCGTGTACGAGTGCTCGAACTGGTTGTCCATGAAATACAGCCGCGCCGAATACGGGAACGCCATCCACTGGTCAGAGTAGGCGAAAATCTGGAACGCGTTCGTCGTCCCTCCCGACACCCGTTCGCCCGCCCCCTGGCGCGACCAGTCCTCGGAGAACGCCAGCCGCTCGACCGTCACGGGCGCCGTGTTGGTCCAGCGGAACGTGAACCGCCTCCCCCGGATGCTCTCCGGCATCGTCCACGCGTCGGGATACACCACCGCGGATGCATGGAAGAACCCGCGCGCCCCCGCCTCCCCCGCGCCGAACGCGAGATGGATGTCCGCCGCCGCCTCGCGGTACCCCCAGTCCTCCCCGCGCCACGCCCCCCATCCGCGGCGCATCAGCTCGTCCGTCCGCCGGAACATCGTCTCCGCCCGCGCCGGCAGCTCCAGCGACACCGCCACGCCGCCCCCCTCCGCGGGCGCCAGCGCGATCGGCACGTTGTCCACCCGCGGCAGCCCCTGCGCACCGATGTCGAACGCCTCCGCCGCCGCCCCGACGCGCCGGATGGACACCTTCTCCAGCACCAGATCCTCCAGCGGCCGGTCGTTCGCGTTGGTGTCCACCGCCACCGACGCGAGGTCCGCGACCACCTCCATCCCCTCCACCACGTGCCCGAACACCGTGTAGTTGCCGTTCCAGGCGGGCACGTCGGCCGCGCACACGAAGAACTGCGATCCGTCCCCGTTCGGCAGCGCGTTCGCCATCGACAGCGCCCCCGCCGAGTGCTCCAGCCCGTTCGTGAACGCGTCGGGATACACGAAACCCGCGTTGGCGAAATTCGTCGCCACGCCCGCGAACGCGCACAGGACGTTGGTCGCGCTCCACCGGAGGGCGAACGCGTTCGTGTAGACCAGCGGCGAGTCCGTCGGGTTCGGAAGCGTCAGCGACAGCGGCACCGTGCACGCCGTCACCGTCTCCCGCGGCTCCGGGTTCGCCACCCATTCGTTCCGGAACACGTTCGTCTGCACGATCGTCCCCAGAGCGCACGACGACCGCGAAACCATCCATGCCTGCTGCCTCGTCCGGTTCGTCTGCACGATTTCCGCCACCGTCCCCCCGAACGCCACGTTGGTCGGGACCGCCGCCGCGTTGGTGAAGACGAACTCCATCTCCCCCAGTTCCTCGGTGCTTCCGCCCGGCGGGATTTCCATCACGGCCTCGGCGGACAATCCCCGCGCGAAGGCGGGGCCGTTGGGGGTTTCCGACCACGCCCCCGCGGGCGCCGGCACGCCACCGCCCTGCACCGCCATGCCCGGCAGCACGCGGTGGAAGATCGTCCCGTCGTAGAACGGCACGCCCGCCCGCACATTCCCGTACCCGTCCAGCCAGGCCTTCTCCCCCGTGGCGAGCCCCACGAACGCGGCGACGGCCTTCGGCGCCTTTTCGTACTCCAGCCGCGCCGTGAACCGGCCCTTCGCCGTCGCGAAATCGGCGTACAACCCCGGCTCTTCCGCTCCGGCGGCCGCCACGGCCGCCATCCACGTCCACAATGCCATCCATCGTTTCATGTCCCCACTATACCCCCTCCCCCCCCTCCGCGCACGCCGGAATCCGCCCCCCCCGCACCTGCCCGCCCTCTTTTGCAAACAGGAAAAATAC
>CACXEY010000309.1 GCA_902766695.1 uncultured bacterium
GCCCAGACCAACGCCGCCGCGGCCGCCGCGGCGATCCAGAGCCTTCCGATGTCCTTTTTCATTTTCCTTTGGTTCCTTTCGCTTCTTTCGGTTTTTGGGGTTGCCCGCGCACCACGAGCTTGGAAAGGCCCACGAGCGCGCAGGTGAAAACGAGCATGATGGTCGATAGGGCGAAGACCGCGGGGAGGTTCTTCGAGTGCTTGACCATCGAACTGACGTAGGTCGGGAAGGTGTTGGTGCCGGCGCCGTTGACGAACGAGGTGATGACCACGTCGTCGATCGAGAGCGTGAACGCCAGCAGGCCGCCCGCGATGATGCCCGGCATCAGCAGCGGCAGCTCGACGTGGAAGAACGAATACCACGGCCCCGCGCCCAGGTCGTACGCCGCCTCCACGATGCGGTCGTCGAAGTCCTGGAGCCGCGCGAGGATCGTCATCACGACGTAGGAGACGCAGAACGTGACGTGCGCCAGCAGGATGGTCCAGAATCCGCACTCGACCCCCAGCGCGACGAACAGCATCAGCAGGGAGATGCCGATCAGGATGTCCGGCATCACCAGCGGCAGGTAGACCAGCGCGTGGTGGATGCTCTGCAACCGGCCCTTCCAGCGGTGCAGCGCGAGCGCGGCGGTGGTGCCGAGGACGCACGAGGCGAGCGTCGCCAGGCCGGCGACCTTCAGCGAGAGCCAGAGACTCTGCATGAGGTCCTTCAGCGCGTAGTCGCCGCGGAAGATCATCTGGTACCACTTGGCGCTGAACCCGATGAAGGAGCCGTCGGTGCGGAAGAACGACATCGAGGAGCCGTTCGGGACGCACGCGTAGACGAACACCAGAACGATCGGGGCGTACAGGAACGCCAGCACCAGACCCAGCACCACGACGGAGAAGAACGAACGTTTCATGTCACCGCTGCCCCCCCGTGGACATCAGCTGCGCCGTCCGCAGCTCCAGCTTCCGGCGGTCGCGCGCCGCGGCCCGCCGCGTCCACCACGCCGCCAGGCCCAGCGGCACCAGCACGGCCGCCGCCATCAGCGTCGCCAGCGCCGACGCGTGCGGGATGTTGCGCTGCTGCATCGCGCGCATGAAGATCTTGTTGCCGATCAGCACGCAGTTCGTGCCGCCCAGCATCTGCGGGATCACGTAGGAACCCACCGCCGGGATGAACACCATCAGCACCGCCGAGACGATTCCCTGCCAGATGCCCGGCACGAAGATCTTGCGGAACGCGTGGAAGTTCTTCGCGCCGAGGTCCCGCGCCGCCTCCAGGAGCGAGAAGTCGAATTTCTCGGCCGCCGTGTAGATCGGCATGATCGCGAAGGGCAGGAACGTGTAGACGGACACGAGGACCACCGCGATTTCGGAGTCGATGATCGTCGTGCGCGCCGTGTCGATCGCGCAATGGGCGAAGCCCAGCAGGCAGTTGCCCGGCGGCGGATCGGCCAGCACCGGCACCGACACGCCGGGAATCCACGAAAACAGGGCCAGCTTGGCGTGCAGCCACCCGTGGTAGACCGCCTGGAGCCAGCCGTCGGGATGCATCACCGTCTTCCACGCGAACACGCGCACGACGAAGCTCGTCCAGAACGGCAGCATGATCGCTCCCGCCACCACGCCGCGCCAGCGGGTCCCCATCCGCGCGATCGCGTAGGCGCAGGGCAGCGCCAGCAGGATGCACCACACCGTCACCTGGAACGAAATCCGCAGCGTCTTCCAGACGATCGTCGGGTAGTCCGGGTCGACCAGTTCCTTCCACGTCGCCAGGCTCCACTCCCCCACCCCGCCGTTCGGGGTGTGGCCGTGGAACGTGAACGCCAGCACGATCAGCGCCGGCACCGCGAAGAACAGCGTCAGCCACGCCAGCGACGGCAGCGTCGTCAGCCACTCGGTCTTGTGCGACTCCGTACGGACGCCCATCTCACTTGACCTCCACCATGTAGCCGTCGTCCGGGTGCCACCACACGAACACGTCGTCGTTCCAGGTGATCGTCTCCTGGTCGAGCAGGAAGCGCGAATGCGGCTCCAGCACCGAAATCCGCCGCGCGCCCGCCTTCAGCCAGTACTTCGTGTAGACGCCCTGGTACACGATGTCCTGCACCGTCGCCTTCACCACGTTCAGCCCCGGCCCCTTCGCGGCCGCCGGCGCCGTCTTCGTCACCCGGATCTTCTCCGGCCGCACCGACAGGTCCACCCGCTGGCCTGCCGCCAGGGCCTTGTCGTTGTAGGCCTGGATCGCCGGAAAGCCTTCGCTGCGGATTTCGCAGTAGTCCCCGCGGACCGCCGCGATCTCGCCCGCGAAGAAGTTCGTGTCCCCGATGAACGACGCCACGAAGCGGGTCGCGGGCGCCTCGTAGATCTTCGCCGGGATGTCCAGCTGCTCCACGCGCCCGTGGTTCAGCACCGCGATGCGGTCGCTCAGGCTCATCGCCTCGCCCTGGTCGTGGGTCACGTAGATGAAGGTGATGCCGACCTGGTCGTGGATCGTGTCCAGCTCGATCAGCATGTGCTGGCGCAGCTTCAGGTCCAGCGCCGCGAGCGGCTCGTCCAGCAGCAGCACCTGCGGGCGGTCCACCAGGGCGCGCGCGATGGCGACGCGCTGCTTCTGGCCGCCGGAGAGCTGGTTCGGGTACTTCCACGCGTGCTCGCCCAGCTGGATCATTTCCAGGATGGCGTCCACCTTCTCCTCGGTCTCCTTCTTCGGCCGCTTCGCGACCTTGAGGGAGAAGGCGATGTTGTCCCAGATGGTCATCGTCGGGAACAGCGCGTAGTTCTGGAAAACGGTATGCACGCGCCGCTGGTTCGGCGGCAGGTCGGTGATGTCCTTCCCCTCCAGGAAGATGCGCCCCTCTGTCGGCCGTTCGAAGCCGCCCAGCATCCGCAGCAGCGTCGTCTTCCCGCACCCGCTCGGCCCCAGAAGCGAGAAGAACTCGCCCTGCTTGACCTCCAGCGACACGTGGTCGACGGCCTTCACGCTGCCGTACTGTTTCGATATGTCTTGGAATTCCAGAAAAGCCATTCCTGTGTTTCTCCTGCAGTCCAGATTTCCGGGACACCCGCCCGCACTCTTTCCATTCTCCCCCCCTCCCCCCCCCATTGCAATCCTTTTTTCCCTCCGCCGGAGTTCCCGGGCGCATCTGTGTTGTGCGGCCGCCGCCCTTCCGCCTCGGCTTTTGGCGCCCCCGGATTGAATCGCCAGGCCCCTTGGTGGGGCGAGCCGTCCCCGGCGAGCCGGTGTGGAATGGGGCAGGAGGTCTGGAAAACCGGCAATGACGGCTCGGCGGGGACGCCTCGCCCCACCATGCGCTTCGCGCGGAAATAGGCGAGCTTTGATCCTTCCGCCCCTCGCACAACAGGAATGCGCCCCGGCGCAGTGGAGTCGTCAGGCGACGACCTTGCGATTTCCCTGACGCGAGCTAGGGCGGGCAGTCCCTGCCCGCCGGAGACCGTCATGCCGAAGGACGGCTCCGGGAATGTGCGGACGCCTGTTTCCCCTGGACCTGGCCGGATGGCATCCGCGCCTCCAATGGCATTCCCTTGCGCGTTCCGGCAAAGCGCCCCCATGACCATGCAAATGACTCCCAAACCCTGCCGGCATTCTTCCCGTTCCGGCCCGGCGGTTGCCCCCCTGTCTTTTTCCATGCTGCGGCTTGCCGGGGCCGACCTCCGGGCGGGCCGCCATGTTCCATCCTGCCGCACGCCCCGCCCGGCGGGAGGGCCCCGCAAGGAATCGCAAGGTTTTCGCCGGACAACGCCGAAGTCACGGTTCCGTCCTCCCCTTCTCCCGCGCCCTCCCCGATTCCGCGTTTGCCTTTGCCGCCCCGCCGCGCTAGGGTGTCGCTTTCCAAGGAGACCCACATGGCAACCCACGAAAAACGCGAAACCCTCGGAAGCCGCCTCGGCTTCATCCTCCTCTCCGCCGGATGCGCGATCGGCATCGGGAACGTCTGGCGCTTCCCCTGGCTCGCGGGCCGGTACGGCGGGGCGTGGTTCGTGCTCGTCTACCTCGTCTGCCTCGCCCTGCTGGGCCTGCCGGTCATGACGATGGAATTCGCGATGGGCCGCGCCGCCCGCCGCAGCCCCGCCCTCCTCTACCAGGCCCTCGGCCACGGCGGCTGGCGCTGGCACGGCACCGTCTCCCTCGCCGGCAACGTCCTCCTGATGATGTACTACACCACCGTCGCCGGCTGGATGCTCACCTACTTCTTCCTCTCCGCCACCGGCGCCTTCGCCGGACTCGGCGCGGCGGCCGTCGGCGCGAAATTCGGCGCCCTCCTCGCCTCCCCCGGCGTCCAGGCCGGCCCCATGGCGCTCGTCGTCCTGGCCGGCTTCGCCGTGTGCGCCATCGGCCTGCGCAGCGGCCTCGAACGCGTCAGCAAGTGGCTCATGCTCGCGCTGCTCGCCCTCATGGCGGTCCTCGCCGCCCGCAACGTCCTCCTGCCGGGCGCCGGCGGCGGCATCCGCTACCTTCTCGTCCCCGACGCCGCCGCCGTCGCCGCCCACGGCGGATGGTCCGCCCTCGTGCGCGAGGCGATGAACCAGGCCTTCTTCACCCTGAGCCTCGGCGTCGGCGCGATGGCCATCTTCGGCAGCTACATCGGCCGCGACCACGCCCTTCCCGGCGAGGCCCTGCGCGTGACGCTCCTCGACACGCTCGTCGCCGTCTGCGCCGGCCTCATCGTCCTGCCCGCCTGCTTCGCCTTCGGCGTCGAACCGGGCTCCGGTCCCTCGCTGCTGTTCGTGACGCTCCCGAACGTCTTCAACGGCATGGCGGGGGGGCGCCTGTGGGGGAGCCTGTTCTTCGTGTTCATGACCTTCGCGGCCTTTTCGACGGTGCTGGCGGTCTTCGAGAACATCCTCGCCTGCGTGCGCGACCTCACGGGCTGGAACCGGCCCCGCGCCGCCGCCGTCTGCACCGCCGCCATGCTGCTGCTGTCGCTGCCCTGCGCGCTGGGATGGAGCCTTCTCGCGGGCTGGCACCCGATGGGCGGGGAATCCAGCGTGCTGGACGCCGAAGACTTCCTGGTCTCGAACCTCCTCCTGCCGCTCGGCGCCATCGTCTACGTCCTCTTCTGCTGCCACCGCTGGGGATGGGGCTGGGACCGCTTCGTCGCCGAAGCCAACGCCGGCCGCGGCCTCCGCCTCGCCGACTGGATGCGCCCCTACTGCGCCTGGATCCTCCCCCTCGCCGTCCTCTCCATCTTCGCCGCCGGCCTCTGGAGCGTCTTCTCCCGCTGACGTCTTGTCCCTCCTCGCCCCCCTCCCGTCCGCCCGTCGCCCCCACTCGCGATATCAAGGAAAACCCCTTTGTTTTCCAAGCATTCCACCCCTCCTCCTCCCCCATGAACAGCATCCCCCTCGCGTGCCGCCCACGACACTCGACGGGAGGACCGCCGCCGCCCGCCCGCCCCCCCTCACTTCTTCCTTTCCAAAAGCCGCGCCCGCGCTATGATGCCGCCCAACCAGTCCACCCCACCGGAGACCAGCCATGACCGACGAGATCATCCCGCCCCCTTCGCCCGCTCCCGCCGACACCCCTGCGGAGCAGCCGCCGACCTTCATCCCGCCGCCGCCCGTCCCGGCGCGCAAGGAAGGATTCTTCTCCCGCCTCTTCCATTCGCGGAAGAAGCAGCAGGCCCTGGCCGTCCAGAACGGCTACCTCGAGATGGTGGACCTCATCCGCGCCATCCGCATCCATCTCGACCGCCAGGAAACCGTCCAATCCACCGTCCTCGCCCTCCTCGAAAAAGTCCCGTCGGCGATGGACCGGCAGAACGACGTCATGACGCTCTTCAAGCAGCAGCTCGAGAACAATCTCGAAAAGGACCGCCAGCTGACCGACAGCATGTCGCGCCTCAACCAGACCCTGGCGGGCATCGACGAATCGCAGCGCGCCTCCACCCATACCGTCACCGACCTGATCAGCCGCTCCCGCGAATCCGAGCAGCTACTGCGCGAAGTCATGAAGCGCGCCGAGCGCCGCATGACCATCCTGCTGCTGTTCTTCTTCGCCCTCGCCGCCGGCGGCGCCATCTACTTCTTCCGCACCATCCGCCCCCTCGCCGTTCCCCCGCCGCCGCCTCCCGCCGCCGAAGCCGCCGCTCCCGCGGAACCCGCCCCTGCCGCCGCCGCCCCCGCCATCGAGGAAATCCCCGCGCCTGCGGCCGAGGAACCCATCCCCGCAGAAATCCCCGCGCCCGTGGCCGACGAAGAACCCGCCGCAGCCGAAGAAGAACCGGCTCCGGTCGAAGAACCCGCCCCCGTCGAAGAGGTCCCCCCGGTCGAAGAACCGGCCCCCGTTGTGGAAGAACCGGCCCCGGCCCCCGCCCCCGCCGTTGTGGAAGAACCGGCTCCCGCCGAAGAGCCCGCACCGGCCATCGAAGCCCCGGCCGCGGACCCCGCCCCCGAAGCCGCCCCCCCGCCGCCGCCTTCCAAGAAATCCCGCAAGAAATCCAACAAGTCCAAACCCGCCCCCGCCCCCGTCGCCGGACCCGCCGCGGAACCCGCGCCCGAACCCGCCGCCGACCCCGTTGCGACTCCCGAACCGGCTGATTCTCCCGCCCCCGCCATCGAATCCGACTCCGTCGCCGAACCCGCGCCCGAAGCGGTTTCCGAGCCCGCCCCCGAAGCCCCCGCCCCTTCCGACCCGGTCGTGGAACCGGTTGCCGAATCCCTCCCCGAACCCCAGCCGCTCCCCGAACCCGCCGCCGAACCCGCCGCGGCACCCATCGCCGATCCGGTCGCCGAACCCGCGCCGGCCGAAGAACCCGCCCCCGCCCCGGTAGCCGCCCCGGCTCCGGAAGCCGGTCCATCCGACGACGCCGCCAGCACCCTCGTACCGTTCGCGCCCGCCATCCCCGACCTCCCCGAATCCGCCGAAGACACCGCCGACGCCGCCGCGCCGGCC
>CACXEY010000310.1 GCA_902766695.1 uncultured bacterium
CGCCCGCCAATACGCATCCTCCTCTCCCTCCGCCCCCCCCGCCCCTCCCCCCCTCACCCTCGACCGCCTCCGCTCCGCCGGCTTCCTTTGAGCCCCCCTACGCCGCGATCCGGTGATGCCGGAGCCCGTGCCCCCGCGTAGAGTGCGGGACAGGATTGCGACTTTGGAGTTGTCCGGCAAACCCCTTTCGATTTCTTGTCGGGCGCTCCATGCCAAAAGACAGGGGGTTCACCTGCCACCCCTTTGGACACAACATTTCAGGGTTGGGCGTATTCGTGCCCGCCGGAGAAAAAGAACCAACTCCGGTTTTCTGGCCAGCACCCACCCGCACGCACCCGCGTCCGCGGAGCGCTTCCGCTTTGCAATCCGTCCCGGATTGTGCTTTCCTTGTTCCGATATGGCCAAACCGAACCCCATCTACGACGAATCCAAGATCCAGACCCTTTCCTCGCTGGAGCACATCCGCAAGCGCATCGGCATGTACATCGGGCGCCTCGGCAACGGCACCCAGTACGACGACGGCATCTACATCCTGCTCAAGGAAGTCGTCGACAACTCCATCGACGAGTTCATCATGGGCTGCGGCAAGCGCATCGACATCACCATCGCCGGCCACGACGTCACCGTCCGCGACTACGGCCGCGGCATCCCCCTCGGCAAGGTCGTCGACTGCGTCTCGCGCATCAACACCGGCGCCAAGTACAACGACGACGTCTTCCAGTTCTCCGCCGGCCTCAACGGCGTCGGCACCAAGGCCGTCAACGCGCTCTCCTCGCATTTCCGGGTCCGCTCCCACCGCGGGGGCGAATACGCGGAGGCGGTCTTCGAGCGCGGCGTCCTCAAATCGCAATCCTCCGGCAAGTGCCCCAAGGAACCCGACGGCACGCTCATCGAGTTCACGCCCGACGCCGACATCTTCCCCGGGACCGACTTCCTGCCCGAGCACGTCAGCAAGCGCCTGCGCCTGTGCGCCTGCCTGCAGCCGGGACTGAAGATCGTCTGCAACGGCGAAGAATACCTCTCCGAGAACGGCCTCGTGGACGTCCTGCTCGACGAAATCGGCGACGAAGGGTTGTACCCGCCCCTCCGCTACAGCTCCCCCACCCTCGAACTCGCCTTCACCAACACCAACCGCTACAGCGAGACCTTCTTCTCCTTCGTCAACGGCCAGTACACCTCCGACGGCGGCACCCACCTTTCCGCCTTCCGCGAAGGCCTCCTCAAGGGCGTCAACGAATACGCCAAGGCCAAGTACGACGGCGACGAAGTCCGCGAATCCATCGCCGGGGCCATCTCCATCCGCATCCAGGAGCCGCAGTTCGAGGGCCAGACCAAGAACAAGCTCGGCAACACCGAAATCCGCTCCGACCTCGTCGCCAAAATCCGCGACATCGTCGAGGACCTCCTCCACCGCAACCCCGAGGCCGCCGACATCCTCGTCAAGAAAATCGAGGAGACCCGCGCCGTCCGCAAGGAACTCCAGACCGTCAAGAAGCTGGCCCGCGAGCGCTCCAAGGCCGTATCCCTGCGCATCCCGCAGCTGAAGGACTGCAAGGTCCACCTCGACCCCAAGCGCCACCGCGGCGAAGAGTCCATGATCTTCATCACCGAAGGCCTCTCCGCGGCCGGCTCCATCACCCAGACCCGCAACGTCAACACCCAGGGCGTCTTCACCCTGCGCGGAAAGCCCCTCAACGTCGCCGAAAAGACGCGCGCCGCCATGTACGAGAACGAAGAACTCTACAACCTCATGCGCGCGCTGAACATCGAAGACTCCACCTCCGGCCTGCGCTTCGGAAAAGTCATCATGGCCACCGACGCCGATGTCGACGGCCTGCACATCCGCAACCTGCTGCTGACCTTCTTCCTGCGCTTCTTCGCGCCGCTGGTCTATTCCGGGCGCCTCTGGATCCTGGAGACCCCGCTCTTCCGCGTCCGCAACAAGAAGGAGACCCGCTACTGCTACACCGAAGCCGAGCGCGACGCCGCCCAGAAATCCCTGCGCGGCTCCGAAACCACCCGGTTCAAAGGCCTCGGCGAGATTTCGCCCGGCGAATTCAAGGCCTTCATCGGCCCCAAGATGCGCCTGACGCCGGTGCGCGTCGAAAAATTCCAGGAACCGACCATCTCGCCGATCCTGCGCTTCTACATGGGCGGCAATACCCCCGACCGCCGCCAGTTCATCATGGACCACCTCCGCGTCGAAGTGGAGGAGTAGGCCGCCGCCTTTCAGCCCCTGCGTCCCGGGCTTTCCTCCCCTGGGGGCGGAAATTACCGCTTGCTTGGTTGTTGCGGGCTTACTGGCCTTCGATCCAGTAGAAGCCGGGAGCCCCGACCGTGTAGCTCGCGTTGGTCCACGGGCGGTCCACGGCGGCGGGGGTGCTCCAGACGGATTGCGCCTGGTCCTGTTCGAGGAGGCTTTCCGCACGTTTCACGTCGTACTTCGCCCCGCCGTAGAGCTGGAAGTCCATCTTAAGGCCGTCGAGCCGGATTTCCGGGCGGCGGAGCGGGTTGGCTTCGTCGGTGGCGGGCAGCAGGAAGTCGAACACCTTGTCGAGGCGGTCGGCCCACGCCGTCTCGTTGTGTTCGCCTTGCCAGCCGCTGTAGACGCCGAAATGCAGGCTCTTGTTGGGCGCGTGCCCGGCGTACAGGAGGAGCGTCAGGGCGTCCCAGTTGGATTCGTAGAGGTTGAGGCCGTCGATGCTGGTTTCCTCGGTGCCGGTGTCGAGCCATACGCGCTTGGGCTTGGCCAGGGCGTCGGGATGTTCGAGGCACCACTGGCGGAACTTGGGGATGTATTCCTCGTTGTAGACCCCGGACATGGGGGCGACCAGCCCGAAGACGTCCCCGAAGGCCGTGCCGAGGTACAGCGAGAGCAGCCCGCCGGCGGAGGAGCCGATGTGCGCGGTGTTCTCGCGGTCGGAAAGGGTGCGGAAGTTGTAGTCGAGCGTGGGCTTGACGTTGTGGATGAGGAAGTCCGCATAGTTCGCCCCGAGCCCCCGGAGGTCGGTGGTCATGAGCGTGTCGGTGGACGGGAGGTATTCCCAGAGGCGGGCGAACTCGGCCGTTCCGGGCATGCCCGGGATGTCCTCGGTCCGGCAGGGGACCGCCACCAGGATGGCCTCCCGCATGCGCCCGCCGCGGATTTCGCGGTCGGCGGCGCTTTCGGCGTACCAGCAGCCGAGGGGGCCGCCCGGATGGAACACGTTCTGTCCGTCGGAGAAGTAGACGACGGGATAGCGCCGGTTGGTGTTCTCGTTGTAGCCGCGCGGGAGGAAGATGCGGATTTCGCGCCCGTCGATGCCATCGGCGGTCGAATAAACGTTGGTGAAAATGATTTGGGAGTCGGAGACCCAGCCGCCATCCGTGGGGACGGGTTCATAGTCGAACACCTGCCCGTCGCGGATGCAGAAGGCGTCCAGCGGCGACCAGAAGTCGGCGTCGGTCTGGTAATAGTGGTACCACCAGTCATCCCCCCCTTCGTTCGGATGGCGGAAGGTGAAGCGCATCCATTGCCCGGCCTCGCCGACGCCGTCGAGCTCGTAGCGGGCGTCCCCGGTCTTCTTCATGGTGGTCACGTTCCAGCCGTTGGTGGCATCGTAGTTCGCCGTGTCGAGCATGCTGTACCACAGCTCCACCGGCTCCGGCCAGTCG
This sequence comes from uncultured bacterium, assembly GCA_902766695.1. Classification (GTDB taxonomy): domain Bacteria; phylum Verrucomicrobiota; class Kiritimatiellia; order CAIQIC01; family Lenti-01; genus CACXEY01. The sequence continues at coordinate 3,655 of CACXEY010000310.1, forward strand.
CACAGGAACACCACGCGCTTGCCGGGCGCGTCCGGCTCGGCGGGGACGGAGAGGGAGAGGTTGTCGCCATCCATCCATTCGGTGTTGTTGCCGTCGGGGTATTCGTTGGCGTTGCTGGGGCGCTTGATGAACTTGTACTCGAGCTCGGTCCCGGCCTGGATGCCGATGTCGGCGCTCCAGACGTTCCCCTCGTGCCAGGCGAGCGGCGCGGAGCGGAGCGGGTTCCAAGCGCCCACGTCGGGGTGGGAACCGACGACGAACCAGTTGTAGCCCATCCCGGCGTCGTTGGTGTACGCGAAATGCACCGGCACACGGTACGGGCTGGCCGCGGACGCGGAAACCGCGCAGCAAACGGCGGCCAGCAGGCAAGTGGACACGATGGTCGGCAATCTCTTCATGGACTTCTATCCTTTCCCGGCAGATAACCCATCCATATCATCCGCCTTCTCCCTTCCTTTATCCAGCCCAAAACGCCAGCAGGCAAAGATTGCAGGAAACCCGCGGACGAACCGGGGCCGGATGCCCCCCGGCGTGCAGGGCGGATTCGGGGACGAATGTCCATATTACCCTGCGGGATACTGGGTCGGACGATGAGTTTCCTCACCGCCGGAAGCAAGTCCATGCCAGATTCCATCGTCCTTCCTTGCCTGCAAAAGAAATCCCCTGCCGTTTCGCGCATGCCACTTTGAAAAGGCGTGCAATCGGGTCGTGGACGGGATAGGATGGACGCAAACCAACTTGGAGTAACCATGAGCTTGGACAAAAACGCCAACGAAATCGTCGATACGCCCCTCCGCGGGCGGTGGTGGATCTCGGCCGCGCTGGCCGCGGGCGCGCTCGGACTGTACCTCGCGACGCTCAGCCGGGGCGTGTTCCCCGGGATGCCGGCGAAGAACCTGGTATGGCACCTGCATCTGGACGCGTTCCCGACGCTGCTCGACCCGGTATGGGGATATCTCGTCCGCCAGTGCGGCCGATTCGGCGGCGAGGCGCTCGGCGCCGCCCTCCTGAGCGCGCTCTGCGGCGCGCTTTGCGTGTTCTTCCTCTCCGCGCTGATGATGCGCGTGCGCTACACGGTCCACGAAAAGGAAGACCCCGACGAGGTCGCCCGCGAGGAACAGGCCCGCCGCCTGGCCGGCATCGTGTCGGGCATCGCGCTGGCGGTGAGCGTCCCCTTCTGGGTCCACGCGACACGCTCGATGCCGGGCACCTTCCACCTGCTGCTGCTGCTCGTCGCGACGTGGCTCTTCTCGGAATACCAGCGCGAAGGCAAGACCGGAACCCTCTGGTGGTTCGGCTTCGTCTACGGCATCGGCATCCCGGAGTTCGCGACGTTCATCCTCTTCGCGCCGCTGGCGGCCATCCTCGTCGCCCGCGCGATGCTCCAGCGGGCCTCGTTCCGGTGGAGCACGATGGTCGGCACGGCCCTCTGCGCGCTGCCGCCGATGATCATCCTCTACATCCTCAACGGGAGCTTCCTCTGGAACACGGATCCGTCCATCCCGATGCATCCGCTCTGCCCGTCGCTGCCGTCGGTGATCTGGCGGATGATGGTGGACCAGTGGCGCCTGATCGCGGGCGCGCCAATGATGATCCTGCTGTTCGCCATGACGGCGCTCCCCTGGATGATCCTCTTCCTGATCCGCAGCAAGAAGGCGGCCTGGCGCTACAACGCCTGGCAGACGCTCCTGCGCCTCGCGGTGCTGGCGGCGGCCTGCGCGGCCATCTTCAACACGGCGTTCTCCCCGTGGCACTTCTTCGGCATGGCGTTCCCGCTGGTGACCCCGTACCTGATCCTGGCCATCTGCGCCGGCACGGTCGCGGGCGAATTCTGGGTGATGGGCCAGTCGCGCGACCACAAGGCGGTGGGCATCGGCCAGCCGCTGCGCAAGGCGTGCGGGACCATCGCGCTGCTGCTGCCGGCGGCGTTCGCCGTCGCGGGAGTGCTGAACGCGAAGGTCGCCGACGGCCGCGCCGGCACCAAGATCGCCGCCCTCCTGGACCAGACGGTCGAGTCGCTCGCCGACCACGATCTCGTCCTCTCGACGGGCGTGCTGGACGACGCCCTCCGCGTGGCGGCGCACGAACGCGGCGCGAAGCTGCGGGTGCTGTCGATGCCCTCGGCGGGCACGGAAACCTACCTGAAGTTCCTCTCCGAGACGGCCTTCAAGGAACCGCGCCAGCGCGCCCTCCTGCAAGTGGGCTTCGGCGCGTTCATCCAGGACTACCTCGCGAACGACGCGCACCTCATCAAGACCGCGGCGATCGACTCCGCCGACATCCTCCGCGAGTACGGCTACCTCGTTCCCGACGGCCTGGTCTCGACCGCCGTCCCGACCCCCGACCGCGCCGACTGGGATGTCGTGCTCGGCGAGCGCCTCCCGGCCTTCCGCACCGAAATGGAGGCCCTCCAGGCGGACGGCGCCGACCCGCGCAACCCCATCCGCCCCTACGAACAGTACGTCCTGCGCCTTGCGTCGAAGACCTTCAACAACGTCGGCTTCGCGCGCGTCGAAGCCGGCGACAAGGAAGGCGCGGTTCCCTACTTCGAGACCGCCCGCGCCCTCTATCCCGACAACATCTCCGCCCTCCTCAACCTCCTCACCCTCGCGCGCGACGCCAAGTCCCCCTCCCTCGAACCCCTCGAAGCCGACTGGAAGGCCCTCGTCGACCGCGGCCTGAACAACCGCGTCATGCAGTCCCTCGGCCACCTCTACGGCTACGTCTACAACACCGGCTACCTCGTCCGCAACGGCATGATGTGGGCCGTCTCCGGCCGCCCCAGGATGGCCGAAGCCGAACTCCGCCGCGCCGCCGGCGGCCAGTCCGTCGATCCCGCCGCCAAGGCCTTCCTCGCCCGCGCCTTCCTCGCCACCGGCGACCGCGAGACCAGCGCCCAGTACTTCCGCGAAGCCCTCGAAAACAAGCCCGGCGACCCCTCCGTCCGCCTCAAGCTCGCCGAAATCGCGATGTCCGAGGGCGACCTCGACGCCGCGCAGGCGCAGCTCGACGCCCTTGCCGCCGACGGCGTCCCCGCGGAAGCGCTCGCCTTCGACCGCATCGTGATGCAGTACCTCGGCGGCGACGCCGACGGCGCCGTCCTGGCCCTCAAGGAACGCACCGCGAAGCACAAGCAGGACGTCCGCGCCTGGTCCTTCCTCGCCTACCTCACCGGCGACGGCTCCGATCCCGAGACCTACGAGCGCGCCCTCAAGGCCATCAAGTCCCTCCGCGGCGCCTCCCCCGAGACGCGCCTGCTCCTCGCCGAACTCTATTCCAAGCGCCACGAATGGGGCGACGCCCGCGCCGAGCTCGAACAGGTCCTCCGCCTGAACCCCCGCCTCGTCAAGGCGTGGGAGATGCTGGTCGCCGTCGACTTCGGCGAACGCAAGCGCGACCTGGCCGAAGACCACGTCCGGGCCCTCCTGACGCTCGATCCGTCGAACCACGAAGGCAACCTCATGCTCGGCTCCTTCCAGTACGAGCGCGGCCAGTACTCCCTCGCCGCCGCCTCCTACCGCACCGCCCTCGAAGCCAAGCGCACCCCCACCTGCCTCAACGACCTCGCCTACATCCTCATCGGCGAAGGCAGCTACGCCGAAGCCGAAGAGCTCATCGACGAAGCCTGCGCCATGAAACCCGACGACCCGCTCCTGCTCTCCACCCGCGGCGAACTCTACCTCCGCACCGGACGCCTCGACGAAGCCGAAACCGACATCCAGCAGGTCCTCTCCGTCATGCCCGACAACCTCCAGATGCAGCTTCTCGCCGCCGAACTCTACCACGCCCGCGGCCAGGACCCGGCCGCCCGCCAGATCCTCGACACCCTCCGCGGCCGCGTCCACGAGTTCCCCGCCGACCTCCAGGCCCGCCTCCAGGACCTCCTCCGCGACGTCCCGTGATCCGACCGACCGCCGCCGACGCCCGCTCCGCCGCCGATTGCAGTCGATTGCAGTCGATTGCAGTCGGTAGCAGCCGCTTTCCCCGGAAGGCCCCCTGAATGCCCGTCGGCGCATCCAGCCCCATTCCCATCCCCCGCCAGCCGCCCCCGCCCCCGCCGCCGGTGACGGGGTGGCGCCGGTTGCTGGTCCCCGCGGCGTTCTTCCTCCTCGCCCTCGTGCTCTACGGCACCCTCGTCGGCGCCGCCCCCTTCCCCGGCGCCCCGGCGCACGCGCTGGTGGACGCCCTCCGTCTCGACGGCCCCGGCGTATCCTCGGCGCCCGTCTGGGAAACCCTGGTCCGCCTTTCCGCCCGCGCCGGTCTCCCGCCCGCCGCGGCGATGAACGTCTTCAGCCTCTTCTGCGGCGCGCTCGGCATCGCGATCCTCGTCTGGCTCGTGCTCCAGATGCCCTACCGCACGGTCCCCGGAGCCGTGGCCGCGGACGTGATCCGCGAGCGCCAGGCGCGCGTCTTCGCCGCCGTCTCTACCGGCCTCTACCTCCTCGCAAGCGCCTCCTGGGCCCTCGCTTCCACCCGCTCCCTGCCGCAGACCTTCCACCTGCTGGTCTTCGGCATCGCCCTCTGGCTCCTCGCGCGCCACACCCAGACGGGACGCGACCGCTGGCTCTTCGCGCTGGGCGTCTGGCTCGCGGCGGGCTCGCTGGAATACCCGTTCTTCTGGCCGCTGCTGCTCCTCATGCCCATCGCCGTAGCGGTGTCGCTCTTCCACAACGGACGCCTCGGCAGCGGTCGCTCCTGGATCCTCTGGCTGCTCGGACTTCTCCTCGGCGCTTCGGCCTACGTCCTGCACGCCTGGCATCTCATCCGCTCCGGCTACGCCACCTCCGCCTCCCTCGGCGGCACGCTCCTCGCGGTCCTGGCGAACCGCGCCGAAGTCTTCCTCCCGTACCGCCATCCCGGCCTCCTCTCCGCCTTCGCCCTCGCGTGGGTGCCGGTGCTGGTCCTCTTCCTCGGTTCCCGCCGCAGCCCGTGGTACTACGGCAAGGACCAGATGTTCCTGCGCGTCGTCCTCGCGGTCCTGGCGGTGGCGTGGCTCCCGGCGGAACTGGCCCTCCTCATGCGCATCACCCGCACCGTCTTCGTCGCGCTGCTCCCCGACGCCGCCCTCGCGGTGGCCGTCGGTTGCATCGCCGGCGAATTCTGGATCCACGGCCAGCGCCAGCTCGACGACAACGAATGGCCGCGCCGCTTCTACCGCGGATTCCACTCCGCCCTCGCCTGGATTCTTCCCGTTGCCCTCGCCGGCGTCGTCTTCTGGCAGCGTCCCGTCGCCGACGCGCGCCCCGCGGCCGTCTTCCGCGACACCGCCCGCTCGCTCCTCGCGCGCATGGCCCCCGGCGACCGCCTCGCCGTCTTCGGCTCGATTCCGGTCCCCGGCGACGGCGGCATGGCGCACCTCCTCCGCCTGGAGAACGCGCGCGCCGGCAACCCCGTGTTGGTCTTCGACTGGTCCCGCCTGGCCGATCCCTCCTACTTCCTCTGGGCGCGCGCCCGCTGGACCGACCCCGTGCCCGCCGCCGACGCCGCCACCCCCACCCTCTTCTCCAACCACATCCTCCGCCAGATGGCGGCCGACCCGCCGCCCCCCGGCGCCCACGACACCGTCTTCCTCGTCCCGCCCCCCACCCCGCTCCCCGGCATCCGCCTTGTCCCCGACGGCTGGCTCTACCGCCCCGTGCCATCCCCCACCCCGTGGTCCCCCGTAACCCTTCCCCCCGACCCCACGCCCCTCTGGGACGTCCTCGCGCGCGCCGCCGACCGCTTCCCCTCCGACCGCAACCCCGCCGCCCAGCTCTTCCGCAGCTTCCTCGCGCTGATCTCCCGC
>CACXEY010000311.1 GCA_902766695.1 uncultured bacterium
GGCGTCCGGCCGGAAGCCATAGGTTTCTCGTGGTCAAGGTGTTGCGTGTTCCGCATGCGGGCGCTTCCGCCGCGTCCGCAATGCGGTCCATTGCCGCCGGCGGTCCTTGTACAGCCGCTGGCGTATTTGACTAGTCGAAACAAAAACAGAAAAGGATACATGAAAATGAAGAAACTCGCAGTATTTGCGGTTGCGGCCGTTCTCGCGGCTTCGGCGATGGCCAGTGGTCTGTTCGACTCCAGCACCATCACCATCGGCGGCAAGACCTTCGACCTCACCCAGTTCTCCACCGAAGGCGGCGACAGCTCGACCGATTTGGGCGTCCTGTCCGACCTGACCATTTCCAGCATTGCGTTCAATGTCTGGTCCGATACGTACGACACCAAAGCGCCCCAGGGCGGCAACGTTTACCTCCAGCTGTGGTACGACGGCTCTTCCCTCGACAATGGCGGTCTCTATGATCGTTGGATGGATGGTGCCACGGTCACCTCCCTCGGCGGCCACGACTACGCTTTCTCCTACACCACGGCTTTCAATCCGAATACGCAAGCCGGCAACTCCGGCGACCCCGTCTCCGCTGCTTGGGGTGTCGAGCTGCAGGAAAACGTGCAGTATTCCATGGACATCTGGTTCAAGACCTATGGCAACGGTGCCGACACCTTCATCCCCGATGGCGGCGACGCTTCTGGTAACGGCACGAAGTACCACACCACGTTCACCTACCAGGCTTCTTCCGCGGTCCCCGAGCCGGCGACGATGAGCCTGCTGGGCCTCGGCGCGCTGGCGATGGTCCTGCGCCGCAAGCTCCGCAAGTAATCGCCGGACAGCGATACGCGAGCGGCCCCTTCGCCGGGGCCGCTTTTTTCGTGCCCGGGGCGTTCCGTCGTATCCTGGGAGGGCCCGGCTTCGTCCGGGCCCGCTCCACAGGGCGCTTCAGGGACATGTCGGGAACATCGTGGTCGCGAGGCCGCGACGAAGCGCGGCCCTGCCGGGGCGCTCTCCGCGGGGAGGGACGCGCTTCTGCGCGTCCTCGGCGGGAATGGTGGCGGGCGCCCCCCCGGCCGGGCGTCAGGGCAACAGCCAGTAGCCTTCCAGGTCGCGGAGGGACTTGGCCGGTTCCGGGCGGACGGGCGGACGGGTGCCGGTCGGGTCGGTCAGGTAGGCGGTCACGCTCGCGGCGGGGCCGATGGTTTCCCAGACGGTGTATTCGCTTTCCATGACGGTCTGGTGTTCCATGTTGCCCCAGCGGCGCCAGAAGGGCCAGGAGGCGGCGAGGTTCCTGTCGCCGCCGAAGACGCGCCGGACGCTCGTCGCGGAGAGGAAATGGATCCAGCGGTAGGGGGTGATGCCCGGCACGTACTCGGCGATACCGTCCACGTAGGAAGGCAGGTCCAGGAAGGCGACGGGATAGACCTCGCCGAGGCCGCTGGTGAGGGTGGTTCCCATGGGATTGCAGCCGTTGTGGTAGTCGTTGGCGAGGGAGGCCGCGTCGAGGCAGCGCGGATCGCCGAACAGGTTGTCGGCGGCGATGAGCCACTGGGCGCGGACCAGCGGATGGCAGAGTCCGAATCCGAGGGAGTGGAACCAGTTCTCCCCCGGAACCTTCCACGGCATTCGGTAGGGGTAGTTGGAGGCCATCTGGCGGAGGATCTCGTCGGCCGTGCTCCGCACGCGTTTCTTCCAGGCGTCGAAAAACGCATCCAGCCCGGGGGGCGTCCCGGCGGCGAGTTCGCCGGAGAAGGCCAAGGCCCTCCAAGTGTACCCCTTGCGGCCCTGGACGTCCACGAGGCGTTTCAAATCCGCTTCGAGCGGTTCCAGGAAGCGCGGGTCCCCGGTGAGGGCGTGGAGGTTGACGCCGGCCTTGACGAGGTAATCGGTCGGCAGATCGGTTTCTTCGTCCCAGTAGACCGTCTCGGTGGAACGGATGCCGGGGCCCTCCGTGCGGCGGATTTCGTAGAGGACGGTGGCGGGCTTTTCGCGGAGGGCGAAATTCCACGCGCGGATGGCGGAGTCGAGGTACTTCTCCCGGAAGCGCCCGTCGCAGCGGACCAGCAGGGAGGCGGTGGCGGCGTAGGAGAGCGAGCTGCGGCGCGTCGCGCGGGAGAGGGCGTAGGGCATCGGGTCGCGTTCCGCCACGCTGCCCGGTCCCGGATGCCCCGTGGTCTCGATCCACGTGCCGACGCCGCCGTTTTCCTGCTGCCCCGCCAGCAGGTGCCGGAGCCCCCATTCCGCCTCGTCCAGGATGTCCGGGATGCCGTTGGCGTTCTCCGGGATGGCGAGCTGGCCGTCGCGGAAGTTCCGCGGTCGCATGAGGTAGACGGCGCACAGGTCGTTGACGATTCCCAGGTGCTGGGGGCGGCGGTCGTAGTCGGCCGCGTCGTGCCAGCCGCCGGGGAGGTGGAGCCGCTCGCCGCGCGCCCAGTCGGTGCTGTTGCGGACGAGCTCGAACCAGTTGACCTTCGGGGCCAGCGTCCCCTCGTCGGGCGGGAAGGTGCCGCGGACCACGTCGGCGTGGCAGGCGCCGGCGGTCCAGTGGGTGTAGGGCTCCTCCTTGGCGATGCCGCAGCGCTTCTGGTAGAGGCCGCCCATGTGGACGCGGAAGGCGTCCTCGGCCGCGCCGCGCCAGATGCGGAAGTTGCGGCTGCGCCCCACGCCCGGCACGCGGAGGAAGTACTCGCCTTCGTGGACGACCTCCGAGAAATCCATTTCGTACGTGTCTTCGCCCGTCATCGGGATGCCGTCCTCCGTGAGACGGTCCCCCACCCGCACGCGGGGCGGCTCCGGGGAATCCTTGACGACGGCGCCCGTCGCCGCGTCCACCAGCTGCCAGCCGGACAGCGGGGCGTGCGGCTGCCAGGCCCCCAGCTCGGGCCCCAGCCAGCCGCCCAGGTACGCGTACTTCGGCGCCCACGGCAGATATCCCACCTGCTCGACCTTGAAGAGCGGGCTGGGCGCCTCCGGATCGTACTCCGGCGGAGGCTCGCCGTAGACCTTGAAGCGGGCGTGGACGATGCGCGGCTGCCAGTCGTGCTCGGCATACCAGTTGCGGCTGGTGTCCGGGACGAACTTGCCGGCGATGCGCACCGGCAGCGGGGCCCGACGCGAGCCCTCGACCGGGTCCAGGAGCCCCACCGGCACCGGGAAACGGTTCGGATCCGACGCCCAAGACGCGCCGATCCGTGCATCGTCCGTCTGTTCGACGGCCGTGTACGGATCCAGGAAGCGCAGCAGCACCGCCGCCACCATGGCATTCGTCCAACTCATGCCCTTCTTTCTACTCCTTCCGCCCCTCCCGCGACAACCCCGTTTTGCGGGGGGTGTGGGCAAGAACTGTTAGGCTGGGGAGGAAAGAAAGTTTGAAAAATGGCTTGCATGGGGGATGGTTTGGGCGTAAAGTGTTA
>CACXEY010000312.1 GCA_902766695.1 uncultured bacterium
CATCCCACCCGCTTCCCCTCCTCCCCTCGTCGCCGTCCTGCTGTGGCCGCGCCGTCGGCCACCTTTCCCCATCCGCGTCCAGCCAGGCGGCCTCCGTGCCGCCCACCCGTCCGCATCCCTCCCGCCTCCCGTCCGCCCCCGCATCTGCGGGCCGGAAATTGCTGGCACTGTTGGGTGCGTTCATCGTCGGCCAAGTTGTCGGCATCCTTGCCGCCAGCCCACCTGGATTCTCCTTTGGCAGCTCCGATGTCTCGGTTCTCGATGTCCTGGTCCTGCTTCTGCTCCCATTGTCGGTCACCGCCACAGCGGCATTGGGACCGTTGCTTTTGGTGATTTGCGGTTTGTTTGCATTTCATGTGCAAGGCGGGACATGGGTGGCAATTGGATCATTGCTGGTGGGCGTCCCGTTGCTCTACGTTGCCGTAATCTGGGGCCTCCGCCGTTGGTGGAAAACGGAAAGCCCACGCGCGAGGCTTTTCGGCTGGCTTGCCTTGGCGGCCTACAACGCCCTCGTGACCTTTTGCGTGTTTGGAATTGCCCCCAGCATTTGACATGCCGAACGAAAACCCCAAACCCTTGCACATCCCCTGCACGACGGCGCGGCAAGATGCCGCACCCCCGGAAGCGGAGCGGCACCTTTTGCACAACCGTTGCGTGGCTTCCGGAGGTGCGGCTTCCAGCCGCGCCCCGTCCCCTTGCGGGGAAAGGGCGAAAGGAGAGGCGCAATGAGCTGCTGGATGGCAATCCCTGCCATGGGCTTTATCAACAGTTGGTCGAACCCATTTTTGGGCCCCGCCGCAAAACGGATGTGGCTCTGTTTCCTGCTGTGGGTGGTACTGTATGGAGTTGACGGGTACATGTTCGAACGGTGGAAGCGGACGCAACCCTACAGGCCGTTGCTGATGGGCATCGAGTACTTTTTCGTCCTGCCCTTCCGGTATCTGAAGCTCGGCTTGCAGGAGAAGGACCTCAAGGCGCCGCTCGTCTTCGGGGTGCACTGGCTCTTGTTGGCGGCGGCGATTGGGCTGATGATTCTTGTGGCACGGGCATGAACAACGGCGCACATTTCCTTTACCCGTCCGCGTCCTGCCGTGGCCGCGCCGCCGGCCACCCGGAAATTTTCCAACCATTGGAAAAAAACTTTCCAATCATTGGAAAAATCCATGAAAATTTTCCAACCATTGGAAAAAAACTTTCCAATCATTGGAAAACTTCCCCCGCCGCCCTTCTTCCTTCTTCCTTCTTCCTTCTTACTTCCCGGCCATGACCCTCCTCCTCCTCACCCTCTTCCTCCTGCTCACCGCCTGCTCCGCGTTCTTCTCGAGCTCCGAGACCGCGTTCTTCTCGGTGGACCCCCTCCAGCTGCGGCGCATCGGCGAAGAGAACCCCACCGTCGGCGAGCAGCTCCGCCTCATGCTCTCCAACCCGACCCGCCTGCTTTCCACCATCCTGATCGGCAACACCCTGGTCAACATCGCCCTCTCCAACATCGGCTACACCCTCGTCCACTACCTCGTCCCGCCCGCCTGGCAGCGCTGGGACGAACTCGTCGCCGTCCCGGCCATCACCATCCTCCTCATCTTCTTCGGCGAAGTCGGCCCCAAGAACGTCGGCCTCCTGCACACCGCCGCCCTGATCCGCTGGGCCTCCCCGCCGTTGCGCGTCCTCTCGCGCATCCTGGCGCCCCTGCGGCTCCTCCTCGAACTCGTCAACCGCCGCCTCGCCCGCCACTTCCGCCCCGCGGGCAAGACCCTGTCCGAAGAAGAATTCGAGACCGTCCTCGACATCTCCGGCGAAGAAGGCGTCATCAACGCCGACGAACTCGCCATGATCAAATCCATCGTCGATTTGGAGGACCTCTCCGCGGCCGACGTCATGACCCCGCGCGTCGATTTCGCGGGCATCGACCTCGACGACCCCGACGAAGACTACCTCGCCATCGCCCGCCGCTCCCGCAAACACTACCTCATCCTCTACCGCTCCCACCTCGACAACATCGCCGGCTTCCTCGACGTAAGGAAATACCTCCTCGACCCCGCCCACTCCATCCCCGCCGCCACCCTCCCGCCCGTCTTCGTCCCCGAGAGCGCCCAACTCAACCGCCTCCTCTCCCGGTTCCAGAAAAACCGCATCCGCGTCGCCATCGTCGCCGACGAATACGGCGGCGCCGCCGGCATCCTCACCCGCGGCGACATCCTCGAAGAAATCACCGGCGACATCTACACCACCCTCTCCCGCCCCCGCCCCGTCTTCCAGCCCGTCGCCCCCGACGCCTGGCTCGTCGACGCCTCCATCTCCCTCGAAGAACTCAACCGCAAACTCGCCCTCGCCCTCGAAGCCGACACCTCCGACCGCCTTTCCGGCTGGATCTCCGAACACCTCGGCAAAGTCCCCGAATCCGGCGACACCGTCGAAGCCCAGGGCGTCCGCGTCCGCGTCATGCAGACCATCAAACTCCGCGTCCTCATCGCCCACGTCCAGAAACTCCCCGCCCCGCCCCCCTCCCAATCCCCCTCCCCCTCCGCCCCCGCCCCCTCCGCCGAAGGAGGCCTCCCGTGGTAGTCACCCTCGAATTCGAACTCCGGCTCCTCGGCCTCCTCCTCTGCATGGTCGCCTCCGCCTTCTTCGCCGGGATGGAGACCGGCATCCTCTCCATGAACCGCCTCCGCCTGCAGCACCTCGTCCGGCGGGGCATACCCGGCGCCGCGACCATCCGCCACTACCTCACCCACACCGACGATCTCCTCGGCACCACCCTTCTCGGCACCAACCTCTCCCAAGTCTTCGCCTCCGTCCTCGCCGCCTCCCTCGGCCACGAACTCGCCGGCGCGCCCGGCGCCGCCGTCATGGGCGCCCTCCTGACCCTGGGCGTCCTCGTCTGCTGCGAATACATCCCCAAGAGCTGGTTCCAGGCCTCCCCCGTTCGTACCCTCCGCTTCGCGGGCCTCTTCCGCCTCGCCGCGCGCATCCTGCGGCCCCTTTCCATCGCCGTAAACGCCATCATCCACCGCCTCCTCCCCGACGCCGCCCAGACCGACACCACCCGCAAGATGGCCCTCTCCCGCGAAGAACTCCTCCACCTTGCGGGCGAAGGCCTCCAATCCGGCGTCCTCACCCCGCACGAAACCGAAATGATCCACGGCGTCTTCGGCCTCACCCACCACACCTGCCGCACCCTCATGACGCCCCGCCGCGACATCGTCTCCGTCCTCTCCACCTCCACAGTCCCCCAAATCCTCGAGACCGCCCGCCTCCACGAATACAACCGCTTCCCCGTCTACGACCCCGACAAAAAAACCTTCACCGGCATCCTCAACATCTTCGACATCCTCTCCGACGACGCCCCCGACCTCGCCACCAAGACCGCCGCCGACTACATGCGCCCCCCCCAACTCGTCGCCCAGTACCTTCCCGCCGACCACCTCCTCCCCCGCATGCGCGTCACCCGCCAACCCCTCTTCCTGGTGACCGACGACCGCTGCGCAACCATCGGCCTGATCACCCTCGAAGACGTCCTCCGCGAAATCACCGGCGAAGAAGATTCCTGAGTCCCCCCGGGGGCTCGGGGGCGCCAGCCCCCGTCCCTTTGCACTCCCCCCCTCGTCGCTTCGTCGCCCTCGTCGCTTCGTCGCCCCCCCCCGCCCCGTCACTCCGGCGCCTCGAAACTCAACGCCAAATGCGTCCTGTCCACATTCGCCGTCAAGTACAGCGCCACCGCCCCGTCCGTCGCCGTCCAATTGCACTCCCAGTGGAACGGCCTCTCCCCCTCCGGCAGCGCCTCGCACTCCTCGTGGATGGCCTGCTGGATCTGGTGCTGCTCGCTCTTCAGGGCCATCAACTTCCGCTGCGCCGCCTGCACCGCCTTCTCCATTTCCACGAGCCCGGCCGCCACCATCGCGTTCTTGTTCTTCTTCCCCGCGTACTGCCGTTGCAGATCGTGCCGCTTCGCCTCCATCTCCCGTTCCAGCGCGCGGACCTCCTTCTCCGCGGCCTTCACCCGGTCACCGGCCACCCGCGACTGGCTCTCCAGCTTCACGCTCACGGCCACCTCCTGCGTGACCACCGACGCGCGCCCGAGCTTCGCCTCCACCGACTTCCGGACCGTCCCGAACGCCTCCTCCGCCTGCGCCCGCGACATCGACGGCAGGAACGCCGCCCGCTTCGGATGCGCCAGATACACGATCTTCCGCACCAGCTCCCGCTGTCCCCCGTTCGCCGTCCCCTGGCGGAACACATACTGCGCCAGCGCCGCCTTCCCCTCGAACTGCACCGGATAGTAATCCGACGTCTTCGACTCCAGCTCCGGCGCCTTTCCCAGCCCGGTGCGGATCTCGGCGGGCGTCATGCCCCAGCGCTCCCCGTCCATCCACGGCGTCCGCTGCACGGTGGTGCCCTTTTCCGGAAGCATCACCTGGACCTCGTCCGGCTCCTTTTCCGAACAGCCCAGCAACCCGGCCGCCAGCGCCACGCACGCCACGGCCCAAACCATCCATTTTTCCACTTTTCTCATGATCGCGATTTCTCCATTCAAAACGTCAATCCGTTTGTACCATACCGACCATCCCCCTTCCGCACAACCCATTTTTGCTTCACCCTCCCCATCCGCCCTCCTCCCCACCGTTTGCAATCACGTGAAATCCCCGCCAATCCCCCCTTTTCCCGCCATCCTCCCTCCCATGAACATCCCCCTCCGAATCCAAGGTTGCCCCCCCGTCTTTCCCCCCCGATGGAGAGCGCACGGGAGGGTCGCGCTTCCGCGCGACCATGACTTCCGAGAAGCTGCAAAAATCTTAAACCTCCCTAACGGTCCCGCCTCGGCCCGCTCCGCCGGGCCGCCCCCCTTCCCCCTCAAGCCTGCAACCCGCTCGTCAATTCGAAGACGGCCATGAGCATGCTGATGGCGACGAAGCCGACGCCGGCGGCGATGAAGAGCATCATCACCGGTTCGAGGATGGTCGTGAAGACCTTGACCGCGCGGTCGAGTTCGGCGTCGTAGCGAAGGCCGATGTGGTCGAGCGCGCCCGTGATGTCGCCGCTTTCTTCGCCGATTGCCAGCATGTCGGTCAGGAGGCGCGGGAACACTCCGTTCTGGGCCAGGGGACGGGAGATGCTGGAGCCGTCGGTGACTTTGTCGCGGGCGTCGCGGATGGCGTGGGCGATGTGGACGTTGCCGACGGTGTCTTCGACGATGCTCAGGGCCTGGAGGACCTGTACGCCGTTGGCGAGGAGGGTCCCCAATGTGTGGGCGAAGTTGGCGAAGGCGTTGGCCTTGACGATGTTGCCAATGGCGGGAAGGCGAAGGGCGACGCGGTCTTTCCAGTCGATTCCGGCGGGGGTGCGGAGGGCGCGGCGGATGAGCCACACGAGGAGGGCGATGCCGCCGGCGATGGCCCATCCGTATTTGACGAAGGCGGCGCTGATGCCGATGAGGACGCGCGTGGGGAGGGGGAGCTGTCCGCCAAGGTCTTCGAACATCTGGGAGAAGGTGGGGATGACGAAGACCATCATGAAGATCATGGCGCCGAAGCCGATGACGGCGACGATGCAGGGATAGACGAGGGCCATCCCGACTTTTTCGCGCGCGGCGAGGACGCGGTCGTAGTGGCCGACGAGGCGTTCGAGGACGCTCGGGAGCTGTCCGGAGGCTTCGCCGGCGCGCACCATGCTGACGTACAGGGTCGGGAAGCTCTCGGGGTATTTGGCCAGGGCGCTGGAAAGGGAGGCGCCCGCGACGATGTCGTCGCGCAGGGCGGTGACGATGGCGTCCTGCGCCTTGCCGGTCTTGCGGGTGGAAAGGGAGTGCAGGGCGTTGCCGAGGGTCATGCCGGAGGTGAGCAGGTCGGTGAGTTCGCGGGTGAAGAGTTGGAGTTCCTTGAGCTTCATCTTGGGCCGGCGGGGGGCGCTGCCGAAGGTGAAGAGGGAGGAGGCGGGGGAGGAGGAGGCGGGGGAGGCAGGCTTGGCCTTGGCGGCACCGGGGCGGCGTCCGCGGAGGGAGGCGGGAAGGGGTTTGGAAGGGGCTTTGGCGGGGGACTTGGAAGGGGCCTTTGCGGCGGGGGCGGAGGGGGAGGAGGAGGAGGGTGCCGGGGCGGCGGAGCCGCCGCCGCCGCCGCCCGCGTCGTCGCGGATGGTGATGGGGACGAGGCCGCGGCGGGTGAGGAGGGCCATGGCGGCGCGCTTGTCGGCGGCGTCGAGGGTGCCCTCCTGGCGGGCGCCGTCGCGGGATTTGGCGGTGTAGCGGAAGGTGGCCACCGGTCAGCTCTTCATTTCGCCGCCGGGAGGCGCGAGTCGCACAAGTCGGCGAGGGTGCAGCCGCCGAGGCCGCGCGCGACGTCGTTTTCCATGCGGGTGAGCAGGCGGCCGCAGTCGGTCTTGGAGGCGAGGCCGTCTTCGAGGACCTTGGGAATGCCGCCGAAGGAGGTGAAGGTCTTCACGAAGTCGTGGACGGGCACTTTGTCGAGGCGGCAGTTGACGACGAAGCCGGAGTCGCTGTCCTCGTCCTTGACGAAGTAGCCGATCTGCACCAGCACGTCCAGGACCGACCGGACGAGGCGGATGGGCACGCGGTAGCGGGTGGAGAAGGCCGCGGGGTTGAAGCGGGTGCGTTGCTCCTCGGCCTGGACCTGGCCCGCTTCGCGCACCATCATGAGGGCGACGAGGACGCGGGTGCGGAGGCTGGCGGTGTCGGCGGCGTTGCCTTCGAGGTAGTAGGAGTCGGCGTTCTGCAGGGCGTAGGCGAGCTCGACGCCGAGCAGCAGGATGACCCACGTGACGTAGAGCCAGAACATGAAGACCGGAATCGCCGCGAACGCGCCGTAGATGCGGCTGCGCGCCGCGACGCCGATGGACATCACCATGAACAGGCGCATCCACGCCAGGAACGCCGCCGTCGTCACCAGGCTGCTGAACACCGCGGATTTCCAGTGGACGGTCGTGTTCGGCACGAATGAGTACAGGCACCAGACCGCCACCCACACGAGGCCGAAGAGGTAGATGGCCTGCAGCCACGTCGTGGCGGCGCCGCCGAAAAACTGCTGGCTGATGACCAACCGCGCGCGCAGGGTGCCCGCCAGGATGAGGAGCGTCGGGACGAGGACCAGCACGCTCGTGTAGCTCATGATCTGCTTGGCGATGGAGCGGTTCTTGCGGACGTTCCACACGCGGTTGAAGCTCTGCTCGACGTTCGCCAGCAGCAGGATCGCGGTGAGCGTGAAGAACGCCGCGCCGATCGTCCCCAGCGCGGAGACGTTGATGCCCTCGACCATCTCGATGAGTTTTTCGACGAACTGCTGGAACTGCTCCGGCATCTGCGCCAGCCACGCCGACGACTTGATCGCCTGGAGCCGCTCCTCGCCGTAGCCGGCGCCCTTCAGGAAGGCGAACGCCACGGTCAGCACCGGCACTAGCGACGTCATCGTCACGAACGTCAGCGACGAGGCGTGGATGAACAGGTCGTCGTCCATGTAGCCGCGGAAGAGCAGGTACACCACGCGCACCGCCTTCGCCAGCAGCCCCGGCTTGCCCTCGCCCTCCGCGATTTCCCACGGCTGAAGCGCGCGCTTCACGAAGGTCGTCGCGTTCGTCCAGCGTTCTTTCATCGTCATGATCCGGTCCTTTCGGTTTCGGCGGGTTCCGGCAAGGCCCCCTCCGGGTCGCCGCGCGGCTTCGTCAGTTCCTGCAACAGATCGCGTCCCAGCGACAGCACCACCGGGCCCAGGAACAGCCCGATGAACCCGAACGCCAGCGTGCCGCCCACCACCCCCATCAGCGTCACCGCGAAGGGCAGCGACCCGCCGTCCGCCGGGTCCGCCGACGCCGACGACGCGTCGCCGCCGCGCCCGTGCCGGTCGCTCCAGCGGTGCACCGCCCCCGCCAGGAACGGCATCGCTACCGACAAGCCCCCCGCCGCCAGCAGCAGCCAAATCCCGTTCATCACGTGCCCCAGCGCGAACTTCCACACCGCCCCGCCCAGCAGCCCCACCACGCCCGCCGCCGGGAACGCCGCGAACCCCACCAGCCCCGCCACCACCGCGCCCAGCCACCA
>CACXEY010000313.1 GCA_902766695.1 uncultured bacterium
GGCGTCCGCCGTGCGCGCCGCGAGGCGTTCCCGCGCGCCGTCGGGGCCGTAGACCGAGACCGCGGTCAGCTTGCCTTGCGCGGCATCCTTGCCGGCGGTCTTGCCGAGCGTGGCCGCGTCGGACGTGGCGTCGAGCAGGTCGTCCGCGATCTGGAACGCCTCGCCCAGCGCACCGGCGTAGGCCGTCGCCGCGGCCAGCGCCGCCGCGCCGCCGCGGGCCGCGAGCACCCCCATCCGGCAGGCGCAGGCGATGAGGTCCCCCGTCTTGTGGCGCTGGATGTAGAGCAGGCGCTCCGCGTCCGGCGGAAGCCCTCCGGAGAGCATGTCCTCGACCTGGCCGCCGACCACCGCCCCCGGTCCCGCCGCCGCCGCCAGCTCTGCCACGCAGGCGAGGGCGACCTCCGGCGGCGCGGGCATCTCGGACAGGAGCCGGAACGCGAGCGCCTGGAGCGCATCGCCGGCGAGAAGGGCGACGGCTTCGCCGTAGACCTTGTGGCAGGTGGGGACGCCGCGGCGCAGGTCGTCGTCGTCCATGCAGGGGAGATCGTCGTGGATGAGGGTGTAGGTGTGGAGGCACTCGATGGCCGCCGCGGGGTGCTCGGCGGCGGATCGGTCCGCGCCGCACGCCCCGGCCCACATCGCGCAGAGGGCGGGACGGATCCGCTTGCCGCCCGCGAACAGGCTGTGGCGCATCGCGGCGTGGAGGGGCGCCGGGCGCGCCGTGGCGGGCGGCACGAGCCGGTCGAGAGCCGCCTCCGTCCAGGTTGCCATGTCCTTCAGGTCGCGTTTGAGTTCTTCCGCATTCATGCCCCACAGCCTAGACCAATCTCGGTGCGGTGCAATCCCATTCTTCGTGAAAGGTCGCGGCGGAGGGCAGGGGGTGCGAGGGGGCTTGCATCGGGGGGCGGGGGGATTTATGGTGGCCGGCATGGCGGGCGAGTGGCGGAATGGCAGACGCGCCAGACTTAGGATCTGGTCCCGGAAGGGGTAGGGGTTCGACCCCCCTCTCGCCCACGTCTTCCAACGAGGGAATCATGATGCACGGCTTGTTCAAGATGGTGTGGGCGGGGGCGGGGATCGCGGCGCTGGGGTGCGTCCTGGCGGCGGGGTGCGGGCGGGAGGCGGTCACGGTGGCAAGCGAGGCGGAGCGCCTGGCGGACCCGCTGTCGATCGCGCGGCTGGACGGACGCGACACGGTGATGCATTCCTCGTACGACCGGAGCGGCGGCAACGACGACTGGGGGACGTTCCTTCGCGATTCGGCGCAGCCCGGATGGAAGGTCGTCGCGGACCTGGAGGGGCCCGGCGTGCTGACGCGGTTCTGGTTCACGGGGGCGAAGGACGGGGCGCCGCACCGGTTCCGGTTCTTCTTCGACGGCGAGGTGGAGGCGCGCTTCGGCGGGGACGTCAAGGAATGGTGCGGGGGCGGGATGGCGCCGTTCGTGCCGCCGCTGGCGGAGTACGCGAACTACTGCTGGTACTCGTTCGTGCCGATGCCCTACGCGAAGAGCCTCCGCGTGGAGTGCGAGGAGGGGCCGCCCGGCGCCAAGGTCTATTACCAGCTTTCGGAAACACGCCTGCCTCCGGGGACGGAGGTGGAGTCCTTCCGCTGGCCTCTTCCGGAGCGGGACGCGGCGGCGCTGGAGCGGTTGCGCACGGCGTGGGCGGGCGGCTTCCCGGCGGACGGTACGGCGACGGAGGCGGTGCTGACGGCCGCCGCGCCGTCGCTGTCGCTCGCGGGGAGCGGCGTGGTGCGGCGGATCGGGTTCGAGCCGGAGTGGGAGCGCGTGCCGGAGGCGGACCGCGATGCGCTGCTGCGGGAAGTGCGCGTCGGGGTGAAATACGGCCAAACGGCGGCGGAGAGCGTGTGGGCGCCGCTGGGGGACCTGTGCGGGATGCCGTGGCGGCGCGTGCGCGCGAAGTCGCTGTACTTCGGGATGGAGGGCCAAGAGCTGTTCTGCGCGTTCCCGATGCCGTATTCCGGCGGGATGGAGCTGCGCCTGGACTTCGGCCGCTTCAAGGACGTTCCCGTGCGGGTGCGGGTGGTGGTGGAGCCGATGCCGCGCGGCGGGGCGAAGTCGCTGGGACGCTTCCATGCGGCCTGGAAGCGGACGGGCCTCAAGGAGGTCGGTTCGCCGCATCCGATCCTGCACGTGCGGGGGGAGGGGAAGTACGTCGGGTGCCTGCTGTCGGTGTGCACCCTCGACGGCTCGTACTGGGCGCTCGAAGGCGACGAGTCCATCCGCAAGGACGCCGAGACGGTGCCGGGCTGGCTCGGGACGGGGCTGGAGGACTACTTCAACGGCGGCTGGTACTATCAGAACCCGATGGCCGCCCCCACCCACGGACTGTTCGTCAAGGAGCCGTTCCGCACCGTGCAGTACCGGGTGCACGCGATGGATCCGTCCGCGTTCGCGCGGTCGTTCGACATGGAGTTCGAGCGCGGGCCCGACAATGCCTCGCACGCCTTCTTCGAGAGCGTGGCCTGGTACTACCTGCGCGCACCGCAGGCCGCCGATTCCATGCGCCTCGCCCCCGCGTGGCGCCGCACGCCCGCCGATCCGCGGCTCGATCCGCTCGACGCCATGACCGCCGTATGGAACGCCGAACGCTTCGGCGACATCCAGGGTGCCCGCGACGAATGGGCGCTGCGGCTTGCCCCCGGCGCGGCGGACGGGCCTGCCGCCGCGCACCGGATGGGCGAGTTCCGTCTCGCCCTCTACGACCGGCTCCTCGCCGGCGAGGCGGCGGACGGCGCGTTCCTAGCCCCCTGGCTTGCCGGCGCCGATCCCGCCGTGCGCGAAGCCGCGGACATCCTCCGCCGCGAAGGCGCCGGCGAAGGCGTCACCGCCGTCCTCTACGCGAACATGCCGGCGGAGCTGTTCATCGACGGCAAGAGCGTCCTGCGCGCGGGCGACCCGGCGTCCGCGGCGGCGGTCTCGATCGACCCGCCGTCGCCCGGCCCGCACGCCGTCGCCATCCGCACGGCCGTCCAGGCCTATCCCGACTGGGTGTTGCTTGCGATGCGGCGGGGCGACTGGTCCGCCGGCACGGCCCCGGACTGGAAATTCGCCTTCGATCCGCCGGAGGATGCCGTCGCCGCGGACTTCGACGACCGCGCCTGGCCGGCCGTGGGCGGGACCGGAGTCAAGGGGCCGCCCGAGGAACCGTACGTGCAGGTCGCGCCCGATCCGTGGATTGGCATGCAGTCCCGCGCCATCGGCATCCGCCCTGCCGGCGACAAGCCGCCCCGCGGCGGGACCGTGGTGTACCGTGCCACGGTCGTCTTCCCGTGACGCACCGCCGGGGCGGTTCGGGAAACAAAGGACTCGCGGCTCTGCCCAGACCGTTCGCGGGCGGATGCACTCCGTGCGCCCTGGACGTTGGGAAACCCGCCGCCCCATCCGGACCTCGTGCATTCCCCGAGGCGAAAAAGAATGGCACGCGGGACGCGTGCCATGGGGTGGGGGAGGGGCGGCGGCGGCGACCGCCGCCGGGCGGGCTCAGTCGCTTTCGAGGAAGCCTTCGAGCTTGCGGATGCGGATGGGGTGGCGCATCTTGCGCAGGGCCTTGGCTTCGATCTGGCGGATGCGTTCGCGGGTGACGTTGAACTTCTTGCCGACTTCTTCGAGCGTGCGGGAATAGCCGTCGTTGAGGCCGAAGCGGAGGGTCAGGACTTCGCGTTCGCGCGGGGTGAGGGTCGAGAGGACGTTCTGAAGGCGCTCCTTGAGGAGGCTGTAGGCCGTCATTTCGCTCGGATTTTCCGCGGACTTGTCTTCGATGAAGTCGCCGAAGTGGGTGTCTTCGCTGTCGCCGACGGGGCTCTGGAGGGAGATGGGCTGCTGGGACATCTTGAGGACGGCGCGGACGCGGTCGACGGGGAGCTTCATGGACTCGGCGATCTCTTCCGGGGTGGGCTCGCGGCCGTACTCCTGGATGAGGCGCTTCTGG
The DNA here is from genome assembly GCA_902766695.1 of uncultured bacterium. Taxonomy (GTDB): domain Bacteria; phylum Verrucomicrobiota; class Kiritimatiellia; order CAIQIC01; family Lenti-01; genus CACXEY01. Next base: position 3,952 of record CACXEY010000313.1, read on the forward strand.
ATGCGCATGAGCTTGTTGATGGTCTCGATCATGTGCACCGGGATGCGGATGGTGCGGGCCTGGTCGGCGATGGAGCGGGTGATGGCCTGGCGGATCCACCAGGTGGCGTAGGTGGAGAACTTGTAGCCGCGGCGGTACTCGAAC
>CACXEY010000314.1 GCA_902766695.1 uncultured bacterium
CGCCACGCAAGCCCCCCCGCCTCCTCTACGCCCAAGGCTCCGACATCCCGGACATCCGCTACGCCACCGGATTCGCGGCCCCCGACCCGTTCCTCCTGCTCGTGCGGAACGGCGAAAAGCACTTCCTCGTCTCGCCCCTGGAGGCCGCGCGCGCATCGGCGGCCTGCCCGGAAGCGAAGGTCTGGACGCGCGAAGCCCTCGGCATCGCTCCCGGCAAACCGGCGGCTCCGGCGTGGCTCGCCCGGCTGGGCGTCCGCTCGGTCGAGGTTTCGCGCGACTTCCCCGTCGGCCCCGCGCGCGACCTCGAAGCGGCCGGGGTGCGCGTGCGCATCGCCCGCGGAGGGGCCTTCCCGGAGCGGGCCGCGAAGCGCGAAGACGAACTCGCGCACATCGCGGCGGCCCAGCGGGCGGCGGTACGGGCCTTCCGGCTCGCCGCCGGTGCCATGCGCGACAGCGCCATCGGACGCGACGGACGCCTCTCCCTCGAAGGCAAGCTGCTGACCTCCGAACGGCTCAAGGGCATCATCGAGGACGAACTCCGCCGCGGCGGCTTCGATTGCGACGGTCTGATCGTGGCGGTCGGTCCCCAGTCGGCGCGCCCCCACGACGAAGGCCACGGCCCCGTCCGCGAAGGCCAGCCCGTGGTCATGGACATCTTCCCGCGGAGCCGCGCGACCGGTTACTGGGGCGACTTCACGCGCACCGTCGTCCGCGGCCGCATCCCGGACTGGCTGGAACGCATGCACGCGGCCGTGGAAAGCGCCCAGCGGCTCGCGCTCTCCCTGATCCGTCCCGGCGCGAAGGGCTCCGACCTGCAACGCGCCGTCGAACGCCACTTCGCCGACGCCGGCTACGACACCTACCTCGAACCGCCCGGGGAAGAGCGCGGATTCATCCACTCCCTCGGCCACGGCGTCGGGCTGGAAATCCACGAGGAGCCCCGCCTCTCCCGCAAGGGCGGCGTCCTGCAGGAGGGCCACGTCGTGACGGTCGAACCCGGCCTCTACTCCCCCCGCCTCGGCGGCGTCCGCATCGAAGACACCGTTGTCGTCACCCCCGACGGCTGCCGCCTCTTCTGCGATTGTCTCCGCGGCCTTCGCGGGTGACGCGAAGGGGACGAGGAGGGCAAACAATGGGGCCGTGAACTGGACGGCCCGTACCGGAGATGGGCCGCCCTCCCTCCTTTCCGTCATGGGCAGGCAGGAGCCCACAAGGCGGCACTTTCCGGGCCATGGCCCGAGTGCCGGCGAAACGCTTGACCGGCGGGACGCCTCGCGTCTTGCGCGCGGGCGCGCGAAGCGCCACACTGGCGGGACAACCAGAAACCCAAGCAAAGGAGTCCCCATGATCGACCACCAAGCGATGGAATCGGCCTACGCCGCCGTCAAATCCGCCTTCCCGGGCGCCGCGCCCAAGATCGCCCTCGTGCTGGGCAGCGGCTGGAGCGAAGTCGCCGCCGCCTTCGAAAAGCTCGGCGAGATATCCTATTCCGACATCCCCGGCCTCGGCGCGACCGGCGTCGTGGGGCATGCGGGACGCCTCCTCCGGGGCAGGCTTTCCGGCATCGAGACGTTCGTGTTCCAGGGCCGCCGCCACTACTACGAGGGCGTCGGCTGGGATGCCGTCGCCATCCCGACCGCCATCTCCAAGATGGCCGGCTGCAAGGCCCTCTTCCTGACCAACGCCGCGGGCGGCACGGTCCCCGAGTGGCGGCCCGGCGACCTGATGGTCATCCGCGACCACATCAACATGATGGGCGTCACGCCGCTCCTCGGCGCGCACGACCCGTTCTGGGGCCCGCGGTTCCCGGACCAGTCGCGCGTGTACGACCGCGGCCTCCAGGCGCTGCTGGAGAAGGCGGGCGCGGCGGCCGGCGTCGCCCTGCGCGCGGGCGTGTACCTCGCCGGGACCGGCCCGACCTACGAAACGCCCGCCGAAATCCGCGCCTGGCGCGCGCTCGGCGCCGACGCCGTCGGCATGAGCACCGTTCCCGAGGCGATGAGCGGCAACGCGGCCGGACTGCGCGTCCTCGGCCTCTCGTGCATCACGAACATGGCCAGCGGCATTCTGGACCAGCCGCTCACCCACCAGGAAGTCACCGAAACCACCCAGCGCGCGATGGCGAACATGAAGAAGCTGATTGTCCAGTTCTTCGCCGAACTCGCCGCCGCCGACATCCTGTAACCCCAACCCAAGGAGAACCCCCATGGCCACCGCCAAGAAACCCGCCAAGAAGCCCGCCGCGAAGAAACCGGCCAAGAAAGCCGCCCCCGCCGAGATGCAGTACCACGTCCACCTCAAGCGCGGCGACATCGGCCGCTACGTCATCCTGCCGGGCGACCCCGGCCGCACGCCGCTGATCGCGTCCTTCTTCGACGACGCCAAGGAAGTCGCCTTCAACCGCGAGTACCGGACCTTCACCGGCACCGTGGACGGCATCAAGGTTTCCTGCTGCTCCACCGGCATCGGCTGCCCCTCCACGGCCATCGCCGTCGAGGAACTCATCAAGTGCGGCGCCGACACCTTCATCCGCATCGGCACCTGCGGCGCCTTGCAGCCCGAAGTCAAGCTCGGCGACCTCTGCATCACGACCGGCGCCGTCCGCGAGGAAGGCACCACCCGCCAGTACGTCCCGATTTCCTACCCGGCCGTGGCCGACCTCGACGTCACGCTCGCCCTGCGCCAGGCCGCCGCGAACCTCGGCTACCCCGCGCACACCGGCATCGGGCACTGCAAGGACGCGTTCTTCATCGAGGACAAGGACATCCCAATCCGCGAAGACATCGAAGCCAAGTGGAACGCCTGGTACAAGTCGAACGTCATCTCCACCTCGATGGAGTCGGCGGCGCTGTTCGTGGTGTCGAGCATCCGCCGCGTCCGCGCCGGCGAAGTCCTGGCGACGATCGGCCTGACCTACGCCGACACCCCCATCGTGGCGAAGGTCGGCATCGAGGAAGGCATCAAGACCGCCATCGAAGCCATCCGCATCCTCGCCAAGCAGGACGCCGTCCGCTGACCGGCGCCCCGCCCGAAACGTCCCATCGGAACCGCTCTCCGGCCTTCGCCGGGGGGCGGTTTTTCATGGCGGTCGGATGGGGGTGGAAACAGGGGAAACTCGGTGGTTTTTCCGTAATCTCAAAATGGTCCGCCGTCGCGTGGACGGGATGTGTCCGCTTGCACGGGGATGCGCGGATGCGCCGGATGGCTTGCCCCATGAACCGCTCCCCCCCCGGCGGTTGGCGGCACGCCGGTCAGGCGGTGAGGAGGGCGGCGAGGCGGTCGAAGGCGGGGGCGGCCTTGAGGGGGAGGAAGAGGTCGGTGATGCGCGGGGTGTAGTCGGAGGGAACGGGGTTGATTTCGATGATGGTCGCGCCGTGGCGCTTGGCCAGGGGCGGAATGGCCGCGGCGGGGTAGACGACGCCGGAGGTTCCGACAAGAATCATGCAGTCGGTGTGGAGGGCGGCGTGCTCGGCGTCTTCCATGGCGGCCGCGGGAATGCCTTCGCCGAAGAACACGAAGTCGGGCTTGAAGAGGCCGCCGCAGGTGCAGCGGGGGACGGGGTCGCGGACGGTTTCGGCGGTGAGGGGCAGCTGGCGGCCGCAGTCGAGGCAGGTCATGGTGCGGCAGTGGCCGTGGAATTCGACGAGGGACCGGCTGCCGGCGGCGGCGTGGAGGCCGTCGATGTTCTGGGTGATGGTGCATTTGAGACGGCCCTGGCGCTCCCAGGCGGCGAGGACGTCGTGGGCGCGGTTGGGGCGGACGGGGGGACGGTCGCCGGTGCCGAGGAATACGGTGAAGAGGTCGCGGATGGCGGGCCAGGATTTCTCGGGATGGGCGCGGAAGTAGTCGAGGTCGAGAATCTCGGGATCGTATTTCTCCCAGACGCCGCCGGGGCCGCGGAAGGGCGGGATTCCGCTTTCGACGGAAATGCCGGCGCCGCTGAAGGCGGTGAGGTAGCGGGAGGAGGCGATGAGTTTGGCGGCGGCGCGGAGGAGGGCGTCGGTGCCGGGGGTGTTTTCGCTCATGGGGTTTCCTTGGGGTTGGAGGGGAGGAGGGGGAGGAGGGCGGAAAGGGCTTCCTGCGGGGTGATGGCGCGGAGGGCGGCTTCGGCTTCGGGGGATTTTCTCGGAATGTCCCGGGTGCGGCGGGAGGAGTGCTGGAGGATGCGGATGGGGGCGGAGCCGAGCGGGCCGGTGGTGTCGGGGTCGGTGATGCCGAAGAAGGCGACCAATGGGGTGCCGACGGCGGCGGCGAGGTGCATTCCGCCGCTGTCGTTGCAGCAGGCGGCATCGGCGAGGGAGAGGGCCGCCGCCATTTCTTCGAGGGTGGTTTTGCCGGAGAGGTCGCGGATGCGGGAAGGGTCGGGCGCGGCGGAGGCGACTTCGGCGCAGAGGGGGGATTCGCCGGGGGTGCCGAGGAGGAGGGCAGTGCCGGGAGTTTCGCGGTGGATGGATTGGAGGAGGGTTTGCCAGTGGTCGGTGGGCCATTGTTTGGCGGGGCCACGGGCGGCGCCGGGTACGAGGGCGATCCACGGGCGCGGGGCGTCGGCGATGCGGGAAAGAATGGCGGCGCGGGCGGCTTCGGGGACGGCGAGGCGGGGGGCGGGTATTTTGCCGTCGGGGGGGACGATGCGGAAGAGGTCGAGGATTTCCCAGGCTTGGTGGGTGGGGCGGTCGCGGCCGACGGCGGGCGGCGGGCGGCGGATGTCGGTGAGCATCCAGTCGCGGAAGAGGTGTCCGGGGAGGCCGATGCGCCGCGGGATGCGCGCGAGGAAGGGGGCGCGGGCGGTACGGAAGGAGTGCGGGATGACAATGGCTTCGGCATAGCCGCGGGCGCGGAGCTGTCGGGCGAGCGGGAGGACGGGGTCGGTCTTGGCGGAGGGGATGGTTTCGCTGTCGCCGGGGAGGGCCATGCGCCAGACGGGGACGAAGGCGGGCCGCGTCAGCACGTCGAGGCGGCGTCCGGCGGCGCGCGCGGCGGCCGCGGCGGCCTGCACGGCGGGCAGGGCCATGAGGACGTCGCCGAGCCAGTTGGGCGACACGACGAGGATGGGGCCGTCCGCGCCCATGGTCACCAGGCGTAGCGGACGGTGTAGGTGACGGTCCGTTCGGCCCCGGCCTTGACGGGCAGGCGGAAGACGATGCTGTCGGGCACGGGGCCGGGTTCGTACGGGGCGGACGCGGCGGCGATTTCCCAGCGGTCGCCGCGGTAGAGGTGTTCGAGGACTTCGACGGTGCGGTCGAACGGGGTCTGGTTCGCGACGGAAATCTCGAAGGATTCTTCGGCGGCCTTGAGCGGCTCGGTCTCGGTGAAGGCCTTGCGTTCGCGCCGTCCGGAGAGGCCGGCGGCGGGGCCGAGGCGGAGGGTGACGCTTTCGCCGGGGGCGAGCGCGGGGAGCCAGTCGGTGCCGACCCATTCGAGCGGCACGGACGGGTCGCCGCGCAGCACGCGGAAGGGTCCCGGCGGCAGCGGCACCTTCCCCGCGTTGCGCAAGGCGAGGCGCGTCTCGACGACGGACGACGACCCCGCGCCGTACTCCGGGTCCGCGCGTCGGTTGCGGTTGAAGCGGTCGAAGCGCGCCCCGTCGTAGCGCAACACGGTCTCGACGGGCAGCGCCGGGAAGTCGGCCAGCGTGGCCCACACGTCGCCGCGCGCCGGGATGGAGAGCGCGGCGGGCAGGTCGTAGCTGACGGTGACGGCGGCGCTCGCGGCGGTGCGTTCGGGCACGAGGGTGCGGCCGTCCTCGGCGTAGCGGAGGGCGACGGGCGCGGCGGCGCGCGGGTCGGCGGCGTCGGGGACGAGCGGCGCGTACCGCCCCTTCTCGGTGAGCGAGAGCCGGACCGTGGCGCGGTCAAACGCGCGCGACGTCCCGTTGTGGATGCGCACGCGCGTGGAGAGGGCCACGGACCGCGCGTCGCCGGAAAGAATCGCGTCGTGCGAGGCCTCCCAGGAGAGGCCGCTCGCGGCGTAATTGAGCTGCACCGACGGCGGCGCGGGGGTGGACGGGTCGAGCGTCCAGAGGAGCGTCGGCTCGCGCGCGGTGTCGGGGCGGGACGCGAACTCCACGCGCGCGAGCGCCGTCAAGTCGGGTACGAGCGCGAGGCCCTGCCGCGCCTCGACGAGCAGCTGCGGGGCGGGCGACGAGAGGTCGGGGAGCGCCGCGAGCGGCCCGCTGACGGGCGCCGCGCCGGGCGCCGCCGGATGCGCCGTTACGGGCCACCCGAGGGCGGCGCGGAAGAACGCGTCGGCGTCGGCGAGGTCCCACGCGTACCGCTGGGACAGCAGCCCGAGCGAGGCGCCGCGTTCCAGGGGCGCGGCCGCGACGGTGGCGGGCAGGATCGTCTCGGGCACGGGCGCGACGGCGACGAGCCCGCCGGGCAGCGCGGGCGGCAGGTCGTGGATTTCCGACACGCGCACCGACCCGTTCTCCTGGATGGTCAGCGACACCGACCGCGGGTTCGCCGCCCGCGCGGCCACCGCCGCCGCCAGCACCGCGACCCCCAGGGTTTGCACAATCCGGTAGCTCTTGCTCATCTCGACCTCCAAAACCGGCTCTCCAAGATTTTTCCAATGATTGGAAAACTTTTTTCCAATGGTTGGAAAAATCAGGCCGGTTTTTCCACCGATTGGAAAAATTTTTCGCCGGTTTTCCAACGATTGGAAAAATTTTTCGCATTTTTTCCAATGATTGGAAAAAAAGTTTCCAATCATTGGAAAACTTTTCCCGCGCCGCGTCACGGTTCCCCCCTTGCGGCCTGCGCGAGGAGCGCGTCCGCGAGCGCCAGCGCCGCCATCGCCTCCACCACCGGCACCGCGCGCGGCAGCACGCACGGATCGTGGCGGCCCGGAACCGAGAGCTCCACCGGCTCCCCGCCGAATCCCGCCGTCCGCTGCACGCGCGCAATCGACGGTACCGGCTTGAACGCGACGCGGAACACGATCGGCTCCCCCGTCGTAATCCCCCCCAGCACCCCGCCCGCCCGGTTCGTCGCCGGACGCACCCCGCCGCCGGGCGCCGGCGCGAACGAATCGTTGTGCTCCGAGCCGCGCATCGCGGCCGCGGAAAAACCTTCCCCGATTTCGAACCCGCGCGCCGCCGGTATCGACATCATCCCCGCCGCCAGCGTCGCCGTCAGCTTCCCGAACACCGGCTCCCCCAGCCCCGCCGGGAACCCCGAGCACCGGCACGCCACGATGCCGCCCAGCGAATCCCCTTCCCGCCGCGCCGCATTGATCGCCTCCGCCATGCGCGCCGCCGTCGCCAGGTCGGGACAGCGCGCGGGCGAAGCGTCCACGTCCGTGCGCGTCCAGTCCGCGCCGTCCGTCCGCTCCATGCGCACCGTCCCCGCCTGCTCCACCCACGCCACGATCCGCGCCCCTGGGCACCGCGCCTTGAGAACCGCCTCCGCGACGGCCCCCGCCGCCACGCGCCCGATCGTCTCGCGCGCCGAAGCCCGGCCCCCGCCCGCGACCGCGCGCACCCCGTGCTTGACCTGCCACGTCCAGTCCGCGTGGCCCGGACGCGGAACGGCCTTCAGCAACTCGTAGTCCCCCGACCGCGCGTTCCGGTTGGCCACCGATATCGCGATAGGGGTCCCCAGCGTCACGCCCCCTTCGACCCCCGACAGAATCACCGCCCGGTCCGCCTCGTCCCGCGGCGTGGAGAGCCGCGACTGCCCCGGCCGGCGCCGGTCGAGCTGCGCCTGGACGTCCTCGACGGCGAGCGGCACGCGCGCGGGACACCCGTCCACGACGCACCCGACGGCCGCGCCGTGCGACTCGCCGTACGTCGCCACCCTGAACCATTCGCCGAATGTGTTGCCTGCCACCGTTGTTTCCCTTTCGACGGCTTTTATACGGCAAGGCGCCCCCTGCGCGCAATGCGCAAAGTGGCGGCGGGGACCCCGAGGGCGCAGGACGGAATGGCGACTTTGGAATTGCCAAGCGAAAACCTTGCGGTTCCTTGTCGGGCGTTTCCGTTGGTTGGGCCCGACCTCCGGGCGGGCCGTGCGAAAGGATGGCTTGTGACGGGCCGCCCGGAGGTCGGCCGGCCGCACCAGGCAAAAGACGGGGGGGCATCTGACATTCCGGGTTCGGGCGTGCAGGCATCGGATAAAATGCGGACAGTGTCCCCGGACTGCGCACTGCACCCAGCCCCCGTGCACGCACGAACCTTCGCTTTGCCCAAAGGCCGGCGGGAGCGGGGGGACGGAAACGCGCGTGTTTTCCTTGATATCGCGGATTCCCGCCCGCACGGAGTCCGCCCCCTTCCGGGCGCGTGCCGGGGGGCGGAAAAGAGGACTTGAAACGGGCGGGCGGATTTGGCATGTTCGCCGTGTCGGGTGGCGGTGCGCCATCCGTGTGATTTGTTCCAGCAAGGAGAAAGAAATGAAAGTATCGGTAATCGCCAGTCTGATCGTGGGAATCCACGTGGTGGTGGTCGCGTCCGTGGCCATGCAGGGTTGCACCGCGACCCGTGCGCCGCACGGCGAAATCGAAGACACCGCCATCGCGCCGCCGCCGCCGCCCGCGATGCCCCCGGTCGTCGCGGACCCCGTGGCCGTTCCCGCCCCGGCGCAGCCCGCGCCCTTCAAGCCCGTCACGGTACAGCCCCCGGCCCCGCCGAAACCGGCCCCCGCGGCCCAGCCTACGGTGTACGTGGTCCAGAACGGCGACTCCCTCTCGAAGATCGCCGCGAAACACGGTTGCCGGACCTCCGAACTCAAGGAGCTCAACAACATCAAGGACGCGAACAAGATTCTCGTCGGACAGAAGCTGATGATTCCGTCCGCTTCCGCCAAGGCCCCCGCCGCCGCGCCCGCCAAGGCCGCCGCGCCGAAGGCCGGTCCCGGCGAGTACATCGTCCAGAACGGCGACGCCCTTTCCAAGATCGCCGCCAAGTTCGGCTGCAAGACCAAGGAGCTGATGACGCTCAACAACATCAAGGACGCGAACAAGATCCGCATCGGCCAGAAGCTGAAGCTCCCCGGCGCGGGCCCCGCTCCCGCCGCTCCCGCCGCCGAGGCCCCGGCCCCGGCCGAACCCGCTAAGCCCGAATGGGTCGCCCCGCTCCCGGCCGCCGAACCCGCCGCCCCGGCGCCGGCCCC
>CACXEY010000315.1 GCA_902766695.1 uncultured bacterium
CGCGTCCGCAATGCGGTGCATTGCCGCCGGCGGTCTTTGTACAACCGCGCGGCGCGTTTGACTAGTCAACAAAACAACAACAAGAAGGATAACAAACAAATGAAGAAACTCGCAGTATTTGCGGTTGCGGTCGCGGTTGCGGCCAGCGCGTTTGCCGCCGCCGGTTGGGTTGGCGCGGGCGTCATCAACGTCAACGATTCCTGGTGGTATGCCGATGAGCACGAGTCCACGACGTGGGCGAGCGGCGCGTTCGATGGCCACGACTTCGGTACTATTTCCTCCCTCCTCCTGGGCGGTCAGGTCCAGCTGTGGGACGAAGGCAGCGCCGACTGGGGCCAGGGCACGGCCTACATGAACTACAGCATCGACGGCGTCGCCGCTGCCGAGCCGCTCTCCTTGACCTACTACAAGTTCGAGAACAACAACAACTTCTTCCAGTCCGGCGGCGCCGATTGGGCTCCCCAGGCCATCGACATCAGCGGTCTCGAAGCCGGCGAACACACCCTCAAGGTCTCCTTCGTCGACTACGACGGCTTGAAGCCCACGGCCGACTACAGCGCCAAGTTCACGACCGAAGCTTCCGCGGTTCCCGAGCCGGCCACGATGAGCCTGCTGGGCCTCGGCGCCCTTGCGATGGTCCTCCGCCGCAAGCTCCGCAAGTAATCGCCCGAAAAGCGATACGCGAAAGCGGTCCCGAAAGGGGCCGCTTTTTTCGTGGGGGGGGGAGGGGGAATACTGGGGAGCTTCGGGATTCCCGGATGGGGATGGCTGGAATCGGGAGGGATAAAGGCCGGCTGCAACATTCTCCAAGGAATTGCCCGGCGAAAACCTTGCGATTTCCCAAGCGCAGGGAAGGGTAGGGCGGGCAGTCCCTGCCCGCCGGAGCCATTCATGCCAAAGGTCGTTGCCGGAAATGTGCGGACGCATGTTGCCCCGGATTCTGGTTCTCCGGGAATTTCAGTGGTTCGTGACGATGGATCTGTGACGATGGGGGCCGTATTCCGGGCATGGGTGCGCGCAAGCATTCGCCCCCCTTTTTCGGGGGGGGCCGCCCGGTGGAAGGTTTGCCAATGGGATTGGACCTTCGGAACGAATGGAAAGGGCGGCGGGGGGAGTACCGCGGGAGGCCGTCGATGCAGGCGTCCACTGGGTCCATCCGCAGAAATCTTGATTCGTTCGTTGCCGGTGCGGAGTCGTGCTTGCCGCGACGACCGCGCGCAGTACTCCCCCCGTCGCGCCCCCTGCCGTTTCCCTTTTTCCATGCATGGACATCTCATTCATGGTCTCGCCCGCCCGACCTCCGGGCGGGCCGTGCGAAAAGATGGCTTGTGCCGGGCCGCCCGGAGACCGGCCCGCCTCGCCATGCAAAACAAGGTTTTCACCTGACACCCCCATGCACCCCCGGGAGGGCGGCCGTCCCCGGCCGCCGCGGCGCGAGAGGATTCGCGCCCTCCCTTCACGCCGGGAGTGCGATTATCCATGGCCGGCAGATAGAATCCCCGAAGAATCCAGTTCTTCGCCTGACAACTCCAAGGAAAACACGCGCATTCCCGTGCCCCGCCCGCCATCCCGTCCGCCACCACCGAGCGTTTCCCCTTGAAAATCCCCGCGGGGCGGGTAAAAAGGACGGAAAACAACCGCCGGCACGCCGCCGGCCACACCCAACCCAAAGGCAGACACATGAACAAGAAGACCCTCAACGACGTCGAACTGGCCGGCAAGCGCGTCATCATGCGCGTGGACTTCAACGTGCCGATCAAGGAAGGCGTCATCAGCGACGACACCCGCATCCAGAAGGCGCTCCCCTCCATCCGGTACATCCTCGACCACGGCGCGAGCCTGGTCCTCATGAGCCACCTCGGCCGCCCCAAGGAGAAGGGCTACGAGGCCGACTTCTCCCTCAAGCCCGTCGGCGAACACCTCGCCAAGCTGCTCGGCAAGCCCGTCGCCTTCGCGCCCGACTGCCTGGCGGCGGACGACCAGGTCGCGGCGCTCAAGCCCGGCGAAGTCCTCCTCCTCGAAAACACCCGCTTCTACAAGCAGGAGCAGGCCAAGGTCAAGAAGGCCGAGGGCATGACCGACGACGAGGTCAAGGCCAAGAAGGCCGAGCTCAAGGAGAAGCAGAAGGAAATGGCCAGGAAGCTCGCCAGCTACGGCGACATCTTCGTCAACGACGCCTTCGGCACCGCCCACCGCGCGCACGCTTCCACGGCGGTCATCTGCAAGTACATCCCCGTCAGCGTCGCCGGCTTCCTCATGGAGAAGGAAATCCAGTACCTCGGCAACGCCGTCGAGAACCCCGTCCGCCCGTTCGTCGCCATCCTCGGCGGCGCGAAGGTCAGCGACAAGCTCGCCGTCGTCAACAACCTCCTCGACAAGGTCGACACGCTGATCATCGGCGGCGGCATGGCCTACACCTTCCTGAAGGCCCAGGGCCACGACGTCGGCGCCTCCCTCTGCGAGCCCGACCAGCTCGACTACGCCCGCGAGATGATCGCCAAGGCCGCCGCCAACGGCAAGAAGTTGCTGCTGCCCGTGGACAACGTCGCCGCCGACAAGTTCGCCGCCGACGCCGCCACGCAGGTGGTCGGCGACGACATCCCCGCCGGCTGGATGGCCCTCGACATCGGCCCCGAGACCGTCAAGCTCTACTCCGACGCCATCCGCTCCGCCAAGACCGTCGTCTGGAACGGCCCCATGGGCTGCTTCGAGATGGCGCCCTTCGCGGCGGGCACCTTCGGCGTCTGCCAGGCGGTCGCCGACAGCGGCGCGACCAGCGTCATCGGTGGCGGCGACTCCGTCAGCGCCGTCAACCGCAGCGGCCTCGCCGACAAGATGACCCACATCTCCACCGGCGGCGGCGCCTCCCTCGAATACCTCGAAGGCAAGGAACTCCCCGGCGTCGCGGCCCTCAACGACCGCTGATTGCCCGGAGCCACCGGGGGCCCCGGGGCCACCCAAGCCCTAGAAACCTAGATTCCTAGAAACCTAGATTTCCAGGGCCTCCAAGCCCCGCCCCCGTCCCTCCACCGCAAAATGGCCGGCAAATTCCACCGAGAAGACGAAGCGGCGGGCACCCCCGCGCCCGCCGCCCCCTCCCCGCGCACACCGGCCGCGGCGGCGGCGGCGCGCGACCTCTCGCTGATCCGCAACTTCAGCATCATCGCGCACATCGACCATGGCAAGACCACCCTCAGCGACCGCCTCCTCGAGCTGACCGGCGCCGTCGCCAAGCGCGACCAGCGCGACCAGCTGCTCGACGACATGGACCTCGAGCGCGAGCGCGGCATCACCATCAAGGCCCACCCCGTCACCATGGCCTACACCGCGCGCGACGGGAAGACCTACGAATTCAACTTCATCGACACCCCCGGGCACGTCGACTTCTCCTACGAAGTCTCCCGCTCCCTCGCCGCGTGCGAAGGCGCCCTGCTCGTCGTCGATTCCACCCAGGGCGTGCAGGCGCAGACCGTCGCGCACGCCTTCCTGGCGGCCTCCCACAACGTCCGCATGATCCCGGTCCTCAACAAGACCGACATGCCCGCCTCCGACGCCGACTCCGTCGCGCGGCAGATCGAAGACATCTTCGCCATCCCCGCCGAAGAAGACTTCCGCGTCAGCGCCAAGACCGGCGCCGGCGTCCCCGACGTCCTGGAGGCCCTTGTCGAACGCATCCCGCCGCCCAAGTCCGAATACCCCGGCGAGACCCGCGCCCTCGTCTTCGACAGCGAATACGACACCTTCCGCGGCGGCATCGTCTACCTGCGCGTCTTCGACGGCACCCTCCGGCGCGGCGACCGCATCCGCCTGCTCGGCACCGGGCGCGACTACGAAATCCAGGAAGTCGGAGTCTTCAACCCCAAACTCTGCCCCTGCGCCGAACTCGGCGCCGGGCAGGTCGGCTACGTCATGGCCAACATCAAGAACGCCGCCGAAATCCGCATCGGCGACACCGTGACGAGCGCGAGGAACCCCACCGACCACCCCCTTCCCGGATTCCAGGCCGTCCGCCCCATGGTCTTCACCGGATTGTATCCCATCGACTCCGACGACTACGAAAAACTCAAATACTCCCTCGAAAAACTCTCCCTCAACGACTCCTCCTTCCAGTACCAGAACGAATCAAGCGTCGCCCTCGGCTTCGGCTTCCGCTGCGGATTCCTGGGGCTGTTGCACATGGAAATCGTCCAGGAGCGGCTCCGGCGCGAATACGACTGCGACATCGTCGCCACCTACCCCGGCGTCGTCTACCGCGTCTACCTGCGCGACGGCACCCTCAAGGAAATCGACAACCCCGTCTTCCTGCCCGACCCCACCGAAATCGACCGCATCGAAGAACCCGTCGTCCGCGTCTACCTCATCTGCATGGGCGACCAGATCGGCGACATGATGAAACTCGTCATGGACAAGCGCGGCACCCTTTCCAAGACCGAATCCCTCGACGCCAAGCGCGTCATGCTCACCTGCCTGATGCCGCTCAACGAAATCCTCATCGACTTCCACGACCGGCTCAAGAGCGTCTCGCGCGGCTACGCCTCCATGGACTACGAACCCGCGGGCTACCAGGCCGAAGACCTCGTGCGGCTGGACATCCTCGTCCACGGCGAAATCGTCGAAGCCTTCTCCTGCATCGTCCACCGGAGCAAGGCCGAAGCCCGCGGCCGGCAGATCTGCGAAGTCCTGGTGGACATCATCCCCCCGCAGCAATTCGCCATCGCCATCCAGGCGGCGATCGGGGCCAAGATCATCGCGCGGACGACCGTCCGCCCCTTCCGCAAGGACGTCACCGCCAAATGCTACGGTGGCGACATCACCCGCAAGCGCAAACTCCTCGAAAAACAGAAAGAGGGCAAAAAGCGCATGAAGCAGTTCGGCAAAGTCGGCATCCCCCAGGAAGCCTTCATCGCCGTCCTCAAGTCCAAGAACTGACCGCCAGCCCCTGGCGTTTCGCCAGTTCCAACGGAACAGGGCGGGGTTCTGGGCTTGGTTCTGGGCTTGGGTTGCCCACAGACCGTCCCCGTGATGTGCCTCCTCCTGTTTGTCGAGGCTTTGCCCCTCTCTCCCCCGCCCTGCGTCCACCCGTGTCCGATCCACTTACGATATCAAGGAAAACATCTGGAAATCCTTCCTTTTCCATTCATTATTGTCCCCATGAAAACATCCCCTTTCCATCCTGCTCTCCACCAACTTCCAACACTTCGCGCTTCCCCGGTCCTTTCGGGCGCAGACAGACTTCCCTCCGTGTCTCCAGTGCCGGACAGGAAATCAGGCCATTGTGCCATCAGCCCTGGGCTGCCTGTTTGCTGGGGACACGCAAAAACGCGTCCCAGCCCGTGGAGAGCGCAAGGGACATACTCCCGTTCGTGCAAGCGGGAGGGAAGTTCTTGCCGTACGGCTTGCCCCGCTCTACGAGCGGCGGTTCCGGCGGGCCTGAAGCGGTGCCTTGAGCCAGTCGCGGATGTCGCTTTGCAGACGCCGGGTTGCGGAATCGGGATTCCGCTCTCCCAGGATCCTGCGGACGGCATCCCAGAAGGCCCGGCTGCGCATCTCGTCCGCGGTGAAGGCCAATCCGGCGCGGGATACTCGCGATATCAAGGGATTCTCTTGGTTTTCCATCGGTTTCCGCCGCCTCCCGCGGCCGGGCCGCGGCGGCTGGATGCGGCGGATCGTGACCATCCGCATGATGCCGAGCTTGGATTCCACCGCACGGACGAGGTGGGTGACCTTGGGATTGTCGGCGAGGAGGCGGGCGAGCTTGGCGCGGGCCTGGTCGGCGGCCTGACGGTCCGTTCCAGAGAGGGAGGAGAGGTCTTCCTCGTTGTCGGGCAGGAGCCATTCGAGGGGGATGCGCGGGTCGAGGCCGACGAGCTGGCGGAGGCGGGTCGCCAGCTTCTTGTAGTGCATGGCGGTGGAGTATTTGACGGAGGGAACGTGCTTCTTCATCCAACCCTTGAGGCCGGGCTGGCGGGCGACGATGCGGCGGGAGCCGTTGCGGGTTTTCTTGAAGACGAAACGGGAATCGAGCGTCGGCTCCAGGTCGGCCAGGCGGGAGCCGATGCGGAGGCGGCCGCAGAGGGTGCGCGGGTCGAGGTCCCAGATGTCTTCGATGTCCTCGGGCGTGGGGATTCCCCGGAGGGATGCGGGGGTCTGGGGGGCGGCGGGCGGGAGCGGCTCGGGCGGGGAGACGTGGCGGCGGATGCGGTCGAGGAGGGTCTTGCCGCCGTAGAAGGCGAGATGGAGGGCGACGGCGCCGGTGAAGGCGGCCAGACCGAGAGGAAAGAGGAATTGGTCCGCGAGCGTGGTGTAGCGGCGGTCGAAGGCCGGAAAGCAGAGCTCGCGGAGGGATTTGAGATAGCCGGGAGGGAAGATCGGTTCGGTTTTCATGGGGGGAAGGATAGGGGAACTTTTTCGGGAAATCAAGAGTTTTCCTTGATATCGCGCTTGGATTGGACGGAGGGGGGAGGGGGCAGGAATGGAGAGGCTGGGAGGGCGGGAGAAGGGCGGGAGGAGGCTGGGAGGGCGGCGGTGGTGCGGGGGTGGGGGGAGGAGGGGCGGTCAGCGGGGGGGGGAGGGGGATTGGGCGTCGGGGTCGGCGGCGACGATGGCTTCGCCGGTGGAGTAGGCGAGCTGGGCCTGGGAGGCGGCGCTCAGGCCGTTGTCCGTGACGGCGTCGGGGCGTTCGCAGGTGGAGAGGGCATCGAGTTCGGCGGCGGTGACCTTGCCGTCGCGGAGGGCGCGGACGGCGGGGAGTTCGTACATGCTGTAGGGCTTGAGGCCGAGGAGGGAGCGGAGTTTGTGGCGCAGCACCCACCAGGCGGGACGCGGAAGGTATTTGCGGATCGCCGGGGAGGCGGAGCCGATCATCCAGCAGTTGCGGTTGCAGCGGCGGACCTTGCGGCGGACGGCGTCGGCTTCGGGGCTGTTCCAGAGTTCGTCCCACGTCTGGCGGTTGAGGTTGCCCATGACTTCCTTGTCCTTGGTGCCGTTGCAGGGCATCACATCGCCGTACGTATCAATAAAGAACGTGTCAAAACTCATGTCACAGGGAAGCAG
>CACXEY010000316.1 GCA_902766695.1 uncultured bacterium
CAAACGCCGGTTTTCGGCCCTTCTTCTCGCCGCGCTCCTCGCGGCGGCCGCCGCCGTCCCGGCGCTCACGGCCCGGGCGGAAGACGCGCCCGCGTTCGTCAACGGCGCGCGGGTCGACGGCGCGGAGCCCGGCGAATGGACCCACGACTGGGACGCCGCCACCGCCGCCGCGGAACGGACCGGTCTGCCGCTCTTCGTCCTCTTCACCGGGAGCGACTGGTGCCCCTGGTGCAAGATTCTCGACCGGCAGGTCTTTTCCACGGACGAATGGTCCGCGTGGGCGCGCGGCAACGTGTACGCCGTGCGCGTCGATTTCCCCCAGGACGCCTCTCGCGTCCCGGAAAAACACCGCGCGCGGAACCGCGCAATCCAGCGCCGCTACGGCATCGGCGGCTACCCGACCTGCCTCCTGCTCGACCCGGCCACCCTCTCGCCGATCGGGCGCTTCGGCGCCTCGCGGGACGTGACGGCGGCGGACTTCGTCCGGCGCGTCGCCACCTCCATCCGCGGCGCGGCGGATGCCGCCCCCGCCTCCACCCCCACGCCCAAGCCCTCCGCGCAGGGTTCCGCCCCCACCGCCCCGGAATTCGACATCCGCAACGGCATCCTGGAGGGCATGACGGCGAACGACGCCGAGGAGGTGGCCGTCCCGGAAGGCGTCCACACCGTCTGCCTGGACGCGCTCGTCCGGCCGCGCGTGAAACGCGTGACGATCCCCGAAGGCGTCAAAACGCTCTCCCGCAAGTCCGGCGGATACCGCCCCGGCGTCCCCCTGGAAAGGGTATCCCTCCCGGCCTCGCTCGTGTCAATCGAGCCGACCGCCTTTGACGGACACTGGCGGCACCTGTCCCGCATCGACATCGCCGGGGGCTCCCCGTACCGCATGGAGGACGGTTGCCTGATCGACTCGCGGAACGGTTTCCTCGTGTTCGCCCTGCCGGGACGGCGGACCGTGCAGGTGCCCGCCTCGGTGAACGCCATCGGCGACTGGGCCTTCAACGCGAACGACGCCGTCGGGATCGCCATCCCCGAAGGCGTGGCATCCATCGGCCGGGGCGCTTTCGACGATTGCCGCGAACTGGAACGTCTCTCCATCCCCGCCTCCGTCGCGGGAATCGGCGATGATGCGTTCGCCGAATGCGGCAAATTGGCGGACATCGCCGTCGCGCCCGGCAACCCGCGCTACGCGGTGCGGGACGGCCTGCTCCTCGACCTGGAGACGGGGACCCTCCTGCGCGCGTTCGGGCCGCTGGTCCGCGTCGTGGTGCCGGACGAAGTCCGGGCCATCGGGAGAAGCGCGTTCTCCTTCCAGAAGACCCTCGTGTCGGTGACCGTCCCCCCGACCGTCTCCCGCATCGGCGACAAGGCCTTCTCCTACTGCACCAACCTGGAGGAACTGCACCTGCCGGAGCGGCTCGACTCCTGCGGCGAGCATTTCATCATGGGCTGCGAAAGCCTCCGGGAAATCCATCTCCCGGCGGGGCTGGAGCGCCTCTCGGGAACGTTCTCCATCGGCGGCTGTTCGAGCCTGCGGGAGCTGACCCTCCCCGAAGGTCTGCGGACCATCGAGGCCTACGGGCTCGGCGCGGTCACCGAATGCACCGCGCTCGAACGCATCGTCCTGCCCGCGAGCGTGGAGCGCATCGCCAGCGGCCGGGCGTTCACGAAGAACCCGGCGCTCCGGGCCTTCGAGGTCCACCCCGCCAACCCCGCCTTCCGCAGCGAGGACGGCGTCCTCTTCAGCCGCGACATGACCCGTCTCGTCCGCTGCCCCGAAGCCAAGTCCGGCGCCTACGCCATCCCGGACACCGTCACCCGCATCGACGACTCCGCCTTCGCCGGATGCCGCCGCCTGGAGAGCATCCACGTCCCGGACGGCGTGGAATCCGCCGGCCGCGGCGCCTTCGAGGACTGCCCCGCCCGCCTTTCCCGGCCCGTCCCCGAAGCCCCGTCCGCCCGCTAGCCCGAGGAGCCCGCCATCGCCCCCGCCCCCGACAGCGCCTATCTCGACGGCTGGTTCGCCCGCCACCGCACCGCCGGCCGCTCCGCGCGGCGCCTCGCCGACG
>CACXEY010000317.1 GCA_902766695.1 uncultured bacterium
CGCGGAGGTCTCCGATGGTCGCGGTGGCGGTCTGGAGGAGTTGGTCGCCGTCGCCGGCCAGGGGCTGGACTTGGTCGTTGAGGGTGGTGAAGAAGGTGCCGATCTTCTGGATGGAGTCGTCGAGGTGGGCGACGGTGTCTTTTTCCTGGACGGACTGGACGAGGGCGGAGATGCCGGAAATGGTGTCGCGCAGTTCGGTGACGATGTCGGCGAAGGGCAGGTCGGCGAGTTTGCCGGTGACGGCGGCCAGGGGGGACGGGGTGGTGGGGATTTCGAAGAGGCCGGGATCGCGCCCGAGCAGGACGGCCGGGGTGTCGGGATGGTGGCCGAAGGTGATCTTGAGTTTGCCGGTGAGAAGGCTCTGGTTGGCCAGCTGGGCGCGGAGTCCGTGTTCGTGGACGAGGCGCGAGAGGAGGTCGGTGGCGGAGCCGGTGAAGGAGGCGTCGGCGCTGATGCGGGAGGGCTCGATCTGGAAGCGGACGGGCCGGTAGAAGCGGTGGGCCTGGAGGTCGAATTCGAGGCGTACGCCGGTGACGGTGCCGATGCGCACGCCTTCGTGTTCGACGGGCGCGCCGATGTCGAGCCCGCCGATGTCTTCGTCGAAGTAGGCGACGCACTCGAACTTGCGCTCGAAGAGGCCGGGGCCGCCGATGGCCAGCGCGGCCAGGATCAGCAGGGCGATGGCGCCGATGACGAAGGCGCCGACGACGGCGGGATGGGGCTTTTTGTCGCTCATGTGTGGGGCTCCTTGGTTTGGGGAGGCGGGGGAAGTTCGCCGCGGCGCAGGAAGGCTTGCACGGTGGGGTCGGGGCAGTCGGCGAGGAGGTCGCGGGGGGCGCCGGTCGCGATCTGGGTGCGGGTGGCGGCGTCGAGGAATACGGAGTTGGTGCCGATGGACAGAAGGCTGGCGAGTTCGTGGGTGACGACGACGAGCGTCGCGCCCAGGGCGTCGCGCAGCCGCAGCATCAGGTCGTCGAGGCGCTTGGCGCTCACGGGGTCGAGGCCGGCGGAGGGTTCGTCGAAGAAGAGGATCTCGGGGTCGAGCGCCAGGGCGCGGGCGAGTCCGGCGCGCTTGCGCATGCCGCCGGAGATTTCGGAGGGATAGTAGTCGCCGAATCCGGCGAGGCCGACGAGAGCGAGCTTGAGCTCGGCCAGGGCGCGGATGTCGCGGGGGGGCAGGGGGGTGCAGGTTTCGAGCGGGACGGCGACGTTCTCGGCGAGGGTCATGGAGCTGAAGAGGGCGCCGCCCTGGTAGAGGACGCCGATGCGGCGGAGGATCGCGGCGCGGTCGGCGGGGTCGGCGGCCCAGTAGTCGGCGGCGCCGTAGAAGACGCGTCCGGCGGCGGGGCGCTGGAGGCCGATCAGGTGCCGCAGGAGGGTGCTCTTGCCGCAGCCGCTGCCGCCCATCACGATGAAGATGTCGCCGCGGTCGACCGTGAAGTTCAGGTCGCGCTGGATGACGCGCTCGCCGTAGGCGAGGGTGAGGTGTTCGGCGCGGAGGGGGGCTTGGTCGGCGGCGGTCATGGCTCAGATTCCCAGCAGCATGTAGAGGACCGAAATCAGCGAGTCCATCACGATGATCCACACGATGGCGTTGACCACCGCCGCCGTCGTCGCCGTGCCCACGGATTCGGCGCTGCGCCCGCACGCGATGCCCTGGCGGCAGCCGGATACCGCGATGACCACGCCGTACACCGCCGCCTTGAAGAGACCCGAGGCGATGCCCTTGACCGACATCGAGGAAAGGGTTTCGTGGAGGTACTGGGCCGGCGTCAGGTCCATCGTCGCGATGCCCGCGATGGCGCCGCCGAGGATGCCCGCCGCCATCGAGTAGGTCGCCAGCAGCGGCATCATCAGCAGCAGCGCGAGGGCGCGCGGGGCGACGAGGTAGTCCATCGGGGAGAAGCCGAGCGTGCGGAGGGCGTCGATTTCCTCGTTGACCTGCATCGTGCCCAGGCGCGCGGCGAAGGCGGCGCCCGTGCGGCCGCTCATCACGATGCCCGTCATCAGCGCCCCCATCTCGCGCGTCATCGCGATCGCCACCGCGTCCGCGATGAAGATTTCCGCGCCGAAGAGCTTCAACTGGATCGCCCCCAGGAAGGCCACGATCATCCCCACCAGCAGGCTCATCAGGAACAGGATGGGCAGCGCCCCGGGACCGCATTCGCTCAGGACGTCGAGGAAATCGGCGCGGCGGTGGCGGCCCTTGCCGACGAGCATGCGTCCGGCCGAGGCGGCGAGATCGACGAGAAAGCGGAGGGATTCGCCCGTATGCTGGAAGCACGCCTGGCTCGCGAGGCCGACGCGCGCCAGCCAGGAGGGCTCCGGCGGCGCGGCGTCGCGGGCGCGGGGCGGTACGGCGGAAGCCAGGTCGAGCAGGTCGCGGACGCCGGAGGGGAGCCCGGAGAGGTCGAGGGTCGTGCCTTTTGGCGCGGCGACGGCGAGGCGCCGGAGAAATACCAGCAGGGGGCTGTCCCAGGCCGCGATGCCGGCATCGGTGACGCGGAGGGTGTGGGAGGGCAGACCGTCGAGGGCGTGCGGGTCGGCGAGGAAGGCGTTGGCGGCGGAGAGGTCGGCGGCGAGCGTCCAGGTACCGGAAAGGGCCAGCGACGCGGCGGAGGCGCCGCGGTCGAGCCGCAGGTTCGCGGCGGCCGGAGCGGGGGACGGACTGGAAGATGAACTCATCGGAGGATGATAATAGGTGCAATCGGGATGCATGGCAAATCCTTTTGCAAAAGGGGGAGGGGGGCGGGACGTTCTTGAGATTACGGAAAACAGCCGGTTTTCCCGTGTTTTCCATGCCGACATCCGCCATGAACGCACCGCCGCCTCCGGCGGCCGCCGGGCGGGAGTTTGGGGTTGCGGGGCGGGGGCGGGGAGGGGTAGGATGGAAACATGGTCGAAGGACGCACGTATCGAGGTCGGATTTTCGCGGCGCACGCCGTGCTGTGGGTGTTCATCGCGCTGGTGATGTTCCCGCTGGTGATGGTGGTGTCGATTTCGTTCCGCAAGGGGAATTTCTCCACGGGCAGCCTCTGGCTGACGCCGGAGACGTTCAGCCTGGAACACTGGCGCATGGTGCTGGGCCTGCCGGTCGAACAGGCGGACGGCTCGATGGCGCCGTCGGGATCGCCGGTGCTGCTGTGGTTCTGGAACTCCATCAAGGTGTCGGGCACGGCGGCGGCACTGATCCTCCTGCTGTCGTCGACGTGCGCGTACGCGTTCGCTCGGATGCGGTTCGCCTGCCGGGAAAAGCTGCTGGGGGCGATGCTGATCCTGCAGATGTTCCCGCTGGTGCTGGCGCTGATTGCCGTGTACTCGATCCTGGAGGGCGTGGGCCGGTGGGTGCCGGCGCTGGGGCTGGATACGCATCCGGGGCTGATCCTCGCCTACCTGGGCGGGGTGGCGACGCACATCTGGATGATCAAGGGCTACTTCGATTCCCTGCCGGTCGCCCTGGAGGAGTCGGCGTCCATCGACGGCGCGAGCGCGTGGCAGACGTTCTGGATGATCATGCTGCCGACGTCGCTGCCGATTTTCGCGATCGTGTTCATCCTGGCGTTCATCGGGATGATCGGGGAATACCCGATGGCGAGCGTGGTGCTGCAGCGGACGGAGCAGTGGACGCTGGCGGTCGGCGCGAACAGTTTCCTGTACGAGCAGAACTACCTCTGGGGCGACTTCGCCGCGACGGCGGTCCTCTCGGGGCTGCCGATCACGGCGCTGTTCCTCGCGTGCCAGAAGTTGCTCGTCAGCGGGCTGACCGCGGGCGGCGTCAAGGAGTGACGCGCGGGGCGGGGGGCGGCGGCGGGGGCGTTCGAGGGGGCGACTTCATGAGAAAGGACCATGGGTGGAAACAGGGGAAAACTGTCGGTTTTTTTCCTGTTTCCAAAAGTGTGCCGGGAAGGTGGGCGGAGGGGGCGAGGGGGCGGTCAGGGGCGGGCGGCGGCGGCGGTGGCGGCGAGGTGGGCGGAGGCGAAGGCCCAGTGGAGGTTGTAGCCGCCGGTGGGGCCGGCGACGTCGAGGATTTCGCCGGCGAAGGAGAGGGTCGGGTGGAGGCGGCTGGCCAGGGTCTTGGGATGGACTTCGGGGAGGTATACGCCGCCGGACGTGACCATGCTTTCGGCGAAGGTGGCGGTGTGGGTGACGTTCAGGGACAGGGCGCAGAGGGCGGTGGCAAGCCGGTCGGCGGCAGGGGCGGACAAGCGGGCCGCGGGGGTGTCGGGGGGAACGCCGGCGAGTGACAGCATCGCATCGGCGAGCCGCTGGGGGAGAGGCGGCGCGAAGGCGCGGCGGAGGGGGCGGGCCCCGTCGGTGCGGCGCAGGGTGTCGAGGAGGGTGCGGAATTTGTCGCGGGGGGCGGGGAGGACGGCGAGATAGAGGGTGAACGGGTCGTTGTGCGCGAGGGCGCGGGAGAGGGCGGCGGAGATGTCGAGGGCGGCGGGGCCGGAGAGTCCGCGGTGGGTGAAGAGGAGAGGCCCGCGGGATTCGCGCAGGAGTCGTTGGGGCATGGCCAGGCGCAGGGCGGCGTCGGGGAGGGATACGCCGGCAAGGGCCGGTATCCAGGGGGCGTCGTCGACGAGTACGGGCGCGAGGCCGGGAACGGGGGCGACGATGCGGTGGCCCAACGCGCGGGCGAGGGCGAATCCGGATCCGTCGGAGCCGAGGGCGGGCGCGGACTGGCCCCCGGCGGCGAGGAGGACGCGGCGGGCGGCGAGCGGAGAGGGGGAAGAAGCGAAATAAGCCCGCCAAGAGGATGAATCGATGGAATCGGTTTTTTCGATGGAATCGATAGAATCGGGTGGCTCCAAGCGGCAGACGGCGGCCCCCATGCGGAACTCGACGCCGGCCCGGCGCGCGGCGGCGGCGAGGGCGTCGCGCACGGCGGGGGCGGACTGGGAAGCGGGGTAGATGCCGCCGCCGGGTTCGACGACGGTCGGCACGTCGATGCCGCGGAAGAAGGCTCGCAGGGCCGTTGGCGGGAAGGCGCGGATGGCGGGCGCGACGAAGCGGTCGGAGGGGGCGAAGGCGCGGACGAGGTCGTCGAGGTGGATGTCGCGCGAAAGGTTGCCGCGGCCGCCGCCGGTCACGGCGAGCTTGGCGCCGGGCCCGCCCATGCGGTCGGCGACGACGACGCGCGCGGCGGGATTGCGCCGCTTGAAGGCGAGCGCGGCGGTCAGTCCGGCGGGACCGGCGCCGATGGCGAGGAGGTCGGCGGGGGCACTCACTCGCCGAGGGTACGCTCGAGGGCGAGGATGGCGTAGGAGGTCACGAGCGTGGGGTCGGCTTCCCACCAGCGGTTGTTGGTGTTGACCCAGTGGCCGTCGTCGTGCTGGAGGGAGAGGATCTTGCGGACCACGGCTTCGCGCCACGCGACGGTGGTTCCGTCGGGGAGCGTGACGAGGTCGTCGCCGAAGGCGTCCAGGCATTTGACGAGGACGGTGTAGAAGTAATAGAGGCCTTCGGGGCCCTGGCCGGGGTTCTCGTCGAGGGTCCAGTGCTTGGCCGCCCAGTCCTGCGCGGCGAGGACGCGCGGATCGTCCTTGGAGACGTTGGCGTAGATCAGGGAGAGGAGGCCGGCGTAGGTCATGCTGCCGTAGGAGCGGAGGGCGATCTTGGGCTCGGCGGCGGGGGCGGGGGCGGCCTCGGGAGCGGCTTCGGCGCGCGGGGGCGGCGCGGGGCGGTCGGGGGGAAGTTGGAAGGCGTCGGAGGATTCGGGGGGCGCCATGCCGGGACGGGCGGGGCCTTCGGGACCACCGGGACGACCGGGACGGCCGGGACCACCGGGACGGGCGGGGCCGGGGCCGCGGGCGGGGCCGGCGCCGGGGGTGTAGACGAAGCCACCTTGGTCGTCGGGGTCGTCGCTGGCCCAGGCGTTGGTGTTGACGGAGGGGAGGTTCTGGACCTGCGCGAGGAAGTCCTGGACGGCACCCCAGTCGAGGTCGGCGCGCGGGTCGCCGGCGGCGCGGAGGTCTTCGAGGTCTTCGGTGGCGCGCATGGCGTCGTAGACCATCGCGGAGTTGGAGAGGTCGGCGTAGGGGCGCGGCTGGTTGGGGTCGTAGCCGATGCCGCCGCGGACGGGGCCGTCGGCGTACTGGGTCCCCGCGAGGAACGTGCGCGCGCGTTGCAGGACGGGCACGAGGTCGGGCCGCCCGAGGGCGTGGAGGGAGGCGAGGCAGACGGCGGTGTTGTAGTTGGCGAGGCCGCCGCCGCGGCGTCCGGGCTCGGGCGGGCACCAGATGCCGCCGTCGGGCTGCGCGTTGGAGAGGACGAAGGCCGTCGCGCGGGCGATGTCCTCGGAATAGGCTTCGGGTGCGGTGGCGTGCAGGGCGTGGAGGGCGAGCGCGGTCATGGCCGGGGCCTCGGGCATGCCCCAGGCGCCGTCCTCCTGCTGGCGGGCGGCGAGCCAGGCGGCGCCGCGGTCCATGGCGGCGCGGGCGCGCTCTTCGAGTTCGTAGGGGACGGCGGCGGAGGCCGCGGTGGCGGCGGCCAGCAGGACGGCGGCGATGGTGCGGATCTTCATGGTTCCTCTTTCTGTGGGTCGGGGGCGAGAATACACGAAAGGGGGGGCGTTGGCGACAAAACTCCGCGGCGGATTTCCATGGGGGGGAGGATGGGGGGAAAAGCGGGGTTTTACGGTGGTTTTTCCATAATCTCATGTTGGGTCCGGGAGGGGGCGGGAGGGGGCGGAATCGGCGGTTGACGGACGGGGCGGGGACTGCTATGGTTGCGCGCCGTTATGGGACAGCAATTGAGAAAACGCGTAAAGCGCAAGGCCCGCGAACGCCGCATCAAGCGGCTCAAGGAGCGTGCGCGCGCGGCCAAGGCCAAGGCGTAACGCGCCGGCCGGCCGCCAATCCGTCCGCCCGTCGGACAGCCGCTTGAACCCGCCGACCAGGCCGGCGGGTTTTTGCGTTGCAACGGTTCCGCGCCTGGGACAGCGCCCCTTTTCCGCAGGAGAATCCGCATGATCGTGTTTCTGGAAGGCATCCTCGACCGCAAGGAACCCCACCGCGCGGTCATGAACGTCAACGGCGTCGGCTACGAGGCCGCGATCGCGCTGTCGACCTTCGACCGGCTCCCGGCGGAAGGGTCGCGGTTCCGGCTGCTGACGCTGCACGTGGTGCGGGAGGACGCGCACCTGCTGTACGGGTTCGCGGACGAGGAGGAACGGAACGCGTTCCTGCTGGTGACGGCGGTCAACGGCATCGGTCCGAAGCTCGGGCTGGCGCTGCTGAGCGGGATGCCGGTACGCGAGCTGAAGGCGGCAATCGTCAACGGGGACGTCAAGCGGCTGAGCTCGGTGTCGGGGATCGGGAAGAAGTCGGCCGAACGCATCGTGCTGGAGCTGCGCGACAAGATCGGCAAGGGGGACGCAATGGAAGCGATCGCCGGGGAAGCGCCGTCGGGGCCGGTCAACGCGAAGCTGCGCGACGCGCTGGCGGCGCTGGTATCGCTCGGCCACAAGCAGGCGGACGCGCAGCAGCTGATTCGGGCGGCGATGCCGAAGATCACCGAGGAGATGGACGTCGGGGACATCCTCCGGCGGATTCTCTCGGGGAAGATGTGAGAGGGAGGGGGGGGAGGGGGGAGGGACCGCCGGCGCGGTTCCGGCGAAACCGGGATGGCGGAATCAGGGGGAGGCGGGGAGGCGGAGGTCGAGGGCGGTGGAGGAGGCGGTGGCGTCGGCGGGGGCGAGGTCCAGGGAGAGGGTGTGGCCGCCGAGGGGGAGGGGGGGATAGTAGAGGGCGCGGACGGAGGCGGGGGTGGTGGATTCGGCGGCGGCGGGGGAGCCGTCGGCGAGGAGGGTGGCGGTGATGTCGGTGGCAACATCGCGGAGGGAGGCACGGGCGAGGAGGGGGGTGCCGGGGGGGAGGGCGGCGGCCTCTTCGGCGGTAATCGGGGTGCCGCGGGCGAAGGCGGCGGCGCGGCGCATGGTGTCGTCGTAGCCTTCCATGGCCTGGGTGAGGCGGATCTCGGGGAACTGCTCGACGAGGAAGGCCGGGGCTTCGGCGGCGACGATGCGATCGAGCTGGGGCGTGGTGTAGCGGGCGAACATGAGGGTGACGGCGCGGTCGAAGCCGTCGGCGAGCGGGATGCGGACGGGTTCGATGTCGGGGTGGTACCAGGAGTACATCGGGAAGCGCAGGAAGGAGTCGTGCGCGATGACCGCCGTCCGGTGCACCTTGCCGCCCGGCCACTCGAAGGCGATCGGTCCGTTGGGCTTGGGCCGCACGGCGTCGAAGGCCCCGGACCGGACCGGGTGCATGCCGGGCATGCGGACGGCGAGGCGCTCGTAGCCGGGGTCGCCGCACTGGAAGCAGCCGGGTTCGAGGCCGTCGCGGACGGCGGCGGGCGGGTCGTCGTAGAAGGGCGGCATCGCCATGGGGGGGCCGAAGAAGCGTTCCGCGGCGGCCATGATTTCGCGGTAGAGGACGTAGCAGCCGTAGCCGTTGACGTGGTGGTCGGAGGGGTAGAAGTAGGTGCGTCCGGCGCGGTCGGTGATCTCGCGGATGGCATCGCCCAGGAACAGGACGTGGTCGCGCGCGGGGGAATTCCGCAACGCGGCACGGACCTGTTCGCCGACGCCCTGGCCGCGGTGGTGGCGTACGGCGGGCGGCAGGTGTTCGGGGTGGATCTGCGCCTTGACGGGGGTGATGGCCTGGAGGTAGACGGCGCCGTGCGCGGAAGCCCATTCGACGCGGCCTTCGAAGAATTCGAGCCAGCGGGCGGTTTCTTCGGGGGTGAGTTCGAAGACGCCGAGGTAGTCGTCGATTTCGCGCCAGGTCCCGCCGTTGCGGTACATCCAGCCGCCGGTGCCAGGAATCTCGATTTCGTGGACGGGCGAGGCGAGCACGTCGGTGTGGAGCCAGCGGTAGAACTGGACGATGCGCGAGCGGAAGGCGAACTGGTCGTTGTACCAGCGGTCGAGGCCGGAGCCCCAATCCTTGGCGGGCGTATGGCGGAGGTCGGGAAAGTCGGCGAGATTGCGGTTCTCTTCGAGACGGAACTCGTCCCACTGCGGCCAGCCGAGGAGGCGGGCGGACGCCTTGAATCCGAGGGAGGCGCAGAGGAGCAGCATCCACGCGGTCACGAAGGCGGCTTGCACGGTGCGGATGGAGGAGGGGCGTTTCATGGATGGGAG
>CACXEY010000318.1 GCA_902766695.1 uncultured bacterium
AAAGAACATAGATGAAATTAAAAAAAGTGAACCTAGTGTTAGCGATTTAATAGGTGAATAATGTTAAATGAAGATGTAATTAATGAAATAGTAGATGTATTAGTTAGAAGAATAGAACGTGTTAATACATATACAATAAAAAAGATTGCCGAAAGTATTGCTAAAATAGGTGATGTAATGCCTAGTAAAGCACAAGATTTAGCGATGATACTTAAATATGGTGGAGATTATGAGAAAATAGTAAATGAAATTGCTAAAATAACTAATCTCAATGCCGATGAAATAGATAAGATATTTGAAAAGGTTGCAAAAAAGAACCAATCATTTGCTAAACAATTCTATGATTATAAGAATACACCTTATATACCTTATGATAAGAATATAGCATTACAAAACCAAGTAAGAGCAATGGCAAATATAACTAAAGAAACATATAAGAACTTATCTAAAACATTAGGATTTGCTAAATATGTAGATGGTAAAGTAGTGTTTACACCATTAAGTGAAACATACCAAAATACTATTGATGATGCGGTAACAAGTTTATTACAAGGTAAAGATAGTTTTAATAGTGCTATGAGTAAAACGATCAAAGAATTAAGTGCTAGTGGTCTTAAAACAATTGATTATGCTAGTGGATATCATAGAAGATTAGATAGTAGTGTACGTATGAACTTACAAGGTGCATTAAGAGATTTATCTATTAACCTGCAACAACAATTTGGTGAAGAATTTGGTGCCGATGGTATAGAAATTAGTGTACACGAAGCACCTGCACCTGACCATAGCGAAGTACAAGGTCATCAATTTAAGAATGAAGAATTTTTAAATCTACAAACATACGGAATAGCAAAAGATTATAAAGAAAAAGAAATAGATATACATATTAGAGATAAAAATGGCGTTCCTACACCTAATTTTAGACCGATAGGACAACTAAATTGCTATCACTATGTATATAATATTATCTTGGGTATAGATGAACCACAATACTCCCAAAAAGAGTTAGATGCTATTAATCAAAGAAATGAAAAAGGATTTGAAATAGATGGTAAACATTATACTATGTATCAAGGAACTCAAATGCAACGTAAAATGGAAACACGTTTACGAAATTATAAAGATGAATTAGAAGGGTTAAAAAGTGCTAATTTAGACACAAATGAAATACAAGGTAAGATTACACAAACAACTAATAAATACTTTGAATTGTGTCAAAAAAGCGGTTTAAAATCAAAATTAGAAAGATTAAGAATAAAATACTAATTTTGCATTTAAAAATTTATGTGATATAATTTAATTGCCGAAAGGCAAAAGCACATAGACCCCTTTTTATGCTTTTAGGTAGTTGGTAGGCAAGAGAGCAACCTTATGGTTGTTTTTTTGCGTAATTAAATAATCAATGATATAATTAAATTAGGTAAGAGATAGAAAGGTGTATAGTATGGAATTAACAATAGCACTATTATTGAGTATATTATCATCAGTTATTTCAGTATCTAATTTTGCATTAAGTAGAAAAGATAAAGCAATTAAGGATACAAAAGAAGAAAATTATGGTCTTTTAAATTACAAGATTGAAGATTTAGGCAAAAAAGTTGATAAAATCCTAGAAAAAATAGAAAAATATGAATATGAATTTGATAGCAAATTAGATAAAGCGATGGAATTACACGTAGAAATGTATCATAAAGGTGGTTAAAATGAGTTTTAAGGAAGATGTTGAAGAAATACAAAACGATATTAAGCAAGTATCATTTGCCTTTAGTTTATTGGAAGATTATAAAGCACAAAATAGAAGATTGTTTATAATCATAATAACCATACTTATAATGTGGTTTGGTACTATTGGTTATCTAGTGTACGTATTAAACGATATTGGTGTAGAAGAAATAGTAGAAGATATTGATACTAACACGCAAGAAGTTGATACCAATGATGGTTCTATTGATAATAGTTATATAATAAATGGTGATTACAATGGCGAGAATTAGACAAACAAGAACACATATAAAAAGAACTACTAAAAGAAAATACCGCAAATCTAAAAGAAAATAATTATGAAATTCTTTGAATTTACTAAACAAGATTATGACTATATCGTAGAACAATGTATGTTAGATGAAGAATATCAAAAACTACTAGAATATAAAATTAAAGGTTATAGTAGAACTAAAATGGCATTAAAACTAAATGTAAGTGAAAGTACATTAGATGTAATGTTAGCAAAATTAAAGAAAAAAATTAAAAAAATTTTATAAAATCTTTTTAAAAACATTAAAAGAACTCAACAAAGTTGGGTCCTTTTTTTATGCGATAATTTTTACAAGAAAGGAGAAAAACTGCTTGGGTTAATTTAAAACATTAATCGAGGTATTTTATATGTTTTTCTCTTTTCTTTTTGTTTAAAGGAGTGATTGAATGTACAACAATTATATGTCGCCACAAGAAAGAATTGATATGCAAATAAAGGAATTAGAAAAAATGCGACAAAATATACCACAAATGCAACAACCAACTAATTTAACTCAAAACTTTAGTATGATGCCACAAGCACCAATAATCAAATACGCTAATTCATTAGATGATGTTAAACGTGAAATGGTAATGGGTGAAACACCTTACTTTAGTAAAGATATGTCGGTAGTATGGATCAAAAATGTAAAAGGAGATATTAAGACATATGAGTTAAATGAAATAGTACCTAAAGATAATAAAGATTTACAAATAGAGTATTTACAAGCACAAATAGAAGAATTGAGAAAAGAGATGAAGAATTATGAACGCACAAACGATATTGATGAACCAATTGCAAAATCAATTGAAGATGAAGAACCCACAAGCATTACAACAATTACAAAATCTAAAAAATCCACAAGAAATGATAAATAAAATGTTTAGTAATGTTAATCAAGAACAACTAAATAGTTTCAAACAATTTGCTAATGGTTTTGGTATTAGCAATGAAGAAATTAATAAGTATATTACCTTAAAAGGTTAATATAAATATTTAAATAGAAAGGTGGTGAATTTATGAACGGAAGTACAGGAATACAACCAACTATTGAACTTGCAACTACTAATGGAAATGGTTTCTACCCATACCCTGTTTATGGAATGAATAATGGTAATGGAAATGGTTTCTTTGGTGGTGATGGTGCTTGGTTAATCTTATTACTTGCTTTATTATGGGGCGGTAATAATAATGGTTGGGGTGGTTTTGGTGGCAACAATTTTGACAATGGATATGCTTGGTTATCAAATGGACAAAAAGAAATAATGTCTAATACTAATAATGGTTTTGATACATTGCATTTAAGCAACCAAATTGAAGGCGTAAGAGATGGTATTTATGGTTTATCTAACCAATTATGTAATTCTACAAGTGATATTACAAGTACTATTTCAAATGGTTTCTATAATGCCGAAATAGGTGCTAATAATAGACAAATGGCATCAATGCAACAAAACTTTGATTTATCAAGACAATTTGCCGATTGTTGTTGCGAAAATAGACTTGGTATAGCAGGTTTAAATTCAACTATAATTAGTGAAAATTGTGCCGATAGACAAGCAATAAATGAAGGTGTAAGAGATATACTTGCTAACCAAACTGCTAGTGTACAAAAGATACTAGACCAATTATGCCAAGACAAGATCGATGCTAAAAATGATACTATTGCACAATTAAGACAAGGATTGTTATATGCAAGAGGTCAAGCATCACAAAGCGAACAAACCGCTACATTAAGATTAGGACAAGAAGCGGAAGTAGATGCATTATATAATCGTTTAAGCAATTGCCCTGTTCCTAGTGTACCTGTTTATGGTAGACAACCAATTTTCACTTGCAACAACAATGGTTGCGGATGTGGAAACAATCTTTACGGAATGAATGTATAAGCAAAATGTCAATAGACAAACCTTTTAAGGAACTTGCTTTTTTATAGAAGATAGGCAAGTACTATCTTCTTTTTATTTAAAGAAAGGAGAATACAAATGATACAAGCATTACAAATAACACCTGAAACTTTAACAAGTAATATAGATAATTTAAACTTTGATTTAATAGATGTAAGGACAAATAGTGCAACGTGTTGCGGTTGGTTACAATATATGAAAGGCGGTAGTGATTTTACTATCATTGGTGGTGGTAGATTTGAAGTATCTTTTAACGCTAATGTAACAAGCGATACCGCAGGAATTGTAGCAATGGCATTAAAAACTGCAACAGGAACTGATGTAGAAGGAACTGAAATGGATGCCGAAATTACAACCGCAGGAACATATACTAATATATCATTTACAAAAGTATTAGAAATATGTCCTAGAGTAAATACAACAATAGCAATAGGTAGTTTACCTAGTGTTGGTGGTGTTACACCTGCGGTAGTAACTGAAATACCTACAATCAAAGATGCTAATTTAATCATTAGAAAATTAAATGGATAATAAAGTGGATTTAGCATCATTAATGTTGCAAATAATTAGTTTAGATATTTTGTTTAAGGATTTTAATAATAGTGATTTAATGCAAGAATTACAAAGACAAGATAAAGAGTATTTAGAAAAAATCATTAATCAAAATAACGAAATAATTAAACTTCTTAAAGAAAGGAGTGATGATAATGGAAGAAAGATTGATTGAAAAAACTGACCAATCTATTAAAGATTTATTAGATAAAGGTTTAACTACTACAAATTTAGATATATTGTATAAATTAAGTAAAATAAGACATATGGCAAAGGAGGATGAAAGTATGAATTACGGAAATTACAATGGTAGAGGTCCAAGTAGAGGTGCTTACGGAAATTATGGTGAATATGGCAACTATAATGAATATGGTCGTAGAGGTCGTGATATGAAGTATCGTGGTGACGAAAACCTAGATAGATTAGGTGAAGAATACGGAAGATACCAAGAATATCGTGGTAGATATGGTGCTAGTGAAGATACTGATAAAGCACATCACTATATGGTAAAAGCATTAGAAGATTTTATTAAATATCTAATGGAAGATGCGGAAACACCACAACAAAAACAAGAAATAAAAGAAACATTACAAAGAAGTATGATGTAAGATGTTTAGATATTATAATGCAAATCCTAACGATAGAGATATTGCCGATTGTGTAGTAAGGGCATTAAGTGTATTAACTAATCGTAGTTGGTATGATGTACACGATGAATTAAGCGAATTAGCAAATAAAGAAGGGTATATGCTAGATAATGTTATATTTGTAGAAGATTATTTAGATGAAAGATATCCTAGAGAATGTCATTATGCAAAAACAATAGGAGAATTTGCGTTAGAACATCCACGTGGCAAATATGCTATTACTACAAACGGGCATATAAGTGCTATTATAGATGGAGAAATTATAGATACATTTGATCCTAGTAAAAGAATAATGAGATGTGCGTGGTGTATTGACTAGCAAAAAGAACAATGATATAATCTTTATACAAGCAAGGTAATATACCAAGTTTGTGATGGACAATCTAATTTGAACCATTAGGTGTTGGTCTTATTCCTATGGATAACGCCAAGTAATTTTTAGTCTTTGGTGGAGTGCTACCTAATGGTAGCATAAAAACAAATAATAAAAGAGGATGTAGTATTTGGTTTATAAGGGTAATTACCTTATTTCTACACAGGGTGTGATTAACCATCTTATTAAAGTAATCAATTAATAAGAAAATACCATTTATTTGTTTTTATGGTACTATTAAGTGCCAATCGTAAATGGATGAGGTTTTATACCTAACAATTAGTTGGACTATAAAAGGTTCAAACCCGTTAGTAGGAACAAGGTTCCTCTAGGTTTTTATGAATTGTACCTATAAACAATTCTTATATTTTCATTTACTAAAGATGCTATCACTTGATGGTAGCATAAAGCAAATAGAAATTGTGTAGTGTAAGAGTTGATACCAATGGGAGTGTTCTCTAAATGTTCCTAAAGGTACTACATTGTGTTTTCGTTTGAAAACAAGTTTAATGTGAAAGTTCGAACATAGCATTAAATAAACTCTTATTTGCTTTATGGTACTATTAAGTACC